>JAODMS010000241.1 GCA_025464925.1 Arthrobacter sp.
ACCCCACCGACATGACCAACATCCAGGGCCCGCAGATCAGCGCCCTGCAGCGCGACCGAGTCCAGGGACACATCGACCGCGCCGTCGAACAGGGCGCCCGCCTCGTCGTCGGCGGCGGACGCCCCGCGCACCTCCCCACGGGCTACTTCATCGAGCCGACCCTGTTCATCGACGTCGACAACTCCATGGCCATCGCCCAGGAGGAGGTCTTCGGTCCCGTCCTCGCCGTCATCCCCTACGACGACGACGAGGACGCGATCCGGATCGCCAACGACAGCCAGTACGGACTCTCCGGCGGGGTGTTCTCCGCCTCCCTCGAGCGCGGCATGGCCATCGCCGACCGCATCCGCACCGGCTCCATCTCCGTCAACGGCGGCATCTGGTACGGCGCCGACGCCCCCTACGGCGGCTACAAGACCAGTGGCATCGGCCGACAGAACGGCATCGAGGGCTTCGAGCAGTACACCGAGACCAAACTGGTGGGCTGGCTCTCCTAACGCCGACAGCAGCTCCCGGACCGGAGACGCCGACACGGCGCCACCGGCCCGGGAGCCGTCCATTCCTTACCACCGGGGCGTCGATGCCGTGCCGGTCGGGTTCAGCTCCGGCGCCCCGGGTCGGTCGGGCCGGCCGCACGCATCGCCGCGACG
Organism: Arthrobacter sp.; assembly: GCA_025464925.1. The sequence goes on from JAODMS010000241.1 coordinate 651, forward strand.
AACCGACCCGCGACATCCAGAACGGCTTGGCGGGGCCCCCCGGAGAGTGCTCGCTCCAGCAGGTCCACGTCCTTGGTGAGGGTGGGGCCGGCCTGAGTGCCGGCGAGCCCCGCCAAGGAACCGACGGTGTAGCGGATGCGCGCGGCGGTGCACGTGGAGCTGCTCGTCGCCAGCGCCGCCGCGAGGCTCTGCGGGTCCAGGCCCAGCATCCCGCCGATGCGCAGGACGTCGTCGGCCAGGACGATCTGCGCCGCGAAGAGGGCGTTGTTCAGTAGCTTGGCCTGCTGACCCGCCCCGACGGCGCCGAGGTGCACGACGTCCGTGGCATAGCTGGCGAGCACCGGCCGGACCCGATCCAGGGACTGGCGTTCACCGCCGACCATCACTGTGAGGGCGCCGGCCGCAGCCGCGGAGTGGCCACCACTGACCGGGGCGTCGAGCAGCGAGAGACCGGCCGATGTGACTTCGGCAGCGATGTCGCGGACCTCGTCGGGCGCCAGCGTCGTGTGTACGACCACGACCCCGCCTGGGGACAGCCCGGCCACGACCCCATCCGGCCCCAAGACGACGTCGCGCACGCCGGCGGCGTCGAACAGGCAGATCCCCACGACGTCCGACAGCCGGCCGAGGTCGGCCGGGCTCGTCGCGATCGCCACGTCACTGCCCGCGAAGGGGATCAGGGACTCACTGCGGCGCGCCCAGACACTCAGCGCGAAACCCCCAGCCCGAATGCGCTGCGCAATGGGCAGACCCTGGTCACCGAGTCCGATGAAGCCGACCCTCACGGGCTTCCTCCCCGAAAAGCGGCGACGTCTGTCCTCCGGATCCGGCGCCCCGGACGAGCGGGGCCGGATCCGTTCGCCGATGAGGCCGGGCACGACCACGTGGAGGCGCAGTGGACGGCCCGGCTCACGGGTACGCGGACGGCGCTCGACCGGTACTCCGTGCCGCGGAAGCGGTCGACCTGCGTCTTAGGGCGCCCACGTCAGCGGCAGGGTGTTGAGCGTCATCATGCCGCCCGAGGCCTCCAACTGCTGGGCGTCCTCGTCGAGCCAGTACTCCGGAATCCGCTTGTGCCACTCCTCGTACGCCACCACCAGTTCGTGCCTGGCAAGGTGGGAGCCAAGGCAACGGTGCGGTCCGGCCCCGAAGGCCAGGTGGTTGATGACCGGCCGGTCGAAGTCGACCTCCTTGGCGTTCTCGTACGCGTTGTTGTCGCGGCCTGCGGCAGGGAAGCTGACGATCACCACGTCGCCCTTGCGCACCGGGCAGCCGGCCACCTCGGTGTCCTCGGCCACGTCCCGTGCGGTGTTCACGATCGAGTAGGCGCGCAGCAGCTCTTCGGCGGCCTTGGGGATGAGCTCCGGTTCCTCCACCAGACGCCGCCGGTGCTCCGGGTGCGTGGCCAGGTGCCGGAGGCCGTACCCGAGTTCGGCCGTGACGGTGTCGAGGCCCGCCATGAAGAACAGCAGGTAGAAGGAGAGCAGGTCGGCATCGGTCACCGGCTCCCCGTCGATCGTCCAGTCGAGGGCCTCGGTGGCCAGCCCCTCGGGCCGATCCTCCCGAGCCATCGCCCGCCGCTGCGCAATCATCGTGATGAAGTACTCCGTCACCTGCTGCTGGGCCTGATGCATGCCGGCCACGCCGGCCCCGCCCACCGAGTAGTCGGGATGCAGGATGTTGGTCTCCCACTCCAGCATCATGTCCAGCTCGTCGATGGGCAGCCCCATCAGCTCGAGGAAGACGGCGGTCGGGAAGCGCAGAGCGAACTCCGACGTGTAGTCGCACCTCCCGCGGGCCTGCAGCTCCTCGATCAGTTCGATCGCCCGCGCCCGGACCTTCCCGTCCAGCGCCTGCACCTGGCCGGGTGTGAAGAAGGGCGCGAGCAACCGCCGCCACTTCTGGTGCACCGGCCCGTTGAGCCCGTGCGGAACGAGCAGGAACGGTTGGGGGTCACCGGTCGACAGGATGCGCGAGCCCTGCGGGAACACCGTGGGGTTCTGCGCCACCATCAACGCCGCTTCGTGCCCGGTGACCAGGTAGAAGCCCATTCCCTCGTCGACGCGGTGGATGGGACTCTCCGCCTGGAGCGTGTCCAGCATCTCGTAGCCGGCCATGGCCGGGCGCTCGGGCCCTTCCCAGGTGATGTGCGCGACGGGGCAGGAACCCGCCCTGGCGGCTGACTCGGTCGCGGATGTGTCGGTCTGGGTCAAGGCGACTCCTTCATCTCGAAACGGGCTGATGCGCAGATCCGGCTGCGTCGGGAGAACCCGACGGCGACGAAGATGCGGTTGGAACTGCGATTTGCACCAGCCTGCGTCTCGCCGACGGGACGAGGCCTCGTCACGGTATCGGTGGCGTAGATCACATACAAGGGCTGCGAATGGTCCGGCCGAGCACGGTCAATTACGGGCCGGAATGGTGTCGCCCCGGATCGAGCATTCGCTTGCGTCACGCCGTTCGCCCGGCCGCGATCAACTGCCCTCCCCCATGCGGCGAGGAGGCGATCTGCGATGACTCTCGACGTCTCGCCCGGCCACCTCGGCGAGCAAGAATCCAGCGGGAGCTGGAACGCACCCATGCGCATGGCGCTTCCCTCACAGGACGCCCTGGAACTGAACCGCCGGCCATGACGAGCCGGACATCCCGCTGTGCCGGCCGGTCCGCGCGCCATCCGCCTGACTTCGGCCTCATCGACTCCCGCTACACCGACGCAGGCCATGCATGTGCGCCGCCGGGAGCTGCTGCCGACAACCTCGAGGCAGGCCTTGAGCAGGCCCGCCACGAGGTCGGCGGTCAGAACGTCGGCTGCTGCGGGCGGCTCTTGACGTAACCGCCAGCGTCCACGCGCATCTGCATGCCAGTGACATAGCGCGACTCGTCGGAGACCAGAAAAAGGACCATCGCGGCGATGTCCTCGGGCTCCACGTAGGGAATCGGCATGGCCTGCATCGCGGGGAAGGCAGCCAGCGCGTCGTCCCGGGTCGGGTTCTCGATGTCCGGGCGGAAGATGCCGTACATCTGATCGTTGTTGAGCAGCATCGTGTTGACGTTCGTGGGATGCACTGCGTTGACCCGGATCTTCTGCGGGGCAAGCACGTACGCGAGATCGTTGACGAACGACGCGATGAATCGCTTCGCCAGCGAGTACCCCAGGCCGCCGGAGCCGCTACCCGGAGCGTCGACCGTGCCGGGGAGGAGCGCCGCGAGGCTCCCGGTGGCAACGACCGACGCCCCCTCCCGGAGGTGCGGAAGGGCCACCTCCACGGCGTTGATGACACCCGCGTAGTCGACCTGCAGGGCGTCGATGAACGCCTCGCCACCCGTCGTTCCGAGGGGGCAGATGCCGGCGTTGGCGACGACCGCGTCCAGGCGGCCCAGTTCGGCGACGCCGGCGTCGAGTGCAGCCTTGACTGCGGCGCGGTCCCGCACGTCGGCGGTGCTGACGACCATCCGGCGATCGAGCTTCTCGACCATCCGGACCGTCTCGTCGAGCTCCTCTCGCGTGGCCATCGGGTACCCGTTGGTCGAGATGTCCTCGCAGATGTCGACGCCGATGATGTCGGCGCCCTCCTCCGCGAGGCGAAGTGCGTGGGCACGACCCTGACCCCGCGCCGCTCCGGTAATGAAGACGACCTTGCCTTCAACACGACCCATGACGCTGCTCCTCGGTTGTTGTGACGTGGGTCGCATGCAACCATCCGTGCGACAACGAGGCAAGAAAATCTCAATCGGGACACCGAACCCTGGGAGGTTCCATGCGAATTCCCCGTTCGATCGTGATCACGGGCGGCGGTCTGGCCGCTGCTCGCGCCGTCGAGGAGGTACGCCGGCTTGGCCTCGACAGCAGCATCACCCTCGTCTGCGGGGAGTCGCACGCCCCCTACGATCGGCCGCCACTGTCCAAGGAGGTCCTGCGCGGAGAGCGGCGGGAGACCCCATTGCGCGCCGACTGGAGCGACCTCGACGTCGACCTACGCCTGGGCCGCCGCGCCGTGGCCCTGCACCCGTCCGAGCAAACCGTGCTGCTCGACGACGGCGAGACGCTCGGCTACGACGCGCTGGTCGTCGCCACAGGCGCACAGCCCCGAACGCTGGCCGGCGTCAGTGGGAGCGGCGCCCACGTGCTGCGCACCCTGGAGGACTCGCACGCCCTTGCCGAGGACATTCGGCGCGCCGGGCGCCTGACCGTCGTGGGCGGCGGCCTCATCGGGTGCGAGGTCGCCGCGAGCGCCCGGGCCCTCGGCGCCGATGTCACCTTGCTGGAAATCTTGGCCGCACCACTGGCCCGCATCTTCGGCGCCCAGGTAGCGGCCGAGGTGGCCCGCATGCACGAGAATGCCGGGGTACGCCTGCTGTGCGGGACGTCGGTCGTCGAGGCCCGCGGCGAGGGCGCCGAACGGGAACTGCTCCTGTCGGACGGGACGACACTCAGCGCTCCGGTGGTCCTGGTCGGTCTCGGCGTGCAGCCGGAGACGGCGTGGCTCGAGGGCTCGGGGCTCGAGGTGGACAACGGGGTGCTGTGCGACGCCACGGGGCGCACCTCACTCGACGGCGTGTGGGCGGCGGGCGACGTCGCCAGGTGGGAGCATCCGCTGCTCGGCGCGCACGTTCGCATGGAGCACTGGACCAGCGCAGCGAATCAGGGCGTGGCCGCGGCGCGTGATCTCGCGGGCCAGCCGACCGCCCTCGACGAGGTCCCGTACTTCTGGAGCGACCAGTACCGGACCAAGTTCCAGGTGCTGGGGTGGCCGCACCCCGATGACGAGGTGACCCTGCTGCGCGTCGGCCCGGACGCCGACCGGCTGCTGGCCCTCTACGGCCGGGACGGTCGGCTCACCGCCGTACTGGGCGCCAGCGCACCGCGGTGGGTCATGCGCATGAGATCGATGGTCGGTGACCGCGCGCCGTACGACGAGGCGCTGGCCGCGGCCCGCGCGTGAGGGTCTGACCGGGACGGCGTGGTACAGACAACGCGGCACGCCTGCCGGAGCGAACGAAGGCCACGCACGTCGTCGGCGTGAAGTCGAAGGAAACGTTCCCCCGGAGGAGGCCCACATGAAGATCGTCGTCAGCAAGGACAAGTGCAGCGGACATGCTCGGTGCAACGCAGGCGGACCCGACGTCTACGAGCTCGACGAACTCGGTTACGTCGCCTTCACCGAGCTCGAGGTCCCTGTCGGTCTGGAAAGACAGGCCCGGGACGGCGCCGCCGCGTGCCCGGAACGAGCCATCACCCTGGTGGAAGCCCCGCTCCAGCAATAGCGCGGCGGGCTCGAGTGCCGGCGCCGACCTGGGCGGTCGATCGTCCACTCGCCGTCGCCTCGGTCGCGCTCCGGCCGGGGCGGGAGCGACGTGATGTAGGGATGGTCAGTGTGCAGCGGACCGCCCCTCCGGGCGCCGTTGAGCACACCCAGCGGCACCAGGACCTGCGTCTGCCTTTCCGCCGCAGACTCCGCGCCGACGGGGAGCTCCCCCTCGTAGTAGATGGCGCTCTCCGGACACACCGGCTCGCACGCCCCACAGTCAATGCACACCTCGGGAGTCAATGCACACCTCGGGATGGATGTGGAGCTGACGCTCCCCCTCGTAGACGCAGTCGACGGAGCGCTCGCGGACGCACGACTGATCCTTCACGTCGACGCAGGCATCCATGACGACGTGAGGCATCGCTGTACTCCTCGGTGTCCGGGCCGCCTGCCGTCCGGGCAGTGTGGCCCATCACAGGCTGACGACGCAGCGCGCCGAGGTCCGAGCGGTCCTTCCCAGCGGCTGCGACCGCAATCGGTTCGGCGGGAGCCGAACGAGCGCGGCAGACCCACCCAGCGAGCTCTGACGGCGACATCGTCGGCCGTCCTCGATGCGCATCCGAGGGAGAGAACATGGACGTCAAGGACGAGACGGCGGCGCGCGCACCAGGACGCCCCCTGCGGGTCGCCATCATCGGTGCCGGGCCCGCCGGCCTCTACGCGGCCGACTACCTGACCTTCGACGGCGACGGCAGTGTGCGCGTAGACGTCATCGAGCGGTTGCCGGTTCCCTTCGGACTCCTCCGGTACGGGGTGGCCCCCGACCACCTCAACATCAAGGCGGCGGGTCGCGCCCTCATGGAGGTCCTGGAACGGCAGGACGTCGAGCTCTTCGCCAACGTCGATGTCGGCCGCGCCGTCACGCTCGAGGAGTTGCGGGAGCGCTACGACGCGATCGTGTACGCCCTCGGCGCGAGCGGCGACCGGCGCGTCGGCATCCCGGGCGAGGACCTGCCGGGGAGCATCTCGGCGACGTCCTTCGTCAATTGGTACAACGGCCACCCGGAGGCCTCCGCACCCGATCTTGTCGGCGCATCCACCGTCGCAGTGGTCGGGGTCGGCAACGTCGCCCTCGACGTCGCCCGGATCCTTCTCCGCGACGCGGAGGAGCTCTCCCCCACCGACGTGCCCCAGCCCGTCCTGGAAGACCTGCGGGCCAGTGCAGTCACCGACGTGCACCTACTCGGCAGGCGCGGCCCTCAGCATGCGAAGTTCACGACCAAGGAGCTGCGCGAACTCGGGGAGCTCGCCGGGGTCTCCGTCGTCGTGGACGACGGCCAGTTGCCGGAGGAACCGCCCGAGGGCGTCACCCCCGTCACCACACGGAACCTCGCCGTACTCAAGGCCTGGGCGGAACGCGTGCCGTCGACGGCACGCCGTCGCCTGCACCTGCACTTCGGTGCCCGCCCGATCGAGATCCTCGGTGAGGAGCGCGTCACCGGGCTCCGCCTGGAGCGCACGTCGGCAGAGGGCGTCGGCACGGGTGAGACGTGGGACCTCCCCGCCCAAGCGGTCCTCCGGTCGGTGGGGTACCGGGGCGCGGGCCTACCAGGCGTGCCCTTCGACGAGCTCACCTCCACCATCCCGACCGAGGCCAGCCGCGTGGTGCGGGACGGAGCCGCCGGACCAGGCGAGTACGTCGTCGGCTGGATCAAGCGGGGTGCCACCGGCATCCTGGGCACGAACCGCGCCGACGCCCGGGACGCGGTCGACAGCCTGCGCGCCGACATGCCCGTTCTCCTCGCCGGCCACGCCGCCGACCCTGGCGGCGTGGGACCGCTCCTGACGCAGCGGCAGGAGCCCGTTGTGGGTGTAGCGGGCTGGCGTGCCGTGCTGACCGCAGAGGACCAGGAGGGCGGCAAGCACGGCCGCGGCCGGGTCAAGATCCAGGACTGGCAGGACCTGCTGGATGCGGCCACGCAGGATCCGCCTGCCCGATGAAGTGGCGCGGTCGAGACGACGTCGACGGGCGCAGCCCCCGCCCCGGCCGAGGGTCGCCGCCGTCATGCAAACGGCGGCGACCCGGTGGACGGGGATCAGTTGTCGATGATCGCTACGGCCTTGGTCTCCAAGTAGGTCTCGAACCCCTCGATCCCGTTCTGGCGGCCGACACCGCTGGCCTTGTAGCCGCCGTAGGGTGAGTCCGCGGAGTACCACACGCCGCCGTTGACTCCCAGTGATCCGACTCGCAACCGGCGGGCCATGCTCATGGCCCTCTCGTTGCTGGCAGAGAAGATGCCTCCCGACAGGCCGTAGGCGCTGTCGTTGGCGATGCGGATCGCGTCCTCGTCGTCGTCGTACGGGATGACCGTGAGCACGGGGCCGAAGATCTCCTCCTGCGCGATCGTCATCGAGTTGTCGACGTCGACGAACAGGGTCGGCTCGATGAACCAGCCCTTCGGCAGGTGCGCGGGGCGACCGCCACCGACGACCAGCTTGGCACCCTCTTCGACGCCTCTCTGGATGTAGCCCTCGATGCGGGCACGCTGCTTCGCGCTGATGACCGGGCCCATCATGTTGTTGGGGTCGGTCGGGTCGCCGTAGGGCACTTGCTTCATCGCCGCGGTGATGAGCTCGACGCCCTCCTCGTAGCGGGACCGCGGCAGCAGCATGCGGGTCTGCATCGAACAACCTTGACCGGCGTGCATGCAGACCGACATGCCGCTGGGGACGACGGTCGCAAAGTCGGCGTCGTCGAGCACGATCATCGCCGACTTGCCGCCCAGTTCCAGGAACACGCGCTTGAGGGTGGCGGCTCCCTTCTCCATGATCCGTTTGCCGGTCACGGTGGAGCCGGTGAACGAGATCATGTCGACCCGCGGGTCGAGCGTCAGCTCCTCACCCACCAGGTGGTCGGAAGAGGTGACCACGTTGACCACGCCCGCCGGGATGTCGGTCCGCTCAAGGATCAGCCGGCCCAGCCGGGTGGCGTTCCACGGGGTGTCCGGTGCCGGCTTGAGCACCGTCGTGTTCCCCGTTGCCAACACCTGCGCGAGCTTGTTGGCGGTAACCTCGAACGGATAGTTCCACGGCACGATGCTGCCGACGACGCCGAGCGCCTCCTTCCAGACGAAGCGCCTGCTGGGCACGCCGAACGGGGCGGCCTTCGGCAGTTCACGCTCCCACTGGAACTCCTCGATGTGCTTGGCCGGCCAGGCGAAGGCGTCGGCCAGCGGCGCCTCGAGCTGGGCGATGCTGGTAACCATGACCGGGGTGCCGACTTCGGCCACGAGCTCGGAGCGGAACTGCTCCAGCTCGCCCTGGATCGCGTCCTGCAACTGGATCAGGCAGCGGGCGCGGAATGCGTGGTCGGTCGACCACGACGTCTCGTCGAAGGCCCGGCGTGCCGCGGCGATGGCCCGGCGCATGTCGTCGGCGTCCGCATCCGCGACGTCACCCAGCACCTCCTCGGTGGCCGGGTTGATGTTGTCGAAGGTCCTCCCCGACGCGGCCGCGACCAGTTCACCGTCGATGAGCATCCGACGCTCGGGCTCGTAGGGAACGAGGCCTGAGTCCGACATGGGTCCTCCAGAGAGTCGCGTCCCGCGAATGAGACGTCAGGCCGGGAAACTACGCGTGAGGCAGGACACACTCAAGGCTTGTATGTGACCCGCAACACTGATACACATCGGGTCCACGTCTCACACGCGATACAGAGGCCCTTCCTATTCGCTCCACGCCGAGGGCTCATTCACCGGCAGCGTGGAGGGCCGATGGAGCGTCGTCGCCACTCCCCGTTACGGAGGAACCGTGCCCTACGTGATCACCGATGCGTGCATCGATGTCCTCGACCGCACCTGCACCAAGGAATGCCCGGTCGACTGCATCTATGAGGGTGCGCGCGCGATGTACATCAACCCTGAGGAGTGCATCGACTGCGGCGCGTGTGAGCCGGTCTGCCCCAGCGACGCCATCTACTACGAGGACGAGCTTCCCGACGACAAGCGCGTCCACGTCGCCGACAACGCCCGATTCTTCACCGACGTCCTCCCCGGTCGCGAAGCGCCGCTGGGCACGCCCTTGGGAGCCCGCCGCGTCGGCGCAGTCGGGGAGGACACCGACCTCGTGCGATCCGCACGCCCACGCTCCGACTAGCCGCATCTCGCTCGATCCGCCAGTCCACTTCCACGACAAGGAGACGCCCATGGCATCCCAGCCCACCGTCGAGGCCTCACCCCCGGACGCGGACCGGGAGGCTCGGCTCGAGCAGTTCATGCGCGATCGGGCCAACGACCCGCGCGCCTACTACGCGGAACTGCGCGCTCGGTGCCCTGTCGACTTCGACGAGCACCGTGACGGCCCCGCGGCGCTCACGCGCGCCGATGTCGAGTCGGTCCTGCGCGACACCGACCTCTGGTCCAACGAGACACCGATCATGGGCAGCGCCGAGCCGGTGATCCCGCTGGGCGTCGACCCGCCCCAGCACTCCGTCTACCGCAGACTGCTCGACCCGCTGTTCTCTCCGAAGCGGATGAAGGCGCTCGAGCCGGCGGTGACCGTCCATGTGAACCAGATGATCGACGCGTTCATCGACAAGGGCGAGTGCGACTTCTCCGCCGACGTCGCCGTCCCGCTGCCCTGCCTGACGTTCCTCACCCTGCTCGGTCTCCCGGCCGAAGAGCTCGACGACATGGTGCGCTGGAAAGACATCATGATCCGCCCGGAGATCATCGCCGGGAGCCGCGAGGCCGGGCAGCAGCTGCAGATTGAGACCGCCGGCCAGATCTACCAGCGGTTCGGCCAGGAACTCGCGCTCAGGCGGGAGCAGCCGCGGGACGACCTGATGAGCTTCCTCCTCACCGCCGAGGTCGAGGGCGGCCGGAAACTCTCGGAGAGCGAGATCCTGCGCACGCTCTTCCTGCTGCTGGCGGCCGGGCTGGACACGGTGACGATCTCGCTGGAGTGCATATTCAACTTCCTGATCGAGCACCCGGAAGCCCGTCAGATGCTGGTCGACGAGCCGGACACCATGGACGGCCTCATCGAGGAGCTGCTGCGCTGGGAGAGCCCCGTGATGGGCGCCTCCGCGCGTCGCGCGACCCGGGACACCGAGCTGTCCGGCTGTCCCATCCCCGCCGGCACGATGGTCCTCCCCTCGATCGCCGCGGCCAACCTCGATCCCGACACCCCGGGCTCCCAGCAGGTCGACCTGCGGCGCAAGGACAAGAGCCACCTCGCGTTCGGTGGCGGCCCGCACCGGTGCCTCGGCTCGCACCTCGCCCGGATGGAGCTGCGCGTGGTGATCCGTGAGTGGCACCGGAGGATCCCCGAGTACCGGCTGAAGCCCGGCGTCACCGTGGAGTGGACCCCGTCGTCGCTCCGGGGCATCGACCACTTGCCGCTGGAGTGGGATGCCCGGTGAAGGTCGCCATCGACCAGGGCCGCTGCCAGGGACACGGCCGGTGCTACGAGCTGGCGCCCGAGGTCTTCACCGACGACGAGAGCGGCTACGGCTCAGTGGTCGCACCGGACCTCCCCGCGTCCTACGCCGACCAGGCCCGGGCCGCGGTCAACGTCTGTCCCGAGCGCGCTATCTCGATCGCCGACTGACGAGGATCGCTGCTGCTGTCCCGGGCCGGTCCCGGTCCGGGACAGCATCCACGAACGAAGGAGTTTCCGCTGAATCGTCCGATGGAGGGCGTACGCGTCCTCGAGGTCGCCCAGTTCACGTTCGTGCCGGCATCCGGGGCGGTGCTCGCGGAGTGGGGCGCCGACGTGATCAAGGTGGAGCACGCGGTCACCGGCGACGCGCAACGCGGCCTGGTACGCCTGCTGGGGCTCGACGTCGTCAGCACGACGACGACCTTCTTCCCGATCATGGAGGGCCCGAACCGGGGCAAGCGCAGCATCGGGCTGGACCTCGCGACCCCTGAGGCCGCGGAGATCCTTGCTGAACTCATCCTCCGCTCCGACGTCTTCGTCACCAACTACCTGCCCTCGGCTCGGGCCAAGCTCCGGATCGACGTGGAGGACGTGCGCACGATCAACCCGGACATCATCTACGTCCGAGGCAGCGCATTCGGTGCCCGCGGGGACGACGCAGACAAGGGCGGGTACGACAGCACGGCCTTCTGGGGCCGCGGCGGCAGCGCCGCGAGCGTCACTCCGCCCGACGCCGACCGGCTGACCGGCATGCCCACCGGGGCGTACGGGGACTCGATGGGTGGAATGACCATCGCCGGAGGGATCGCCGCCGCGCTGTACGCCCGCACGGTCACCGGCAAGCCGTCGATCGTCGACGTCTCCCTGCTCGGTGTCGGGGCCTGGGCCACGCAGTTCTCGGTCAACCTCGCCCTGCTGGCGGGAGGACCGCTCCCCCAGACCGCGACGCCGAGGCACGGGTCCGCTGCCAATCCACTCGCAGGGGCCTACCGGACCGCCGATGACCGCTGGCTCATGCTGACGATGCTGCAGCCGGGGAAGTACTGGCCGGAGTTCTGCGCAGCCATGGGCCGACCCGAGCTCGCCGAGGACGAGCGTTTCGACACCACCGAGAAGATCATGGCGAACGCCCCGGAGGCCGCGGACATCGTCGCCCAGGTCCTCGCGGGCATCACCTACGAGGAGTGGGTCGCGCGGATGGAGGGCACGTCGGGCCCGTGGGCGCTGGTCCAGAACACCTACGAGGTGGGCATGGACCCGGCACTGCGCCAGAACGGGTTCATCGCGCAGGTCACCGACGCCGACGGGATCCCCCGCGAGCTGGTCGCCAACCCGGTGCAGTTCGACGGGACCCCGGTGACCAGCCGCCGCGCCCCGCAGTTCGCCGAACACACGGATGAGATTCTCCGGGAGCTCGGGAAGACCGACGACGAGCTCATGGAGCTCAAGATCGCCGGCGCCGTCACCTGAGGACTCCCTCCCCCGCCCCCGTCACCCTGAGGAGCACGTCACGATCGAGACCACAGCCCCCACGCGGCCGGACCCCGACATCACCGGTGTCCGGGTGACCCGGGCCGACGGCGCCTCGGTGCGCGAGCTGCGCGCGCGGGTGGCGACCCATCTCGTCGGCCGGGAGCGGGAGACTGACCTCCTCCTCGCCGCGATCGCCGCTGGCCGAGACGTCCTCATCGAAGGTCCGCCGGGCACATCGAAGTCGACCCTGCTGCGGTCGATCACCCATGAGTGGGGAATCCCGCTGCTCTTCGTCGAGGGCAACGCCGACCTGACTCCGGCTCGCCTGGTCGGCCACCACAACCCGGCCCGGGTACTTCGCGAGGACTACACCGAAGACAACTTCGTCGCAGGGCCGCTGGTGACAGCCATGCGCAGCGGGGGCTTCCTGTACCTGGAGGAGTTCAACCGGGCACCGGAGGACACCCTCAACACGCTGCTCACCGCCATGGCCGAACGACGCATCACGGTCCCCCGCCTGGGGCCAGTGGAGGCCCGGCCGACCTTCCGGGTCGTCGCCTCGATGAACCCCTACGACAACATCGGGACGACGCGGCTGTCCTCCGGCGTCCTGGACCGGCTCTGCCGCCTCGCGGTGGGCTACCAGGACGCGGCGGCCGAGCGCGGCATCGTAGCCTGGCGCACCGCGGTGGAATCCGCGCGGCTGGTGGCCGACGCGGTCGCGGTGACGCGGGCGACGCGGTCGCGGTGACGCGGGCGACGCGGGAGCGCGAGGACGTCCGGCAAGGCAGCAGCGTGCGCGGAGCGATCGACGTCGCCCTGGTGGCCGCCCAGCTTGCCGCGCTGCGGGAGGTCCCGCTGCCCGGCGTCGACTCGGAGCTGCCACCCCGGGACCTGCCGGGCGACTACACCGCCGTGGTGCTGGACGCGATGCTCGTGGCACTGTCGGGACGGATCCAGCTCGACGAACTCCTCGCCGAGACGCCGGAGGCCGTGCTCCGGGAGATATGGGAGGACCACTTCCTCCTGCAGCCCGCGGTGGCCGACCCCGGTTGAAGGACGGTCGAGGGCGACTCGCCCCTCGCCCGGCCGGGCCGGCGGGCCGCCGGGCCACGGCGCCCCCTGCGGCCGCTCCCCCGCCGGCCCAAGCAGCTGGCCGCGGAACCGGCCGTGTTCCGTCCCGGCGCCGGCGGACACGCCCTCGTCACCAGCGGGGATGCGCGCTGCCGCAGCGGCGCGGCGGGTCCGGCCGGCGACACCACGCCGGGCTCCTCCGACGAGCAGGGACAGGTGATCGAGCTCGCCGACCTCGATGCGGCCGCGACGGCCGCGGACGCCCTCGCGCGGCGGCAGGCCCGTGACATCGCCCGCCGGCTCGCCGTCGCCCGCCCACGGCACGACGACCGCAGTCGCGGAGCCGGTGGGGAGCTGGCCAGCGTCCGATGGCGCGCAGGGTCGGACGACATCGACCTCGACCGGACCCTGGACGCGCTGGCCGAGACCCCGTTCCCGGAGGACGACGACGTCGTCGTCCGCGAGCGCAGGCGGAAGCGCCGGTCGGTCGTCCTCGTCGTCGACGTCTCCGGATCCATGCGGGGCGAGCGGGTGCGCACGGCGGCCGCGGCCGTTGGCGCCCTGGCGGGCGAGCTGGCCCGCGACCGCGTGGCGGTGGTCGCCTTCTGGTCTGACGCCGCAGTCCTGCTACGGCTCGGCGAATCCGTCGAGCCCGACGGCATCCTGGACCTCCTGCTCCGCGTGCCCACCGAGGGCCTGACCAACGTGGCCTTCGCCCTCGAGGTGGCACGCCGTCAGCTCGCCGGCGTGCCGCCGAGGGATGCCCGCGTGCTGCTCCTGTCGGACTGCGTCCACAACGCCGGACCCGATCCGCGCTCGGTGGTCGCGAGCCTCCCTCGACTCGACGTGCTGGTCGACGTCGCCGGAGAGGTCGACACCGATCTGGGGCGGGACCTGGCCGCCCTCGGCCGCGGCCGGCTCCAGCTGATCCGGACCCATCGCGACGTGGCGGGCGCGGTCAACGCCCTCTTCGACGACCGCCGCTGACGTCGACTCTGCGGTCCATGTACCGGAAGCGTTCCCGTGCCCTTGACGGTTGCGCTTCCGTCGATGACCATCGGCCAGACGCCGACGAGCCCTCGTGCCATGGAGGACTCCTCGAGTCGGCCAGCCGGCCAGAGGCCTTTCCCGCTCCCCGGCGAGGGCCAAGTCCTCCGGCCACTCGCTCACCGGTGCGTCCGTCCGGGACGCCGAGGAAAGGAACGCACCGTGCAGCGACTCATCGCCGGCCGGCACCGTGACGTGGTCGTGGCCCGCTGGCAGGACCTCGACGCCTGGGGCGCCCGTGCGCACGACCACCCCACCGGGATCGTCGCGATCGTGGGTCTCGACCCGGTCCTCATGTCACGGGAATACATCACGACCGAGGTGTGTACCCGGCTCGTCGAAAGGCGAGCGGACTGAAGGTGGCGCCCACCCACATCGGTCTCCGGTGCGACGACGAACGCGTGGAGGTCGACTGGCAGCTCACCCGCGAACACGAGGTCCCCCGGTTGTGGGAATCCGACCGCGCCGAGGACGACCATGAGCTGCTCGCCCGTCCCGAGTGCTTCCAGGAGGTGCTTCACAGCCGCCCGGACGTCGTCGTCCTGTCCGCCCGCCTCGGGCAGGGCGGACAGGCCGGGACGGCGCGCCTGAATGCCGCCTACGGCACCGTCCACACCGAGTCCACGCTGCGCCTGGGTGGCCCCGCCATGGGCGACCTGAACCCCGACGAGCTGATGACGCTGGTCCGTCTCATCGGGGCCGACCCGATCATGTCCGGCACGAACTACGCGGCCACGCTGCGGCCACTTCCCCTGACCGACGACGAGCCGCCTGGACGGACACGACGACGCCGAGGGGGTCTGGGGTGCACGGTGACGTGAGGACCACCCGCAGAACAGAGGACCCCCGCGGGGCCCGATGGCTGCTCGTGGCCTGCCTGATCGGAATTTTCTCGACGACGTTCCCGGCCACCATCCTGACCATCTCGCTGCAACCGATCGCCCTCGACCTGAGCTCCAGACCCTCCACGATCGCCTGGGTGACCACGGCGCCGATGCTGGCGTCCGCGGTCGCCACGCCCGTTCTGGGTCGACTGGGCGACCTGCGCGGTCACCGCCGGCTGTACCTGTTCGGATTGGTC
The DNA here is from genome assembly GCA_025464925.1 of Arthrobacter sp. The sequence goes on from JAODMS010000241.1 coordinate 16,017, forward strand.
CTCGCCGGCACCTTCTCGGTGCTCACCGCGGTGGCGTGGGACGCCACCAGCCTGATCGGCTTCCGCACCATGTCGCAGCTCGGAGCCGCCGCGACAGTGCCCGCCACGTTCGCGATCCTGTTCCGCGTCTATCCCGCCGAGCAGCGGGTTCGTGCGTCCTCACTCGCCTCCGGAACCCTGGCGGGCGCTGCCGTGGTGGGCGTCGTGATCGGCGGCCCACTCGTGGACCTGGTCGGCTGGCGGCCCATCTTCCTCGTGCACGCGGGGATCGCGTTCCTGGCGCTGGCGTTCGCGTTCGCCACCCTTCCGAAGGACGACGACGGAGTGCGCGCCGAGGGCGACCTGGACGTCGCCGGAGCGGCAGCGCTGGCCGTCGCGACTCTCCTACTGACCTTCGGCGTCAACCGACTCGGCGCGTGGGGCCTGTCCTCGATTCCGCTGGTCTGCCTTGCGCTCGTGCCGTTCGCCGTCTGGGTCCTGATTCTGGTCGAACGCCGGGCCGCCTCCCCTCTGTTGCCCCTGCGGGTCCTGTCCGCCCGGAACACCCGGGTGGTCTGCGCGGCGACGTTCCTGCTCGGCGCCGGCTGGATGGGCAACTTCGTCATCACGCCACTGTTGCTGCTGTCGGTGCTCGGCATCTCGGTCGCGGTGACGTCGCTGATCACCGTCCCGCGGGCGACCTTCATCATGCTGGCTGCGCCCGTGGCCGGACGGCTGGGCGTGCGCTACGGGGAGCGCCGGCTCGTGGTCGTCGCGAGCGCCGGACTTGCGCTCGTCCTGGGGCTCATGGCGGTGGGCGCGGCGATCGAGAGCGTGGTGGTGATCGCCGTTGCGCTGCCTTTGAGCGGGTGGGCCCTCGGCCACGCGCAGCCGGGGCTGATCTCCGCCATGGGCCACGCCGTCCGCGAGGAGGACTTCGGCGTGGCCGTCTCGCTGCAGCAGACGGCGAACCAGCTCGGCGCCGTCGTCGGGATCGGGCTGTTCACGGCGCTGGCCGCCGACTCGACCACCCGGGGCCCTTTCGTGCTCGTCTTCCTGCTGACCGCTGGGTGTGCAGCCGCCGCCGCGGCGCTCGCGCTGCGGATGCACGACAGCCGCGGCATCGAGCCCCACCTGCCGCCCCCGGTGGACGACGGCAGCGAGCTACTCCCCCTGCGGCAGGAAAAGTCACCGTGACGACCGAGAGGACCACCATGGACGCAGGCACGCTCGAGACAAGAACACTCGAGGACACGACCGTCGGCACCGTTCCCGTCGGCGACTTCATGGTCCGGCGGCTGGGCTTCGGCGCGATGCGCATCTCCAGCGCCCGCAACTCGGAGGGCAAGCGGGACCGCGCCGAGGCAGTGCGGTTGTGTCGGCGGGCGTACGAGCGCGGGGTGCGGTTCTTCGACACCGCCGACATCTACGGGCTGGGCGAGTCCGAGCAGATCATCGCGCAGGCGCTGCACCCCTATCCCGATGACCTCGTGATCGGCACCAAGGCGGGCTTCCGGCCGGACCGGATGGACCCCGGGCACGCGACGATGCCGCCCCGCGGCCGGCCGGAGGACATCAAGGCCCAGGCCGAGAAGAGCCTGGCGGCGCTCCGGCTGGACTGCCTGCCCGTTTACCAGGTGCACGTGCCGGACCCCGCGGTTGCCTACGCGGACACCCTCGGCGCCTTCGCCGACCTGCAGCAGGAGGGCAAGGTCCAGCACATCGGCGTCTGCAACGTGAGCGAGGCGCAACTGGACCTGGCCCGCTCGATGGTCCCGGTCGTATCGGTGCAGAACCGCTACAACGCCTCCGATCGCACGTCCGAGGGCGTGCTCGCGGCGTGCGAGGCGGCCAGGATCCCTTTCCTCCCCTGGCAGCCGGTCGCTGTCCAGCCCAACCTGGCCGGGCGCACGGTCGCCGAGGTGGCGACTGCCATGGGGGTCCTACCGCAGCAGGTCGCGCTGGCGTGGCTCTTCCGTCGCTCGCCGCTCATGCTGCCGATCCCGGGGACGTCCAAGGTGTCACACCTGGACGACAACGTCGACGGGGCCTGGGTGTCATTGTCGGACGAGGACTACGCACGCATCGACCTGGCCGCCGCCCTGTAATGGCGGTCCTGCGTCCTCCCGCGGCTCAGGATGCCGCCGGGGTCGCCCCGCATCCCTGGTGGGCGCTCGCCGTCCTGTGCATCAGCCTGGTGGTCGTCACGATCCAGACCAGCATCCTGAACGTCGCGCTGCCCAGCCTGGTCCGGGACATCGGCGCGGACGACGCCGAGCTCCAGTGGATCGTCGACTCCTACATCGTGGCCTTCGCCGGTGTGCTGCTGACCGGGGCGGCGCTGGCCGACCGGTTCGGCCGCCGCGGTGTGATGATGGCCGGGCTGGTGCTGTGCGGGCTCTCCTCCGTCGCCGCGGCGCTCTCGCAGAGCCCGGGTCCGCTGATCGTGTGGCGCACGGTCATGGGCGTCGGGGCGGCGCTCGTCATGCCGGCGACCCTGTCGATCCTGGTCAACGTCTTCACCGAACCGGCGCAGCGCACCCGGGCGATCGCCTATTGGACGCTGATGAACGCGACCGGCGCGTTCATCGGCCCGATCGCCGGCGGGCTGCTGCTGGGCTGGACGTCCTGGCAGGCCTGCTTCTACGTGACGCTGCCGCTCATCGTCGTGGCAGTAGTCCTGGGCTACGTCGTGGTCCCGACCTCGCGGGACCCGGCTGCGGCCCACTTCGACGTAGCCGGGGGCGTGCTCTCGACGGCGGCGCTGGGGGCGATGATCTGGGGCATCATCGAGGGCCCCTCGCGGGGCTGGACCGACGGCGTCGTCCTCGGCGTGTTCGCCGCGGCCGTGGTGCTGGGTGCCGCGTTTGTGGTTTGGGAGCGGCACACCCCGGAGCCCATGCTGGACCTGACCATCTTCGCCAACCGGCAATTGCGCGGCGCCACCGTCGCGCTCACCGTCGCTTTCCTCGCGATGACGGGCGCCATGTACCTCGCAGGCCTCGCCCTGCAGCTGGCCAAGGGCTACACACCGCTGGCCGCCGCGGTGGCGATCTCGCTGCCGGTGACCGTCGTCAACTTCGTCGTCGTACCCCGCACCCCGTGGCTGATCGAACGGTTCGGCACTCGGCTCATGGTGAGCGGGGGCATCGCGCTCATCGCCAGCGCGGCACTGGTCATCTCCACGATGACGGTGACCTCGGGATACCTCGTCCTGTGCCTGGGCTTCGCCTTGATGGCCCTGGCGTTCAGCTCCTTCGTGCCGGCCAGCACGGAGGCGGTGATCACCTCGGTGCCCGCCGAGCGGTCCGGCGGCGCATCGGCGGTCAACCAGCTCACCCGCCAGGTCGGTCAGGCCCTCGGCGTCGCCCTGGGCGGAGCGCTGACGGCGGTGGGGTACTCGGCCTCCTTCACGGCACCGGACCGTGGCATGAGCCCGGCGGCGGCCGAGGCGGCTGGCGCCTCGCTGACCGATGCCCTGGCGGCCGGCGGTGGACTTCCGGCGCAGGCGCGTGCGGCGCTCGAGCTCGCCGCCCACGATGCGTACCTCTCCGGCATCCGGCTGTCCCTGTGGGTGGCCGCCGGCATCGCGCTGTGCGGTGCGGCGTACGCCGCGGCCACCATCCCCGGCCGCGGGACGGCACCGCCTCAGGTGCACCACGTCGAGCGGGACCCCCGGTCCGCCGACCCCACCGGGACGGCGTTCGAGACGACCTGAGCGGCCAGGGGATGCATCCCCTGGCCGCTTGCGATCACTCCGGCTGCTCGGGTAGGCCCCGTCCTCGCCGTGCTGCGTTGTACTCGTTCACGAGGCCGCGCTCGTAGCTCTGCGTCCACTCCGTGGGCAGAGCCTTCCACGCGGCGCCGATGTCGAGCCGCGGCGCGCGGCGCAGGCGTTCGGCGGCGACGACGTCGGCGAGGAAGAGCGTGCTCTCCTCCGTGTCGAGGGACGTGACGACGCGGCCCTCGACGTAGCTCAGGGCGTCCGTGAGGATCGGCGACCCCGTGACCCCCGGCTTGGTCGCGAGCTGGGCGATCTTCTCGCCGTCCCGCCCCGAGCTGCCGCCGAGCGTCATGATGATCGCCAGCGAGGCGGCCGGGACGTCGTCCTCGTCGCCGGCCAGCAGGTGCATCGCGAAGACGCCCGACTCCTTCACCAGGTCGTGGGTCAGGTTCCGCTTGGCCAGCGTGATCTGGACGCGTGGCGCCTCCCGCAGCACGCTGCCCGCCCCCGCGGAGAGCGAGATGAGCCCGTTGGCCCGTCCGCCCGCCGTCGTGGTGACGGCCACCGGAAATGGCCGGAGCCCGGAGAGGACGGCGTCAGCAGCGGCCAGGTCGACGCTCCTGGTCACCGGCCCTGCCAGACCGGGACCCGCTTCTCGATGAAGGCGGTGGCCCCCTCCTTGGCGTCGACGCTGTTGAACACCGTGGGCTGGAGCTCGGCCTGCATCGCCCACACCTCCGCGGCGGGAAGCACCGCGGCGGCGCGGACCAGCCGCTTGGTCGCCTGCACGCCGAGGGGGCCGTTGGCCGCGATGAGGTCCGCGAGGGCGACGGCCTCGTCGAGGACCTGCTCGGGGGCGACGACGCGGTTGATCAGCCCGAGCTGGTAGGCGCGCTCGGCCGCCACATAGTCGCCGGTGAGCGTGAGCTCGAGGGCGGCGGCGAGCGGGATGCGGCCACCGAGGAAGACGCCGCCTCCGGCGGCGAAGAGCGAACGCTTGACCTCGGGCAGACCGAAGCGCGCCTCGGACGAGGCGACCACCATGTCGCAGGCCAAGAGCAGCTCGAAGCCGCCGGCGACCGCAGTCGCGTTGGCGGCGCCGATCACCGGGGTCTCGACGCCCTCGCGCACGAACCGCTGGTAGCCCGCCAGACCAGCCTTGTCCTCGTCGGACTGCGCGCCGCCGGTGCCCTCGGCGAAGCCGCGGAGGTCCATGCCCGCGCAGAACGCCTTGTCGCCGGTGGCCGTGATGACGATCGACCGGATCTCCGGGTCGGCGTCGGCCTCCGCGATGCCGTTGCCGAGGCCGGCGAGCACGCCCATGTTGAGCGAGTTGCGCGCCTCCGGCCGGTTGATTCGCAGCACCTGCACCGCGCCTCGGCGCTCCTTCTCGACTTCTGCCATTGCGTGTCCTCCATCGTGTGACCGGGCCCGTACCGCGCCGTGCGCGCGGACTCCTGCACCTCGACGGGTTCCGTCTCTTGCGCAGTAACGAAAGGCTTACCATAAGGTAGTGAGCAAGGGTCGTTCGGCGGACCGGCTAGCACGCGACGTGCCGCTCCGCTGACCCCCCACCGCACACGGACAAGGGAGTTCACGTGGAGATCCAGGGTAAGAAGGCCGTCGTCGTCGGAGGCGCCTCCGGCATGGGACGCGCGACCGCACAGGCGCTCGCCAAGGGGGGCGCCGACGTGGCGGTGCTGGACCGGCCGACCTCGGCTGGCGCCGAGGTCGCGGCCGAGCTCGGCGGCGTGTTCCACCCATGCGACGTCACCGACTTCGACGGCACCGAACAGGCGCTCCACGACGCGGTGGGCGGGCTCGGCGGGCTGCACATCGCGGTGACCACCGCGGGTGGGGGCGCCGCGAAGCGCACGCTCACCAAGGAGGGCCCGCACGACCTGGAGACCTTCCGCCGGGTTCTCGACCTCAACGTCGTCGCCACGTTCAACATCAACCGGATTTCAGCGGACTACATGAGCCGCAACGAGCCGGAGGACGACGAGCGCGGCGTCATCATCAACACCGCCTCCATCGCCGCCTTCGAGGGCCAGATCGGCCAGGTCTCCTACACCGCGGCCAAGGCTGCGATCGCCGGGATGTCGCTGACCATGGCCCGCGACCTCGGCTCGCTCGGCATCCGGGTCCTCGCGATCGCGCCCAGCCTGTTCGCGACCGGCGGGACGGCGAGGATGGACGACAGCCGGATCGCTCCGCTCATCGCCGGCAACGCCTTCCCCAGGCGGATGGGGCGGCCGGAGGAGTACGCGAAGCTCGCGCTCGCCATCGTCGACAACGCCATGCTCAACGGGCAGTGCCTCCGCCTGGACGCCGGGATGCGCTTCGGCCCCAAGTGAGACTGGTCCGCGGCGGGAGTGGCCGCCCCGACGTCGACACGGCCCTCGCCGCCGAGTGGATCCAGGGGCCGGCGTCCTCCCCCGGCTCGCTCGACGTCGGGGTGATGACCTTCGCGCCCGGTGCGGCCACGCCGCTGCACATGCACCGGGAGGGGCAAGTGCTGGTGGTCACGGCCGGCGAGGGCTTCGTCGAGGCCGGGGACGAGCGTCTCCAGGTCGGGCCCGGAGACGTCGTGCTGGCCGCACCGGGCGAGTGGCACGTGCACGGCGCCGGCCCGCACAGGGGGCTGGTGCACGTATCGGTCAGCACCGGCGCCCACGAGGTCGCGGAACCGGCCTGACACCGGCGTAGGCCCTCGTCCGACCGCGACGACTTCGGCACCGAGGAGCTCCGTGAACCGTGGCATGCACGTACGGCAGATGCCCCCGGCCGTCCGACGCAGGCCGATGGGGCTGGTCCTCGCCACGCTGTCGCTGTGCGGCACGGTCACCGCCCTCCAGCAGACGCTGATCATCCCCGTGCTGCCGGACCTCCCCGAGCTGCTGGACACGTCGGCGAGCAACGCCTCGTGGCTCGTGACGGCGACGCTCCTCGCCGGTGCGGTCGCCACGCCGGTGGTGACCCGGCTGGCCGACATGTTCGGCAAACGGCTGCTGATGAGCGTGTGCCTCGCCGTCATGGTCAGCGGCTCACTCCTCGCGGCGCTGAGCCACTCGCTCGCACCCGCCGTCGCCGGCCGCGCGTTGCAAGGAGTCGGCCTGGCCTTGATTCCGGTCGGGATCGCCGTCATGCGCGACGAGCTCTCCCCCGCGCGTGTTCCGCTCGGGGTCGCACTGATGAGCGCGACCCTCGCCATCGGTGCCGGCGCCGGCCTGCCGCTGTCCGGTCTGATCGCCGAGCACTTCGACTGGCACGCGCTGTTCTGGGTCACCGCCGTCGCCGGCGCGCTCATGCTGATCGCCGTCCCCCTCGTGCTGTCCCAGTCCCCGACCCGCACCCGGGGCAGGTTCGACGTCCGAGGCGCGCTGGTGCTCTCGACCGGACTGACCGCCGTCCTGCTCGCCCTGTCCAAGGGCGCGGAGTGGGGCTGGTCGTCGGCGGCCACCGTCGGTGCGGGGCTCGGCGGAACGTTCATGCTGCTGTCCTTCGTGCCCCTACAGCTCCGCGTGACCAACCCACTGGTGGACGTCCGGGTCGCCCGCCGGCCGGCCGTGCTGCTGGTCAACATCACCGCCGTTCTGTTGGGCTTCGGCATGTTCGCCAACCTGCTCGTGACCACCCAGCTGCTGCAGCTGCCGGCCAGTACGGGCTTCGGCCTGGGGCTCGACGTGATCAGCACGGGCATCTGGATGGCGCCCAGCGCCCTCGTGTTCGGGGCGATGGCGCCTCTCTCGGCGACCGTCATCAACCGGATCGGCGCGCAGGCGACGCTGCTGATCGGCGCCGGCAGCATGGCCGTCGCCTACGTCGTCCGCGTATTCGTCAGCGCAGAGCTCTGGCAGGTGGTCGTGGGCTCCATGCTGGTGAGCGTCGGCACGTCGTTGACCTATGCGGCCATGCCGATCCTCGTCATGGCCGCGGTGCCGGTGACCGGGACCGCGGCCGCGAACGGCCTGAACACGCTGCTGCGCTCGTTCGGCACCTCGCTGTCCAGCGCGGCTGTCGCAGCCGTCGTCACGATGGGCTCCATCCGCATCGGGAGTGCGTCGTTCCCGACCTTCGGCGCCCTAAGCACGGTGTTCTGGATGGCCGCCGGGGCCTGCCTGTTGGCCACCGCTGTCGCCGTCGCGCTCTTCCGGCTCGCGCCCAGCCTCCCGGTGCACATGACCGCCGCCGAGGCGCTGGCCGCCGAGACCGAAGCGGACTTTCCGGTTGTGGTCAGTAGGGCTTCTTCGTGAATCCGCCGTCGACCAGGATCGTCTGACCGGTCACGAAGCCGGCCTCGGACGAGCACAGCCACAGCGCCACGTCCGCCAGGTCGGCCATCCGGCCAGGCCGCTTGAGCATCTGGCTGCTCACCAGCGCCTCCTGGATGCCTTGCCGCTCTGGGTCGTTCATCCACTCGACGGCCGACTCGGAGTCCACGAGCCCCGGAGCGATGCCGTTCACCCGGATGCCGTCGCCTGCGAACGCCTCCGCAAGGCTCACCGTCAGCGCGTTGAGCGCCAGCTTCGACACCCCGTACGCACCGCCGCCCATGTACGCCGCCATCGAGGAATGGTTCAGGATGGTCCCGTCCCGTCCAGCCATCGCGGGCCGAGCTGCCGCCGAGCAGGCCAGGACCCCCAGGACGTTCACGTCCAGGACCTCGCGCCACCGCGGCAGGGCTCCGAGGGTGAACGGAAGCTGGGCGTGCTGCAGGTGGATGCCCGCATTGTTGACGAGGACGTCGAGCCCCCCGAACCGGGCGGTGGCGGCCTCGACCGCCGCCTCGACCTCGGCCGGGATCGTCACGTCCATCGGGACGGCGATTGCCGCCGCCGACACGGCGTCCAGTTCCGCGGCCACCTTCTCAGCGGCCGCCGGGTCGCGGTCGGTGACGACGACGGACGCACCCTCCGCGGCGAACCGGTGTGCATACGTGCGCCCGATGCCCGCGCCGCACCCGGTGATCAGCACGACCTTCCCCGTGTACCGAGCCATGGTTCCGCCTCCTGTGATCGATCGGCGCGGTCCTGCCGACCGGAGCGCTACATGAGCACCTTGCTGCCGGGATAGCTGGACCGCGGCAAGCCGAGGACGTGCTGCGCGATGATCGTCTGGAAGACCTCGATCGTGCCGCCGTATGTCGCCGTCCCCTGCGCCCAACGATGGGCGAAGTCGACGTCGCCGTTCCCGATCGCCCCGTCGGCGCCGGCCGAGAGCAGCCCCTCGGCCCCGGTGAGGTCCAGCAGCTCGGCCGCGCCCTCGACCATGGCCAGTGAACCCTTCACCCGGCCCATCGGCCCCGGCGTGACGATCCCGGCCTCGAGTTCGACGGCGACCCGGGCCAGCCGGGGGGCGACCGAAGGGTCGTCGATCGGTCGGCCGCCCCCGGGCCGCCGCCGCCGTGCCCAGTCGGTCGTCGCATCGAGCGCGACCTCCAGGGGCCGGAGGAATCCGCGGCCGATGGAGAGGTCCTGCAGACCGTCGCTGGCCGTGCCGACGCTGTGCTCCTCGTCGAGCGGTCCGTGCAGCACCGCCCAACCGTCGTTGACTCCGCCGAGGCGGTAGCGGTCGGAGATGCGCACGTCGCCGTAGTAGACGGCGTTGGTGCGCTCGCCGCCGAACGTGCGGATCGCTTGGATCTCCACTCCGGGGGCGTCCAGCGGAACCAGGAACATGGTCAGGCCCTTGTGCTTGGGCAGGTCGGAGTCGGTGCGCGCGATCAGGAACGTGTACTGGCAGTTCTGTGCGCCGGTCGTGAACATCTTCGCGCCGTTGAGCACCCACTCGTCGCCGTCGCGCACGGCGCGCAGACGGGCGGCCGCGATGTCGGAGCCCCCCTCCGGATCGGTATAGCCGAGGCAGAAGCGCGCGGTGCCCGCGGCCACCTGCGGGGCGAGTTCGGCACGCAGGGACGGCTCGGCGAATCGGTCGACGGCCTTCCACACCAGGTTCGTGGTGCCCGCGGTGATGTCGGGGACCCGATGCCTCTGCAGTTCGAGCTCCAGGATGCGGCGGCGGAGAGGGTCGAGGCCCGCACCGCCGTCCTCGCGCGACCACTCCGGGGTGAGCCAGCCGCGGCTGCCCAGGGCCAGGTGGACGCGCTCGTTGAAGCCGTCGCCGTGTGCCCGCTCGTGCTGGTGCACATCGGGCGTGACCAACCCGTCGAGGAACGACCGCACCTCGTCGGCGAAGCGCTGCTCGTCGGGGGTCAGTTCGATCCTGCCGAAGTCCATGGTCGCCGTCCCTCAGTCCGTGCCCGTGATCAGGTAGCCGAGGTCCTTCAGGTTCTCCCCGAGGCCACCGGCCAGAAGGCTCCACCCTTTGGCACGCAGGAAGTACAGGCTGGCGTCGGCCTCGATCGTGAAACCCAGGCCGCCCTGCATGTGCGCCGCCGTAGTGGTGCCGTGCGTCGCCGTCCGGACTGCGTAGTCGAATGCCATCAGCGGGAGCTCGGGGCGCGTCCCCGGTTCGTGCTCGGTGAGCCAGGCGGCCTTCCAGACGAGATTTCGGGCTCCGGAGACGGCGGTGGCGATGTCGGCCAGAGGAAAGGCCACCCCCTGAAGCGTGCCGATCGGCACCCCCATCGTCCGCCGCGTCTTCGCGAACTCGACCGCGAGCACCAGTGCGGCCTCCGTCAGGCCGACGAGGACGGCGGCGGTGAGGAGCCGCCACTCGGCGACCGCCTCGCGGTGCAGCATCCGAGCCGTGTCCCCATCGGCGAGTCGTACCCGCGACTGACCCGGCTCGGGCGCCCACCAGGCCAGCGGGGTGGACCCCTGGTTGGGGACGTGCGGGGCGGGCGCCGGGGCGGTGTGGAGCGCCAGCCCGTCGTCGGACAGCGCGACCACGTCTGCCGCGACCGCGGCGTCCGGCACCAGTTGCCGATGGCCAGCGCGCGCCGGTGCGGGTGCGAGCGCAAACACGCGGTCGCCCTGCGCCGCCGGCGCCAGTACGGACTCGGGGGCACCGGCCCGGGCAAGCAGCCGGGTCGCGACGACATGACCGACCAGTGGGACCGGCGCGGCTGATCTGCCCAGCTCCTCGGCGATCAGCGCGAGGTCGACCAACGTGGCGCCGTCGCCGCCGCTGGCCTCCGGAAGGCTCATCGACGGTACGCCCATCCCGACCAGCCGGCGCCACATCGACTCGTCGAAACCACGCGGCTCCGCCGCCCGCACCACGTTCGCCGGGCTCTGCTTCGCGAAGAAGTCGGCGAAGGACTCCCGCAGGGCCGCCTGGTCGCCGTCGAGCGAGAAGTCCTGCCGTCGCAGTTCGAACCGATCCATGACTCCCACCCTGTTGATCCGCTCGGCCGATGGCGTCAGCCGGCCGGCCGAGCCGTCACGAGCCGGTCGAGGTTTTCCAGCGATCGTTCCGGCGCGCTCGCCGGCACGATCGGCCACGTCGTGGGGGCCAGCCACTTCTCCGACAGTCCGCCGCAGTCGCAGTACGCCGTCACGTCTGTCTCCCGCTCACCGACGGGCTCTCCAACCCGGTACCCGTAGACGTGCCCGAGACGTGCCCTTTTCCGGCGCGCCGACCGCCCACTCGAGCTGCCGCGAGAGACGAACATCGTGATCCGGTTCTCCACCTCGTACCTGGCCAACGGCAGGTCGCCGAGAGTTCCCGGCCCGGGTCCATCAGGAAGCAGTCCCCGACGGCCCCGACCGGCTGGGCATCGGACGCCGCGACGAGCATCCCTGAGCCATCGATCGCGACATGACCCATGGGGATCGGCGATCAGGTCGACGATCGTCCCCGCGGCGGCGGCGACCCGGCGGGTGACGGGGATACGGTGCTCGGTGGCTGTGGTCATGACGTCCTCGAGGTCACCGTCGCGCCCCGGTCCTCGACCAGGCGCGCAAGATTGTCCAGCGATCGCTGAAGTGCCTCGACCGGGACGACCGGGAGGGAGAGACGCCGGCGCCACTTCTCCGACACCGCACTCCAGTCGCAGTAGGAGGTCACCTCGGTCTCCTGGCCCCCGACCGGCTCCAGCCGGTAGCCGTACACCTGCCCCATCGGGGTTCGGCCCGGGGCACCGACCGCCCACTCGAGCTCGGTGTCCCCTTGGAGTCGCGTGATGACGTTCTCGACCCGGTAGCTGCCGAGCGGTCGGCCACCAGCCATCTCCAGGTACATGTCCATCCCGAACCGGTCGCCCACGGCGGCGACCGGCCGGGCATCCACGGCGGCGACGAGCATGCCGGAACCGTCGATCGCGACGTGCCCGCGGGGGTCGCTGATCACGGCGAAGATCTTCCCGGGTGCTGCAGCGACCCGACGGGTCACCGCTATACGGGTGGCGTCCACCACGGTCATGACGATCTCCCTGTCCGGCGGCCCCACCTCCGCACCCTTTTACGGTGTATACCAGAAACGTCGGCCCGCCGTTCATCACGTGCAGGGCCGGTCGGGCTCGATCATCGCCGTCCCCAGGGGGTCGGTGGTCGTCGGCGGGGACACCTCCCGGGCCGCCGGTCGCGGAAGGCCAACCAGAGCGACGGCGGTGATCGCTAGGAAGCTGCCTCCCCCGACGAGGAAGATCACCTGGTAGGCGACGACGGACGTACTGCCGGTGCCGTCCGCGAGCACCGACGCGAGCAGCGTCGCCGCCAGGGCGCTGGCGAACGAGCTGCCGATGGAGCGCCCGATCGACGCGATCCCTGTCGCCACCCCGGTCTGGGACTGGTCGACGTACCGGACCAGCAGTGCGGGGACGGACGCGAAGGCGATCCCGTTGCCGACGCCGGACAGCGTGCCGAACACGATCAGCTGCCAGGGGTGCTGGTGGAACGCGGCGAGGGCCAGGAAGCTCGTGCCCCCGATCACGGTCGCCCAGGCCAGCATCGGGCGCGCCCCGAAGCGGTGCAGACAGCGCCCGGTCACTGGAGAGCAGGACGCTTGCGACCGTCGCGGGGAGCAGATGGACGAGACTCGTCTGCAGCACTGTCGCGCCGAACCCGTAGCCGCCGGACGCGGGTTGCTGCACGAACTGGGAGATCCCGAGGAAGGACGAGAAGGCCGCGACACCGAGGAGGACAGCTGCCACGTTGGTGACCCGTACCGGCCGGTAAGCGAGCAGCCTCGGCGACACGAGCGGCGCCGGGCGCCGTCGCTCGACCGCCACGAACACCCCGCCCGCCAGCAGGGCGCCGATCAGGCAGCCCCACGTCGGGAGCGAGAGCCACCCCCAGCCGGGACCCAGCGACAGCGACAGCGGCAGCAGCAGCACCAGGACGAGGGTCGCGCCGAGCAGCCCACCGCCCCACCAGTCCACGCGCTCCCCGGACCGCGGCGGCCGGTGGCGGGGCAGGACGAAGAAGCTCATGACCAGCGGGAGGACCGTCGCGACGAGAGACAGCCAGCAGATCCGGCGGTAGTTGCCCCCGCGGCGAGCACGCCGGTCGTGATGAGCCCGGCTCCGCCCCCGATGCTGAGCAGGGCGCTCAGCATTGCGAGTACCGGGAGCAGCCGGGCGTCGGGCAGTTCGTCGCGGAGCACGCCGACCGCCAGGGGGAAGAGGCCGTACGCGGTCGACTGCAGCACGCGCGCGGCGACGAGGACGCCGAGGTTCGTCGTCAGGGCCGCCATCAGTGAGCCGGTGGCCACCACGGCGAGCACCGGGGCCGCCGCCGTGCCGCGAAGCTACGCCCGGGCTCGGCGAACCCGCGGCAGCGTCATCGCGGGGGTGCGCTCGTAGACGACCTCCACCTCCATGCCCGTCGCCAACTCGTCGGGCTCCACGTCGACCAGGTTGGTGAGCAGGCGAACGCCTGGCGCGTCGGGGAACTCGACCAGCACGACGTTGAACGGAACGGCGTCCACCAGTGCGGGGTGCACCGCATGCGTGACGACCGTGTACGTGTAGACCGCGCCTCGTCCGGTGACCTGGGACCACTCGGCGGCGAACGAACTGCAGTTCGGGCAGATCGGGCCCGGGGGGTGACGGAAGGTCTTGCAGTCCGCGCACCGCTGGAAGGCGAGCTCGCCGCGGGCGGTCCGGTCCCAGTACTCCCGGGTGTACTGGTCCGGGAAGGACGCAGCGATCTCCGACGGGAGATAGGTGGTGTCGCTGACGGTCATCGGGGACCTCTTCGGCTCGGTGGCAGGTGCGGAATTCGGCCGGCGGTCGACGCGCCGTGAACGGTGCGAGAGGTCATCGACGCAGGATCAGTGCACTGGTGGGGAGGATTCCCGGCCCGGCGGTGATCAGAGCGACTTCGGCGTCCTCCACCTGCGACGTCGACGTGCCCCGGAGCTGACGCACGCCCTCGATGGTGTGGGTGAGTCCCAGCAGATACACCTCCGAGAGGTTGCCCCCGTGGGTGTTGACGGGTAGCCGGCCGGTATCCCACCGGAGTCCACCGTTCTCGACGAACGGGCCACCCTCACCCGGCGCGCAGAATCCGTACTCCTCGAGCTGCATGATCACAAGGGGGGTGAAGTGGTCGTACATCTCGGCGACGTCGATGTCCTGAGGACCGACCCCCGCCATCTCGTACACGCGGTCGGCCACCGGCTTATGTCCTGACCAGTGGTAGATGTCGTCTGGCATCTGGTGATAGAAGATGCCCTGCCCGAACGGCCCCGGCCCACCGATCGCCGCGCCCATCACGTACACCGGCCGCTGCTTGAGGTCTTTGGCGCGCTCCGCCGACGTCACGATGACCGCCGTGCCGCCGTCGGTCTCCAGGCAGTAGTCCAGCAGCCGCAGGGGGTCGGCGAGCATGCGGGAGTTCGCGTGGTCCTCCAGGCTGATCGGGTTGCGGTGGAGTGCGGCCGGATTCCGGCTGGCGTGCAGGCGCGTGCTGACGGCGACCTCACCGAAGTGCCGGGTGGTCGTGCCGAACTTCTCCATGTGGTTGCGCGCCATCATCGCGAACGACTGGCCCGGGGACATCAGCCCGAAGGGATGGTAGAAGTCCCAATCCGGCGTGCCGCCCGGCTCCCGCCCGTTGCGGGGTGGCGGCAGGCCGATGCGACGACCGGTGTCGCCGCCGGACTTCAGTGCCTTGTTGCAGAGGATCACGTCGGCGTAGCCGGCAGCGACCGCGGCGGCGGCCTGCGCGACGGTGCCCTGCGATCCGCCACCCCCGCCGCTCACGATCGCCGAGTACCGCAACTCCTTGATGCCGAGCGCCGTAGCAAGCATCCCCGCGTCGAAGCCGCCTGAGTAGAACGAGAACCCGTCGATGTCCTTGGCCGTCAGCCCGGCGTCGTCCAGGGCTACCGTCGCCGCCTTCAGCATCAGCTCGAGCTCGGTCTGCTCCCCCGACTGCCCGCGCTTGTAGAAGCGCGTCGTACCGACGCCGACGATGGCTGCCTTGTCCTTGATCGTCACGGGCAACACTTCCGTTCCGTTGTGCGGTGTCCGGCGGCGTCCGACCCGTCGTCTCGTGCAACGTAGGGAAGTGAAAACGACGTTGTCAACCGCGGTCGACGAGGCGGCGCGGGCCGGAGCGGTCTTGACCCGGCCCCCCTCTCCTCGATTAGATATAACGAAGCGTCAGTTCTTCGGTCGGCAGCCGGCAGGGCCGACGCAGGTCTCTCGCCGTCGGCGGCGAGATCGTTCCGCTCACGACCGGGAGATAACTGTGCCCATCGAGCTGCGCTGGAACGACTACTCGCTCAGCGAGGACGACATCGATGTCCGCGCCATGCTGCGCGAGTTCTTGGCAGAGCAGTCGCCCCCGGATGTGGTGCGCGCCGCCGAGCCACTCGGCTTCGACGAGATGTTGTGGCGGTCGGCTCTGCGCGCCGGCATCGCAGACCTGTCCCTGCCGGAGGAGTACGGCGGTCAGGGAGCGGGCCTGATCGAACTCGTCCTGGCAGCTGAGGAGGTCGGGCGCACCGCAGCGCCGGTGCCGCTCGTGGACCACGCCGTCGCGACCCGGCTGCTGGCGCGGCTGCCCGAGACGCATTCCGACCTCGCGTCCGCCGTGGCCGGAGAACTCATCCTGTCCCTCGCGCCTCTGTCCGCCGTCAGGCCCGGCGCACAGCTCGTGCCCAGCGGCGCGGTCGCTCGAGGCGTCTTGGCAATGGACGGCGGCGACCTGGTGCTTTTGCGCCGCGACTCCGCACCGGCACTCGCAGCCAACCAGGCGTGCGCTCCCCTGGCCTGGTGGGATCCCGCCGATCCGGCAGTTGAGCGCACCGTGCTCGCCGGCGGGGATGCCTCGCGCGCCCTCTGGCGTCGGGCGGTGGCTGAATGGCAGGTGGCCACCGCGTCCGCCCTCGTGGGCCTGGGCGAGGGCGCCAGCCTCATCGCCCGCACGTACACGACGCAGCGCAAGGCATTCGGGCAGCCGGTCGCGACATTCCAGGCGATCAGCCACACCCTCGTCGACGTGCACGAGGCCGTGCAGACCGCGCGGAACCTGACACTCAAGGCCGCCTGGTTCGTCAGTGAGGAGCCCGACTCCCGCCCCGAGCTGCCGACCATGGCCCTGGCCAACGCCGCCCGGGTGGCCACCGACGTCACGATGAAGTGCGTCCACGTACACGGCGGCTTCGGGATCATGCTCGAGGCCGACGTCTCGCTCTACCACTGCCGGGCCGCGGTCTGGGGCCAGCTCGGCGGCGGTTCGTCGCTGCACCTTCAGGCCATCGCCGCCGGGCTCGACCGCCTCGCGGATCGGAGCGCCCCAGCCACCCCCGAGCCGTCCGCGGCCGTCCGCATCCCCGCTCCGACGAGCCGCTCGGCCGCCGACCTGATCACCTCCCGGGAGTCCTGATGAACTTCGGCCGGCTCGCGCTCGACCCGTCCCAGCAGTCCTTCGAGACCGAGGCGCGCGCCCTGCTCGAGAAGCACTGGACACCGGATCCGCACATCATCGCGCTGGACCACGACCGGCCGACTCCGGAGCTCGTCGAGGTGCTCGCCGAGCGCGGCTGGGTACATCCCCGGACGCCGCCCGAGGACGGCGGGGCCGGGCTGGGCGCCGTCGAGGCGCGGGTGCTCCGGGCACTCTTCGACGAGTACCGGGTGCCCGACTACAGCAATGACCTGATTCTTCCCACGCTGCGGACGCACGGATCGCCGGAGCTGAGGGCGACCGTCCTGCCCGACCTGGAGAGCGGACGGAAGTCCTTCTGCCTGGGCTACAGCGAGCCTGACAGCGGCTCGGACATGGCCGCGGCCCGCACCCGGGCCGTGCGGGACGGCGACACATGGGTCATCAACGGCGCGAAGATGTTCACGACCTACGCGCACGAATCCGACTACGTCTTCATGCTGGCCAGGACCGGCCCGGTCGAGGACAAGCACCGCACTCTCACGATGTTCCTGGTCCCGATGGACGCCGAGGGCGTCGAGGTGAAGCCGATCTGGGCCATGGGGCGCGTACGTACGAACATGACCTTCTACCGCGACGTCCGCATCCTCGACACCTACCGCCTGGGCCCGGTCAACGAGGGCTGGAGGGTCGTGTCGGAGCCGCTGGCCGCTGAGCACGGCAAGGGTGAGTTCGACGCGCTCGAAGACCTCAACGGCGGCATGGGAGCAGCCTTCACGCGCACGCTCGAGCGGCTCGTCCAGCACACCGTCGATTGGGCGGTGCAGAACTCCGGCGCCGACGGCCGGCCGCTGATCGAAGACCCGGTGGTCCGCCGGCAGCTGGCCACGGCGCTGCTGGACATCGAGGTCTGCTGGAACACCCCCGGGGAGTTCGGCAAGGTGATGGCGGCCGAGACGCTGATCCGGCACGCCGACGCCCTGGCGGACCTCACCGCACCCGCCGGCATCCTCGACGAAGGGGCCGAGGGCGCCGTCGCGCACGGCCTCATCGGCTGGGCGCGACTCTTCGCCCCCGGTACGGCAATCTACGGCGGGACGACGGAGATCTACCGCAACAACCTGGCGCGCGGCGCCCTCGGCCTGCCGCGGGCCCGATGAGCGCGCAGCCGGAGGCGCCTGGAACGGCGACAGTGAAGTCGGCGCTCGAGGCACTGGACCTTCGGCGCACCGGAGACCTCTCCTTCGAGGCGTCCAACGTGGCCCTCGGTGGCGGGCGGCCGGTGTTCGGCGGACAGTTGCTCGGCCAGGTCCTCATGGCCGGCGCGGCGGTGCAGCCGGACAAGCACGTCCGCACCGTCCAGGTCATGTTTCCGCGGACCGGGGATCCTGGCCGGCCGCTCAGCCTCACCGTCGAGCCGATCCACCTGGGCCGGACGATGTCGACCGTCGGGGTGGCAATCACCCAGGGCGATCGGCATGTCTGCCGCGCGACGGTCCTGCTCGACAGCGACGAGGCCGACGTGATGCGGTACGCGGCACCGTTCCCCGACACGGGCGGGCCGGACGCCGCGGCGCCGGCGCCTGACCTCGCTGAGGGCGACTCGGAGCTGCGCCTGGCCGGCGGTGTCGACCTCGCCGCCGTGGCCCCCGCCGGGCCCCCGGAGTTGTGCGCCTGGGTGCGCTGGCCGTCGGCACCGGTGGGCGACCGGGCCCGGAATCACGCGCTGGCCGCCTGGTACACCGACAGCCTCATCATCGGCGCCGCCATGCGGCCGCACGAGGGCATCGGGATGGGCATGGCGCACGAGACCCTTTCCACCGGTGTCGTCACCCACACCCTCACGTTCCACGAGGCGTTCGACGCCGCCGACTGGCACCTCGTGTCGAACGAGAGCAGCTACGCCGGTGGTGGCCGGGTCTACGGGACCGGGCGGATCCACACCGCCGACGGAGGCCTGGCGGCGTCGTTCGTGCAGGACGCGTTCGTCCGGGCATTTCCCGCGCACGTCACCCAGCGCGGCCCGTCCTCGGGCGTGATGTAGTCAGCCGACCCCGGCTCCTCCGTCCACCCGCAGCGTCTGCCCGGTGATCCAGGATGCTGCGTCGCTGCACAGGTAGACCATCGCCTCGTACAGCTCGCGGCTGGAGCCGAACCGCTTCACCGCATTGCCCGCCAGGATCCGGTATGCGTCGGGCAGCTGACCGGCGGCGGCCTCGAAGGCGGAGATGCCAGGGGCAATGCAGTTGACGGTGATGCCACGGTCTCCCACCTCGGCCGCCATACCGGCTGTCATGTGCTCGACCGCATGCTTCGTGAGCCCGTAGGGGTTGCCTCCCGAGCGGGCAGCCATCGAGGAGATATTGACGACCCGCCCGAAGCCACCGTCCGCCATCACCGGCACGGCGGCCTGGTAGCAGCGCAGGGAGCCGGTCACGTTGACCGCCCAGGCCGCCTCCCAGACGTCGTCGGGACAGTGCAGCAGGCCCGCCTCGTTGAGCCCCCGCCACAGGCCTGCGTTGTTGATGAGGACGTCGAGCCGCCCGAACTCGGCCTGCGTACGCTCCACCAGCGCCTCGGTGCTCTCCCGATCCGTCACATCCGTGTCCACGCCGATGCAGCGCGGGCCGGCGGTGGACGCCTCCGCGGCTGCCGCCGCCGTGTCTTTGACGTCGGCCAGGACCACGGAGGCCCCGTCCTGGGCGAAGTACCGGGCGTAGTCCCGCCCGAGGCCCCGCGCGGCCCCGGTCACGATCACCACGCGGCCGCTCAAACGCCCGTCCACTGTCAGCGTGTTCCCTGCTCAGGATCGCGGCGCCAGGGAGCGGTGTCCAAGACGAGATCCAGGGCGAGGAGGACCTGCTCTCGCACCCGCTCGGTCGGCGCGGTCGCGATGGCCGACGACAGTGCCCACGCCATCCCCAGCACAGCCTCCAGCAGCTGGTCGAGGTCGGTGTCCGGGGGCAGCTCGCTCCTGTTGACCGACTCCTCGAGGATCGACCGGATCGCCGACCGCACGCCCTGCACGTAGTCCCGCAGCACCGCTCGCAGCTGCGGATCACCGGCGCTCTCCCGCACGAGGTCGAGGTAGAAGTTCCCCATCCCCAGGGTGCGCCGGGCGTCCTCGACGCTCGCCCGGAGAAGCAGCCGCACCCGCTCCCGACCGGAGCGCCCTTCCTCCGTCGACCGCTCCCACCAGTGTTGGTCGATCCCTGTGCGGGCCGCATCCACGGCGCTCTCGAACAGGACCGCGCGCACGAGGGCGGCCCGCGAGTCGAAATAGTTGTAGAGCGCGGTGCGGGTCAGCCCCGCCTCCTCCGCGATCGCCTGCAGCGACGTCCCGTCGTAACCCGTCTGCCGGAAACAGCGGGTTGCGACCTCCAGGATGTGCCGCCGTGTCTCCGCCCCCTCAGATCGCGGCGGGCGGCCGGGCCGACGCCGCGGCCCGTCGGGCCCAGCTGCCGTGTCGCTGCTCCTGCCGGCTGCGGGCACTGGCTCTCCTGCTCGGTCCCGGTCCCGGTCCCGGAGCCGGTTGCCCGGGCCCGGGACCCGGGTCATGGCTGGTCGACGAGGGAAGGACGCACCGGTGGCGCCTCGTTCCAGGGGATCACGCCGAACTCTGCCGTGCCCGCCGGGTACCCGCCGGTGCGTTCGGCCCACGCCGAGTGGTTGACCTGGTGCATGGTGAAGCAGGCGTTGAGCGCGTTGTGGAAGCCCATGTTGTCGAGGGTCTGGTTGACCGACTCCTTGATCAGCAGGGCGGCCATCGTGTCGACGGTGGCGATCCGCTGAGCGAACTCGACCGTCTTGTCCGACACCTGGTCGGCCGGGAAGATCTTGCTGACCATGCCGAGCCGGTTCGCCTCCTCGGCGGTGATGGAGTCGCCGGTCAGCATCATCTCCTTGGTCTTGCGGGGCCCGAACTCCCACGGATGGGCAAAGTACTCGACGCCGCACATGCCCAGGCGGGTGCCGACGACGTCGGCGAACTCAGTTCCCTCGGCCGCGACGATGAGGTCGCAGGACCACATCAGCATCAGTCCGGCCGCGTAGACCTTGCCGTGTACCTCGGCGATCGTGATCTTCCGCAGGTCCCGCCACCGGAGCGTGTTCCGGAAGAAGTAGTGCCACTCCTGCAGCATCCGGGCCTCCGGGGCCGGCCGGGTGCCGCCGTTGATCTGGAACGACGCGTGCTGATCGGGGCCCGGCTCGCGCTCGGCGGCCGACAGGGCAGAACCCATGTCATGACCGGCGGAGAACATCGGCCCTGCTCCGCGGAGGATGACCACCCGCACCTGATCGTCTTGCTCCGCGGCCAGAAAGGCCTCGTCCAGCTCCACGAGCAGACCACGGTTCTGAGCGTTGCGGGCCTCCGGCCGGTCGAGGGTGATCCGCGCGATCTTCCCGTCGTCCAACGTCTCGTAGGTGATGAAGCTGTAGTCCGTCACGGGATCCCCTCGTTGGAATTGACGTTCCGACAGTTACCGTAGGGATGCGTCCGTTCCGCGGTCAAGTGGCGCTTCCGTCCCTGTCAGCGCGCCGCAGTACACCGACGGCCGGCGAGGCTCCGCAGTCAGACAGTGATCGCTCCGCGCCATGAGGCGCCGAGCCGTTCGCAGGAGGGCCCGTGCCACCCCCTGGGTTTTCATGTCCGCTCCGATCCCGTGCATCTCGTCCCCTGTCCCGCATGGGCAACTCGTGCGTCTCGGCGGGGACGCCCTCGTCGGTGCGGAGCGCGTTTGCCCGCCACCCCGAGAGTGCACATCTCACTGGTGCAGCCCTCCGCTCACCCGTTCGAGCGCGCTTTCGTGGCGCCGTAGGCGCTGCGCCCAGCGGGCCTAGGCAGCAGCACGCTCGATTCACGACGACCAGGGCCCGGCCCCGCCCGCATGCCAGGGAGGACGTCTCGGTCAGCTCGACGAGTGCCAGGACGTGGACCCGGAAGGCGAGTTTCGAAACGCCGGGACAGACCGACACCCGATTCCCCGCGCCGCGCCCGTGACCACGACCACTGCACCCGGGAGTTCAACGTCATCCATCCGGGGTTCTAGCATGAACGGGCATCGAGTGAGAACGCCGTTCTCCCCCTGCGCCCGGACGACGACGCGAGGAGATCCCAGTGGCCCGCCGCGATCCCGCCCTGTCCGCGCTGGGCGAGCAGGTCGCCAAGGGGGCCGTGGCCGGCCGACGCGATCGCTACGAACGCGAAGTAGTCGCACTCATCCGTGCGGTGCACCGGCTCACCCGCAGGCGGACGTACGCCGAGACGACGGTCGCGGAGATCCTCGAGGAGGCCAAGCTCAGCACCCGCGCCTTCTACCGCCATTTCAGCTCGAAGGACGAACTGCTGGTCGCCGTGTTCGAGTACGAGACGACACTGGTGGTGGACCAGCTCGCCGCGGCCGTGGACGGTGCGGGCGACGCGGCTGCCCGGTTCGACAGGTGGCTGGACTGGTACCTGTCACTGCTGACCGACCCCCGGCGACTGGCCCGGTTCATCGTCCTGCAGCAGGAGCACGACCGGCTCGCCCGGGACCACCGCACCCGGATGAGCCAGCTGGACGAGCGCCGGGACGCCGTGCTCGTGAGCATCCTGCAGCGGGGGGTGGAGGACGGCTCCCTGCCGGGGGCCGACCCGGACGGCGACGCTCCCGTCATCCATGCACTCGTCACCGGAACCCTCCGGCGCGTCGCCATAGGTGACGGATCGGACGCCGCCGAGGTGCGTCGCCGGCTGCGCCGGTTCTGCGACCCGGTCCTCCGCGAGCGGTGAGCGGTCAACTAGCCGGAAGGGTCACCCTCGTCACGGGCTCGACCCGCGGTATCGGCCGGGCGATGGCGCAGCGATTCGCCGCCGAAGGGGCCACCGTGGTTGTCCACGGACGCCGCCCCGAGGACGCCGAAGAGGTCGCTGCAGCGATCCCCCGGGCCGTCGCCGTCGCTGCGGACCTCCACGACCGGGCCGCCGCCGCGTCGCTCGTGGACCGCGTCGTCCGCCGGGTCGGCCGGATCGACGTCCTGGTCAACAACGCAGCAGTGATGGCGGCCGGGTCGATCAGCCGCGTGGGCGACGAGGCGTGGGACACCGCCCTGGGAGTCAACCTGACCGCACCGATGGCGATCACCCGGGCCGCGGTCCCCGGGATGAAGACGGCCGGCGGCGGGGTGATCCTCAACGTCGTCTCCAGTTCGGGGACGGACGGCATCTCGGGCTTCAGCGCCTATGGGGCCAGCAAGGCGGGGCTGTTGGGCCTCACGCTGACGTGGGCACGGGAGCTGCACCGCTTCGGTATCCGGGTGAACGCGCTGTCCCCGGAGGCGGTCACGGACATGGTCCGGGCAATCCCCCCGGAGGAATTCGCCATCCGGACGGCACGGATGCCCACTCCCGAGGCGATCGCCGATGTGGCGCTGTTCCTCGTCGGTGACGCGTCTCGCGCCGTCTGGGGACAGTGTCTGGTGGCAGCTGGCCCCCCTCCGGACTGATCCCGGGCGCCGGCGTCGCCCTCCGGCCCCCGGGAGGGGCCCGATCGCCGGAATCGGGCTGGATGGTCTCTGTGCGTGACAGGCCACATGTGTTGTGATCGTCGCAGCAGTGTGAAAATCTTGTTCTCATAAAGGGGAGCACCACGATGACCGGGTCCGACAGCGTGCCTCAGGGACCGGCGCTCGCCGGTCTTCGTGTACTCGACCTCAGTGGCGGCCTGGCCGGCGCACTCACGGGCATGGTTCTCGGCGACAACGGCGCCGAGGTGGTGAAGGTCGAGCCCCCCGGTGGGGACCGCCTGCGCCGGATGCAGGCCTACGCGATGTGGCACCGCGGCAAGCAGAGCGTGATCGCCGATCTTGCGACGACCGACGGCCACGACCGGATCCGTGCCCTCGCCCTCGGTGCGGACGTCATGATCCAGGACTGGCGTCCGGGCGTGGCCGGACGTCGTGGCGTGTCCCACGACGAGTTGATCGTCGACAACCCGCGCCTGGTCACGTGCAGCATCACCGGCTTCGGGTCCCGCGGGCCCTGGGCACACATCAAGGGCTACGAGGCGGTGGTGGCGGCCAAGAGCGGGGTGTTCATGACCCAGCCGAGCAGCCTCAAGCTCACCGACCGCCCCCGGTTCTCACCCGTCCCGGCCGGCGCGTTCGGCGCAGCCATGGGCGCCTTGCAGGGCATCCTCGCGGCGCTGTACGTCCGTGGCAGCTCCGGTGCCGGCCAGCACGTCGAGACGAGCCTCCTCCAGGGATTGACCGCCTACGACCTCTATCCGTGGCTGGAGCCACTGGTCCCCCAGGGACTCCTGCACCGCGACGCACCAGCGGGGGCCGGGCCCACGATCTACCCGCCCATCTCGATGCTGGTGGCCTTCACCAAAGACGGCCGAGGCATCCAGTTCGGCAACTTCCTCCCCCACCAGCTCGCGGCCTTCCTCCGAGCGACCGGTCTGAGCGACTGGTACCGGGACAACGCCGACCAGCCCGAGGAGACCGTGCTGACCACTGCCCGCCTCCGGATCCACGAGTGCACATGGCAGGAGTGGGAGAAGGCGTTCGAGGCCGAGCCCGACATCGCGGTCGAGCCGTACCGCACCGCAGAGGAGGCCACCCGGCACCCGCAGATGCTGCACAACGGAGACGTGGTCGACGTCGCCGACCCGACAGTCGGACCCATGCGGCAGATCGGTCCATTGGTCACGCTGCACGGCACTCCGGCGACCATCGGGCGACCGGCTCCGGCGCCCGGCGAGCACGACAGCACGGCTTTCTTCCCGCGGTACAACGGCTCCACGCCGGCAGCGATTCCCGGCGGACCCCCGCTGGCCGGCGTCACCGTGGTGGAGCTGGCGTGGTTCTACGCCGCGCCGTTCGGCCTGGCCCTGCTGGCCGACCTTGGCGCCAGGGTCATCAAGGTGGAGAACCTCACCGGCGACCCGCACCGCTCGCAGACCGGGGTCAAGGAGTTCGCCGGAGTCAAGGGCCTCCAGGGCAAGGAGAGCCTCGCGGTCGACACAGGCTCCCCCGAAGGAATGGAAATCCTTCACCGACTGCTGCGCCGCGCCGATCTGGTCATGCGCAATTTCCGGCAGGAGGCGGCCGTCCGGATGGGCATCGACGCCAGCGCTCTCCTGTCCGTCAACCCCGACCTCTTCTACCTCTACGCGGCGGCGTACGGCAGCTCCGGTCCGTCCGCCCGGCGTCCCGCGTACGCCCCGACCATCGGCGCGGGTGCTGGCCATCAGGCATGGCACCTGGGTCGGGCCCACGCGTTCGAGGACGTCGAGCCGCTCCGGGCGGACGAGGCGGTCCGCCTCGGCGGCGACACCTTCGACCGTCAGTCACACATCCTGGTCAATGCCGACGCGGGGGCCGCTCTCGGCGTGGGCACCGCGATGCTGCTCGGCCTGCTGGCCCGCCAGCGGACCGGCACAGGGCAGTCGGCACAGACCACCATGCTGTGCACCAATGCGTACCTGACGTCCGAGGACTACCTGACGTTCGAAGGCAAGCCGCCCCACGTCCTGCCCGACTCCGACGCTAACGGTCTCGGCGCGCTCTACCGTCTCTACCCCGCCCGATCCGGCTGGGTCTTCCTCGCCGTCACCGACGACGACGAGTGGTCGGCACTCTGCGCCGGGATCGCCGAGGGCAGCGATGGCGTCACCGATCTGGCCGGCGACGAGCGTTTCCTGACCGCCGAGGAACGGGCCGGGCACGACGGAGAGCTGGCCGACGCGCTCACCGTCGCCTTCGCCCGCCGGGAGGCGAGCAGCTGGGAGTCGCTGCTGACGGCGCGTGACCTGGCCTGCGTCGAGGTGAACGAGCAGCCGTTCTCCCGGTTCACCATCGAACATCCCGCGATGGTGGAGAACGGCTTCGTCGGAGAGACCGTGCACCCGTGGTTCGGCCGCCATCGCCGGCACGGCCCGCTCGTCTCGATGTCGGAGTCGCCGGCCTCGCTCGGCGCCGGCTGCCTCATCGGCCAGCACACCCGTCAGATCCTGGACGAACTCGGCTACTCCGCCGAGGAGGTCGACGACCTTCGTGCGAGAGGCGTCGTCACCTGGCCGGCCGACGACTGACCGTCCCCGACCACGGCGGCCGTCGCTACCTCCAACACCCGAGGATCCCCCTCATCCCGGCCATTCTCGACACGGAAGCCCGAGTCTCAGGAGCGCACCATGCCGACGTCCGCCGATCGCACCTCCTCGCCCGCGTCACCGGCCTCGTCGGCCGGGGGGCCCCTGGGCGGAGTACGCGTCCTGCTGCTGTCTCCCACCCAGACCGGCATGCACGCGGGGCAGTTCCTCGCTGATTTCGGCGCCGAGGTCTGGCACGTGGAACGCCCCGGCGGCAGCCCGCTGCGGCAGCAACCGGCCTGGCCGTTCTGGGCGCGCGGAACGAAGAGCATCGAACTCGACCTGCACGACCCCGCCGACGCCGAGGTGGTCCGGCGGCTGGCCCTCGAGAGCGACGTCGTCCTCGAGACCTTCCGACCTGGCGTCGCCGACTCGCTGGGCCTCGGCTATCCGACCCTGTCGTCGGCCAACCCCCGACTGGTGTACTGCTCGATCACCGGCTTCGGTCGCCAGGGCCCCTACGCAGATCTGCAGGGCTACGAGGGCGTGATCATGGCCAAGACCGGGGTGCTGTGGCACGTCGCGGGCATGGCGGGCGGAGGCCGACCGGCCTTCCCCTCTGCCCTCTACGGGTCGTTCCCCGCCACCCAGCTGGCGCTGCAGGGCATCCTCTCCGCACTGCTCGAGCGGGAGGAGAGCGGACTCGGTCAGTGGGTGGAGACCACGATCGCGCAGGGCCTCACCGTGCACGACACCTTCGGCTGGTTCGCGCGGATCGTGGCGGGCCGCTTCCCCGAGAGCTTCACCCAGGCTCCTCTGCTCGAGGACGGCGTCCCGACCGGCGGCCTGTCCTTCCGGCTGCTCATCGCGCTGACCGCGGACGGCCACTGGCTGCAGTTCTCCCAGGTCGTCGACCGGCTGTTCCGGGCCATGATGGACGTACTGGGACTGGGCTGGATGCTCACCGACCCGGAATGGGAAGGCGCCCCCGACTTTCCGGACGCCGCCAAGCGAGAGACGTTCTGGGAGCACCTGCTGGTTGCCGTCAAGGCGAAGCCCCTCGCCGAGTGGCAGCGGCTCTTCGACGAGAACCCGGACGTGTGGGCGGAGACCTTCCGCACCGGTTCCGAGGCCCTCGACCACCCCCAGACGGTGCACAATCGCATGGCCGTGGAGATCGTCGATCCCGTGGTCGGTTCGGTGCTCCAACCAGCCGCCGTGGTCCGCATGGACGGCACACCGGCCGTCCTCGGCCGGCCGGCACCGGTGCGGGGACAGTTCGACGACGAGCTGCGCGCCCGGGCGCAAGGCCCGCCGGCGGAGGCCGGTCGCCCGGCCCCCGCCCAGGGGCGGCCCACCCGGCCGCCGTTGGACGGCCTCACAGTGCTCGAACTGGGCACGTACTACGCGGCACCGTTCGGCGCGACCCTGCTGGCCGATTACGGCGCCCGGGTGATCAAGATCGAGGAGCCGGCCGGCGACCCGATGCGCAACATGCTCCCCTTCCCGGACGTGGCCGGGATCAAGGCCCTCGTCGGCAAGGAGAGCATCGCCGTCGACATCGGGACCGAGGAGGGCCGGCAGATCGTCCGCGATCTCGCCGCGCGGGCCGACGTCGTTCTCCAGTCCTTCCGGGCGGGAGTCGCCGAGCGACTGGGTCTGGACGCCGACTCGCTCCGAGAGCTCAACCCGGACCTCGTGTACCTGACCGCGCCCGGCTACGGACCGGACGGGCCCTGTGGTCACCGGCCGGCGTACGCGCCCACGATCGGCGCCGGCGCCGGCTTGGCGTTCCGGAACGCCGGCGCGAGCTCGGCCGTCACGGCCTCGCCGGACATGGGGATCCCGGAGATCAAGCAGGTGTTCGGCCGGCTCGTGTTCGCGGTGATGGGCGTCGGGAACGCCGACGGCTACGCAGCCGTCACGGTCGGCACGGCGATGATCCTGGGCATCCTGGCTCGGCGGCGCGGCCACGGCGGCCAGGCCATGCTGACCACGATGCTGTCCACCGCGACGCACGCTCTCTCCGAGGACATGGTCCGCTACGAGGGCCGGGGACCTGCGCCGACCGCGGATCCCGAACTGCGCGGGCTGAGCGCGTTGTACCGCCTCTACCAGGCGCAGGACGGCTGGGTCTTCCTCGCGGCGCCCGGACCGCGGGACTGGACGCGGCTGATGAAGGCGCTCCCCGACCGCGCGGAGACACTGGGCGACCCCCGCTTCGGCAGTCCGGAGGCCCGCTCGGCGAACGACAGCGTCCTCGTCGCGATCCTTTCGGAGGTCTTCGCGCAGCGTCCCGCGGCCGAGTGGGAGAAGAGCCTCCGGGCCGCCGAGGTCGCCTGCGTCGAGGTGGCACCCGGGCCCGTCGAGGGCGGGTACTTGGACGAGGGAAGCGTCGGCCGGCTCTCCGGCTTCGTCACCCGGTGCGAGCACCCATTCCTCGGCGAGGTCGAGCGATTGGCCCCCATGGTGCGGTTCTCACGCTCCACGACGGTGGCCGGCGGCTCCTGCGCAGTGGGACAGCAGAGCCTCACGATACTGCGGGAGCTGGGCTACGCGGAGGACCGCATCGACGAGTTGACGGGGTCGGGCGTCGTCGTCACATCCTGACCTGACGTGCGTGGAGCCCGCCTTCCCGGCTGATGCCGGGACCGCGGGCCCCACGGTCGTTCTGGTCGATCAGCCGTCGACGTCGATGTACTCCCCGCAGACCGCCTCATCGTCCGGCACCCACTGATCGCCTTCGCGTACGACGAACCAGGTGCATTCGTCGTACGGGGTTCCGCCGTTCGGTGTCGGCCCACCGGTGAAGGAGATGGGTGCGTTGGGGATCAGACCCGCGCCGTCGTAGTCCTCGATCGCACGCATGTTCTCGATGAGCGCCTCGCGGGTCAGGCACTCGCCCCCGTCCTCGCCGGTCGTCTCCTCGATGCCCCGGATGAAGAGGTCCGCCGAGACGTACCCCCCAGCCGTGAACTGACCACTGGGTTCCGCGTCGGGGACGTAGGTCTCCATCGCGTCGAGATACTCCTCCATCTCGGGCGTGTCCACCTCCGTGGGCACCAGCCCTGTCAGGATCGTGAAGACGCCCTGGATGTCGTCGGACACCTTGTCTGCGGCCTCCGGGTTGTAGAGACCGGAGAACAGGGCTCCCTTGAACGTGAGCCCCTGGGACCGGGCCGCCTGCACGACCGACAGCGACGAGTCGGTGAGGAGCAGGCCGTAGACACCGTCGGCCCCGGCCTCCTTCATCTGGATGGCCTGCCCCGTGGCGTCGAAGGTGCCGAGGGGGATGTCGAGCGACTGGACGACGATCTCCAGGCCGAGCTCCGCGGCGACGGCCTTGGTGTTCGCGACCCCCGCCACGGCGGCCGGTGAGTTGTGCGCCAAGATGGCCAGTTTCGTCACCCCGGCCTCCTGCATCCGCTCGATGTTCGCCGTGTTGGCGTAGCCGATGTTGGACGCACCCGCGTAGCCGAAGACGTTCTCGTCCTCCGCGTACGCCAGCGGAGTCATGAGACCGGCGACAGGGACGCCCTGCTGACCCAGGTAGTCGTACATGGTGTCGACACGCGATGCGGCGATGACGCCGAAGGCCTGCTCCTGCTGCACGGCCTGGCGACCCGCGACCGACTGCGCCGCGCCGTCACCCATGTCGTCGATCCGCACGAGTTCGATCTGGCGCCCTCCGACGCCACCCTCCTCGTTCTGCTTGTCGATCCGCGCCTGCGCGGAGTCCGCGAACCCGCCGAAGTTGCTCGAGGCGGGACCGGTGAGCGGCGCGATCAGTGCCAGCGTGATGCTCTCGTCGGTGACGCCGGGCGCGGTGCAGTCCGCACCGTCGGCGGCCGATGTCCCGCCTCCCTCCGCATCCCCGCAGGCGCTGAGTACGGCCGACGCCAGCGTGACGATCGTCGCGGTGAGCACCCGGCGGGGCCGCACGGGTGACGTACGGGACCCGGTGGACAGTCGAGCCATCAGGGATCCTCCTGTTCTGGAGACCGCTTTCAGGCGCGCCCATCACCCAGAAATGCATGACTGGGCTGCCCGAATCGATGCGGATTCAGCGTCCGGCGAAGGATTTCGCCTGAACCTGACCGTAGGAATAGGTCCCACCTGGCGTCAATAGTGTTCTACGGAAAATGTCCCGGACATCGGTTACAGCATCTCCGGGACTAGTCATATAGGCGTGGTCCGACGACATTCATTGCCACGGAATGCCCAGCGAGCGATTCGGCACGGAGCCGTTCGGCCTACGGCTGGACGCCGTCAGGAGCCGTTGAGCGTTGAGCGGACGGTCGGTGCGTGGGGTTGGTCTGCGGGGTCGGGGAACCGGCAGAGCTGCACCTCCTCGCTGCCGGTGTCCAGTACGGCGTAGGAGACTGCTCTGGCCACAGGATCACGGGACTCCCCGAGAGAACCGGGGTTCACCACGAGGGTTCCGGAGTGCCGCTCGGCCATGGGCACGTGCGTGTGGCCTAGAAGCAGGAAGTCCGCGTCGAGATCGGCGCAACCACGGAGCAACGGGGAACCCGAGTGCAGATAATCGGTGTACGGGGCGAAAGGACTGGCATGCACCACACAGATCCGCTTGCCGTCGACGTCGACGTCGATGCGCATGGGTAGAGAGCGGAGATAGTCGAGATTCTTGGGATCGGCATTCTTCGGAGTTTTCGGTGCAACGTGCTTCAGATAGCCGAGTTCGTGATTGCCGAGGACGTACCGAAGACCCTCCCGGCGGGCCCTCGAGATGACTTCGTCGGAGAATCGGTATTCATAGACGAGATCACCGAGCAAAAGGATCTCGTCCACATCCGACCCTAGTTCGGATAATGCACGGTCAAATGCAGCCACATTGCAGTGCACGTCCGAGATGAGCCCTAGTCGCATTCCGGTCCTTCCAGGTCGGGCGGTCGTGGTGCCGCCCGACGGCGGGACGGTGTCCGCCGCCCGCTGTCGTCGTCGTGGCTAGGCCTTCCGGAAGACCGGGATCGCGACCTCGTCGTCGAAGGGGTCGAAGTCGACCTGCACGGGGAGACCGCACACGAGTTCGTCCTTCGCGGCGTCCACCACCCGACCCATGAAGCGGACCGGTTCTCCCTGCACGCCGTCGAGTTCGATGACCGAGATGTTGTACGCACCCAGGTGCGCCATCGAGCTGTCCGGCGGCTCGTCCATCCAGGTGTACGTGAACACCGTGCCGGTGCCGGGGACCTCGTCCCACTCCCAGGCGAGCGAGTTGCAGCTGTAGCAGACCGGCACCGGCTCCCAGCGGTGCGCTCCGCAGTTCCCGCAGCACTGAACCGCCAGCCGGCCCTTGCCGGCCGACAGCCAGTACCCCTCGGTCTTCGCACTCCACCCCGGAGCCGGTAGACGATCACGATCGCTTGACATCAGCTCTCCTTCGTGAGCAGCAGGGCGCTGGTCGGCGCCGGCGAAGACCCGGCAACGACGAGGGCGACATCGGCCCCCTGCACCTGGTTGGGCGAATGGCCCCGCATCTGGCGGACACCCTCGATGACGTGCGTCATGCCGTGCGCGTAGACCTCGGCGAGGTTGCCCCCGTGGGTGTTGACCGGCAACGCAGCGCCGGCGCGGATGTTGCCGTCGCCCACGAACGGACCGGACTCCCCCTTCGGCACGAGCTGGAAGTCCTCGAGCCCCATGAGCACCATCGGCGTGAAGTGGTCGTACATGAGCGCCACGTCGACGTCGGTCGGGCCGAGCCCAGCGTTGGCGTAGAGGTCCTCGGCGACGGTGCGCTGGCCGGCGGAGGCGAAGTCGTCGTCCGACATCTGGTTGCCCGCCCCCAGGACGCCGCTGAAGTGGCCGCCGCCCCACCGGTACGGCGCGCCCATCGCGATGCCGGCCAGCGACACCGGCTCCTGGCGGAGGTCCCGGGCCCGTTCCTTCGTCGTGACGATGACGCAGCTGCCGGAGTCGCTCTCCATGCAGTAGTCGAGCAGGCGCAGTGGGTCGGCGAGCATCCGGCTGTTGTGATGGTCGTCCATCGTGATCGGCGTGCGAAAGCGGGCGTGCGGGTTGTTGGCTGCCATCAGCCGCGCGTTGATCGCCACCTCGCCGAAGTGGTCGATCGTGGTGCCGAAGCGGTGCATGTGCCGACGCGCGGCCAGGGCGAACGCCTGGCCCGGTGACTGGATGCCGTAGTTGGGCAGCTTCCCTGCTGCTTCCTCCGCGGCCGACATGCGGGCGAAGCCGGCGCCGAACCGGTTGTCCGGGGACTGGATGATTCCGCGGGTGACGGCCACGTACTTGGCCTGTCCGGTCGCCACGGCCATGGCGGCGTACAGGTAGGCGCCGCCCATGGCACCCCCGCCGCCGCCCCAGCCCATGCCGGTGAACCGGAGGCGTTCGGCGCCGAACACGCCGGCAAGGGCACCGCCGTCGGTCTCGTCGTTGGAGTAGGACGTGTACCCGTCGATATCCGACGGCTTGATGCCGGCGTCTTCGCAGGCCGCCGTCACCGCCTCGACGACGAGCTGCAGCTTGCCCTTCTCGGCGAACTCACCCCGCCGTCCGAAGGCCGTGTGCCCGATACCGACGACCGCGGTCCGGTCCCGCAGCCACGAGCCCTCGCCCATGTCATCACATCCTCATCGCCCGGCGGTGCAAATCGCATTTTCACCTTCTGGGCAACGTAGCCGACTCCGCGAACTCTCGGCAAGCCATGCCGTAAGGCATTCGACAGCGGCCCCGGTGAACACCTGACACTTCGCGGGCGACTGACCCGCGCGGCGACCGACTCGGTCGCCCCCTACGCGCGGCCGGACCGTATCTTCGGCGCCGTGCCGAGTTTGCCCGTCCCCGCACGGGGACGATCCCCCGTGGACGCGGATCCGGTTGCCGAATGGTCCCGGAGCGGAGTCGTCGCGCTGACCGGACGGCCGGACGGCGCGCCGCTCGTACCCCCCGGCCGCGGAGCAGCCCTCGCGCGACTCCTCACCGACGCAATCGGCGAGGCCACCTCGGGCACCCGGCACCCCGTCCGGCTGGACGGCCCTGCGCTGCTCGCTGAGCGGGCCGCGTGGACGGGTTCTGCTCGACGAGGCGCCGTGTCCGCGGGCGGGAGCTGCCGCCTGCTGCCCACGTCGGACGGCTGGGCGGCGGTCTCCTGCGCGCGGACCGACGACCCCGCACTGTTCGGCGCGTTGGTCGGCAGTGAATTGGGCAGCGATCCGTGGCCCGTCATCGCAGCCTGGGTGCGCCGGCACTCCGGGGCGGAACTGGCCGAGCGGGCCGAGCTCCTGGGGGTGGCCGCCACCCCGGTGCACCGCCGCCCCCCTCCCCCGCCGTTACCGGTCCTGCCACCCCGGCCCGTCGAAGGAATCCTCGTCGTCGACTTCAGCGCCCTGTGGGCCGGCCCGCTGTGCGCCTCTGTGCTCGGCATGGCCGGTGCGCGGGTGGTCAAGGTGGAGACCCCGCATCGCCTCGACGGCGCCCGACGCGGCGATCCCGGCTTCTACCGACTCCTCCAGGCCGGAGCGCGGTCGGTAGTCCTCGACCCGGAGGTGCCCACCGACCGACGGGCGCTGGCTGCTCTGGTGTCGGCCGCCGACGTCGTCGTCGAGGCCTCCCGCCCCCGGGCACTGGCCGGCTTCGGGCTGGACGCGGCGGAGCACGTCGCCGCGGGCACCACCTGGATCTCCATCACGGCCGCGGGGCGGGACTCCTACCGCGTCGGCTTCGGCGATGACGTCGCGGCGGGGGCCGGACTCGTCGCTCACGACTGCGCCGGCACGCCGCTGTTCTGCGGTGACGCTCTCGCCGATCCGCTCGCCGGTCTCACCGCGGCGGCCCTCGCCCTCACCGCGCCGGCCGACGGCTCCGGCCGGCTCTGGGACGTCGCGATGGCCGACGTCGTCACGGGGTCCCTCGCCGGTGCCGGCGAGGGACCCTCGCTCGCTGCGGTCTCCACGGCGGCGGGCTGGATCGTCGAGACCGATCGGGGCGCCGTCCCCGTGGCGACGCCTCGCCGGCGAGAGCGTGCCGGCGAGGTGGCCGTGCCTGGCCAGCACACCGTCGAGGTGCTATCCGAACTCGGCATCGCGCTACCGTGACAGGTCTCCTGCTCCGGGACGCCGAGGTCGACGGGCGGGTGCACGTCGACGTCCGTGTCCACGACGACCTGATCGTCGAGCTCGCGACCGGTCTGGAGCGCCACGGCGAGGAGGAGCTGGACTGCCAGGGCGGCGCGCTCGTGCCCGGACTCACCGATGCCCACATCCACCTTCTGGCGCTAGCGGCGGCCGACCGCTCGGTCGCCTGCGGACCGCCGGCGGTGACCGACCGCGAGGCCCTGGCCGCGGCCCTTGCGGGCGCCCCGGCCGACCCGGCCGGCTGGGTCCGCGGCATCGGCTACGTGGGGACGGTGGCCGGAGATCTGGATGCGGCCGCGCTGGACCGGCTGCACGGGGCTCGACCGGTCCGCATCCAGCACCGCAGCGGTGCGCTGTGGATGCTCAACAGCCATGCGGTCGACCGGCTCGGGCTGGACGGCGCCGACGTCCCGGGGATCGAGCGGGATGGGGCCGGTCGGCCCACCGGCCGCCTCTGGCGTGCGGACGCCGAGCTGCGCCGGCGGCTCACCCCGGATGTGCCGCCCGACCTGGCAGCGGTCGGCCGGCGCCTCACCTCCTACGGCATCACCGCCGTCACCGAGGCCACCCCCGATCTCGACCAGGTGGCCGCGGCGGCGATCGCGGCCGCGATGGAGGACGGCAGACTCCCCCAGCGGGTGCACTTCCTGGGCCTGCCGCCGGGCGCGGCCGCACCCGCTGTCGCCGGCGCCACCCTGGGCCCCTGCAAGATCGTCCTGGCAGATTCCGAGCTTCCTCACCTGGACGAGTTGGCCGGACAGATCGCGCACGCGCACGTCGCCCGCCGGGGCATCGCCGCCCATTGCGTCACCCGCGAGGCGCTGGCCCTGCTGCTCGCCGCCCTGGACATCGCCGGTCCGCACCCCGATGACCGGATCGAGCACGGTGCGCTCGTCCCGGAGGAACTGGTGCCGGAACTGGCACGCCGGGGTCTCTCCGTCGTCACCCAGCCGGGCTTTCTCGCCGTCCGCGGCGACGACTACCTCCGGGATGTTCCTGAGGAGGAGCATGCGGACCTGTACCGCGCACGCAGTCTGCTCGCCGCCGGGGTGCCGCTGGCGCTGTCGAGCGACGCGCCTTACGGGCCGCTTGACCCGTGGGTCGTGATGCGGGCGGCGACGCGCCGACGCACAGCAGCCGGCGAGGTCGTGGGCGCGCACGAACGACTGTCCCCGCGGCAGGCGCTCGACGGTTACTCAGCCGCCCCCGAGACACCGGGGATAGCGCGCCGGCTCGGCATCGGCACTCCGGCCGACCTGGTACTGCTCCATGGCCCGCTCTCCAGAGTGCTCGCCGAGCCGGGGGCCGAGTCCGTGCGGGCGGTCGTCATCGGGGGCAGTTTCGCCCACTTCTCCTGACGGGCAGGCGAGGCGGCCGGGCCGGCGATCAGCCGGTCCGGCCGCCCCTGTGTCACACCAGCTCGAGGATGGTGGCGTTGGCCTGACCGCCGCCCTCGCACATCGTCTGCAGTCCGTAGCGGATGCCGTTGTCCCGCATGTGGTGGACCAGGGTGGTCATGATGCGGGCGCCGGAACCGCCGAGCGGATGCCCCAGCGAGATTGCCCCACCATTGGGGTTGACCGCCTTGGCGTCGGCACGGAGGTCGGCCAGCCAGGCCAGCGGCACCGGCGCGAAGGCCTCGTTCACCTCGAAGGCGCCGATCTCGTCGATCGACAGCCCTGACTTCTTCAGCGCCTTCTCCGTCGCCGGAATCGGGGCAGTCAGCATGATGACGGGATCAGCGCCGGCCAGGACCGCGGTGTGCACTCGGACGATCGGGGTCAGTCCGAGCTCGCGCGCCTTTTCGCCGGTCATCATGAGCAGGGCCGCGGAACCGTCGGAGATCTGCGAGGAGTTCCCCGCCGTGATGACGCCGCCCTCGGGCTTGAAGACGGTCTTCAGGGCGGCGAGCACCTCGGTGGTCGTCCCCGGCCGGATGCCCTCGTCCTGACTCACCACCGTGCCGTCGGGCAGGGTGACGGGGGCGATCTGCGCGTCGAAGCGACCGTCGGCCCGAGCCGCCGCCGCCTTCTCGTGGGAGCCGACGGAGAACTCATCGAGCTGCTGGCGGGTGAACCCCCACTTCTCGGCGATCATCTCGGCACCCACGCCCTGGTTGGGGAAACTGCCGTAACGAGCCATGAACAGATCACCGAACGGGTTCGCGCCGTTGAGCGAGGAACCCATCGGCACGCGAGACATCGACTCAACGCCGCCTGCGATCACCACGTCGTACTGGCCGGCGATGAGCCCGGCGGCCGCGAAGTGGACCGACTGCTGGCTCGAGCCGCACTGCCGATCTACGGTCACCCCGGTCACGGTTTCGGGAAAGCCCGCCGCCAGGGCAGCCGTCCGGCCGATATCGAAGGTCTGCTCACCGACCTGGCCGACGCATCCCCAGATGACGTCGTCGATGAGCGCCGGATCGATTCCGGCCCGGCCGACGAGCGACTGGAGCACGTGCGCGGAGAGGTCGGCCGGGTGGATCCCGGAGAGCCCCCCGTTGCGCCGCCCGACAGGGGTGCGCACTGCCTCGACGATGACTGCGTCCTGCATGTCCTGCTCCTTCGGAGATTCTTCATGGACGCCACCGCAGCGCGGTGGCCCGGCACGACGGCACGGGCCGTCGTTGCATCAGTCGGCCGTTTACGAGGCGAGTTCCTTGAGCGTCGCCACCGACCGGAGCCGGGTCGCGTGGTCCTCCCCCAGCGGCGCGGCGTTGACCGTCGTCACCCCGGAGGCGGCGAAGGCCGCGACGCGCTCAGCCACGTAGGCGCGAGGGCCCACCAGGGACACTCCCCGGACGAGTTCGTCAGGCAGCGCCGCGGCTGCCTCGGCCCGCTGCCCGGCGAGGAACAGGTCCTGGACGGTGCTCGCCTCATCGGGAAAGCCGTAGCGGACGGCGAGGTCGTTGTAGAAGTTCTTGCCCTTCGACCCCATGCCGC
Source organism: Arthrobacter sp. (assembly GCA_025464925.1). Next base: position 52,599 of record JAODMS010000241.1, read on the forward strand.
CGACGTACAGCGCGAGGTGCTCGCGCACCTTCTGCAGGCCGCGCGCCTCCTCGTCGGGGTCGTCGGTGACCAGCACGTTGGTGTCGGCGACGATCTGCAGCGGCGCCAGTTCGGGGTCGCGCCGGGAGTTCCCGTCGGCCAGGGCCTTGCCGAAGGCCTCGTTCCCGCCCTCGGGGTAGTAGAAGATCGGCTCCCACGCGTCGAAGAGCTCCGCGGCCAGCGCGACGTTCTTCGGGCCGAGCGCCGCCAGCAGCATCGGGATCTGCGGACGCACCGGCCGGTTGATGAGCTTCAGCGGCTTGCCGAGCCCGCTGCCGCCGCGCTCGGAGCTCAACGGGATCTGGATCTGCGGCCCGTCGTGCTCCAGCAGCTCCCGCCGCCACACCGTGCGACAGATGTCGACGACCTCGCGGGTACGGGCCAGCGGCGCTGTGTACGGGACACCGTGGAAGCCCTCGACCACCTGCGGCCCGGATGCCCCGATCCCAAGGGTGAAGCGGCCGCCGGAGACGTAGTCCAGCCCGGCGGCGGTCATCGCCAGCAGGGCCGGCGACCGCGAGTAGATGTTGAAGATGGCCGAGGCGATCTCCAGCGTCGTCGTCCGGGCGGCCAGGTAGCCTAGCTGGCTGACCGAGTCGAACGAGTACGCCTCGGTGACGAAGACGATGTCCAGCCCCGCCGACTCGTACTCGGCGATCACCCCGGCGGTCTCGGCGAAGTGCCCGCTGTAGGACATAGGCATACCGACGCGCATAGTGTTCCTTTCGGCTTAGCAGGCGCAGCCGACCGGCTGGCGTGGGTTGTCCCTGGGCCGCGACGACCCGGCCCAGGGACCATACGGTCAGTTACCGATGACGCCTTGTGTGCGGAGCTCGGCGATGCGGTCGGCGTCCAGTCCGAGCTCGGTCAGGACCGCCTCGGTGTGCTGGCCCAGTGTGGTCCCGGGCAGCGCCTGGGTGGACGACCGCGAGAAGTGCACCATCGGCCCGACGCGCTCGTACTCGTCGAAGATCGGGCTGTCCACAGTCGCGACCCAGCCGTGCTCGCGGCCCATCTCGCCGATGTAGGACTCCTCCATGGTCCGCGCCTCGGCGACGACACAGCCGATGCCCTGGGCCACGAGCTCGGCCTCCCACTCCCGGGCCGGGCGCTGCCGGAACGCGTCGCCGAGTGTCTTGGCGACCTCGGCGTCCGCGGACAGGCGCCCCTCCTCGGTGGCCCACGCGGGCTCGTCGAACGGCCCGTACGAAGCCAGGGCCCCCGCCAGCCGCTGCCAGTCGCGGTTGGACGGTGCGGCGAGGAAGACCCACCCGTCAGCGGTCGGGTACAGCCGGTAGGTGGCGCCCAAGCCGAGCGCCTCCTCGTCCACGTGCGCGATCTCCGCCTTGCCCTCGTACTCGATCATGGTCTCGGACAGTGCATGGGCCGCGCTGAGCAGCATCGTGGTCAGCATCCGCTGACCGCCGGCCCCCCGCGCCCTGGCGTACAGGCCGAGCAGCATCGCGGTGGCAACAGCCATGGCGGCGATGCCGTCCGGCTGGGTGCCGCTGCTGTTGGACCCGGAGGTGAGCCGGACCGACGCCTCGCGCACCTCCTGCGTCGACATGCGCGCAGCCTCCTCGGGCGAGGCGAGCTTCGGGTTGTTGCGCATGGCGACACCGGTGCCCGCCGCGATGGTCGGCGCGAAGGCCGGCCGGTAACCGTAGGGACCGTCGATGCCGTAACCCGGGGCATCGAGGTAGACGAGGTCGGGGTTGATCGCCAGCAGTGAGTCCGCGTCCAGACCCAGCCGCTCAGCCACACCCGCCCGGTAGGACCGGAGCACGATGTCCGATCGACGGGCGATCTCCAGCACGAGATCGCGGCCCTCGGGCGAGGCGATATCGAGCGCGACGCTCTCCTTGCCCTGGAGGACCTTCGCGGCCCCCGCCTCCGGGAAGGAGACGATCATGCGCATCGGCTCACCCTCGAGCGGCTCGATCTTGATGACGCGCGCGCCCAGGTCGGTGAGCACGGTGGCGCCGTAGGGTGCCGCATAGAACGTCCCGAGCTCGAGCACGGTCACGCCCGCGAGCGGCAGGCCGCCTTCAGACTGTCCGACGGCCGGGTTGGTTTCCCGGGCCGTCGCGGCGGCCCACCGGTCGGCGAGGCCCGCGTCCGCGTCCAGAGCCGGCGCGGGGCGAGGCACCGGGAGCGGGGTCGCGCTCATCGTCACCAGGGGCGCAGGCTGCTTGGTCCGGCCGTGGGCGTGGTCATCGACCTCGACCACCTGGTCGTAGTGCAGCATCTGCGGGTGGTGCAGGAGCTCCGTTCCACGCCGGAAGATTTCGGCGAAGACGTTGGGATTACGGTCGAAGATTTCCTGCCACTCCGCCAGCGTCTTCTGCCGGACGGCGTCGAGGAGCATCTCGTTGGCCTTGACCCGCTTGGCGACGTCCTCGAAGCCGGGGATCGTCTTCCACTCCGGGTCCTCCCGCATCCAACCGAGGCCGGCCTCTTCGATCAGGGCCTGGAAGAGCCGCGGCTGGACCTGGGAGAACTGCAGCCAGTGGCCATCCTTCGTCACCGCCACCAACAGCATCAGCGGGAAGGCCGTGGCAGGGAAGCCCTCCGGCGTGAACGGCGGCGTCGAGACGAGAGCATCGGGGTACTTGTTGGCCAGCGACTGCATCATCTGCTGCCACGGGTCGATCCCAGCCAGCGCGAGAGCCATGCTCGTGTCGACCGCCTGACCGACGCCGCTGGTCTCCCGCTCGTAGAGCGACGTGAGGATCCCGTGCAGGGCAGCCTGGACCCCAGCCCAGGAGGCGTACGCCACGGACAGGAACGCGGGCCCGGGCCGCTCGGTCATCATGCTGTACATGTGCATGGCGCCGAGCTTGGCCATGACGAGCCCCTCGTAGCCTGGGACGTTCGCGAGGGGGCTGCCGGCGCCGAACGCGGTGACGGAGGACCAGATCAGCCGGGGGTTCTCGCGGGCCAGCTCGGCGTAGTCCAGTCCGAGCGACTGTGCCACGCCGGGCCGGAATGCCTCGATGACGACGTCGGCCGCACCGATCAGGCGCCGGACCTCGGTGAGCCCGCGCTCCGTCTTGAGGTCGAGCTCCACGCTCCGCTTGCTCCTACCCCACATCGGATAGGAGGGATGGGAGCGCAGCGACGTCCCGCCCGGCGGCTCCACCTGGACGACCTCCGCGCCGAAGTCGGCGAGCATCTGACCCAATTGAGCATTGGTCATGCCATTGCTCAGCTCTACGACTCGGATGCCTTCGAGGGGCGTCTTCACCTGGGGTCCTCCATTGGTTCTCCGGTGACAGGAAGGCGAATGTAACGCCCGTCTCTAATACTGTCCACGGTCCGGTAACCCTTGCGACAAGCGCTATTCCGGCAGGTCCAGACGCCGCAGCGGTCAACGACGACAAGCCCGCACAGACGGCGACCGAAAGCGGTCGCGGTCCGTGCGGGTACCTGTGTCGGACGCCGACCGAGGGCGCTACCTGGCGTCAGGAGGCGGCGGCCGCCGCCTCCTCGCGGGCAAGCTTGGCCAGCTCCCGCTCGGTGATCTCCCGGGTGTGCTCCCGAGCCATGTCCAGCCCGGTCTCGCGATCCGGGGCCTCGACGTCCCACCGTCCGCACGTGCAGTGGCAGAAGTACGTGTCACCGTGCGGCAGGATCGACTGCGCGTCGCAGTAGCCGCTGTTTGTGAAGTACTCCTGGAAAAACTCCTGCGGCGAGTCGTGCGTGAAAAGGGTCTCCGACACCGGCCCTCACCTACCTCTCGTGATCGACGCCCGCCGACGGGCCGCCGGCCGGCGGCCCGGCCCGGGGAGCGACGAACCGCTCCCCGGGCCGGATGCTGAATGCGTCAGACACCCCTCGGGCGGATGGCCTGCGGCGGGGCACCGACGCCTGGGAAGAGTTCCTCGAACGTCCCGATGAGGATGCGGTCCTTGACCTTCTCGTCGACGCCGTCGAAGAGGTGGCGCAGGGTCAGCTGCGTGTGGCCATAGGTGCCCTCCATGTGCGGGTAGTCACTGCCCCACATGACGTTGTTGTAACCCATGCCGGTCACGGCGCCGACGGCCGACTCGTCGTGCTGGAACGACGCGTAGACCTGGGAGTACATGATTTCCTTGGGGCTGCGCTTCAGCTTCGGACGCACCGCCATCGAGTGCTGGCGATACCCCTCTTCCATCCGGTCGGCCAGGAACGGCACCCAGGTCGCCCCACCCTCCGAGACGAGCACCTTGAGATCAGGATGCCGGTCCAGGGCACCACAGGACACGACCTTCATGACGGCCCGCTGGCCGCCGAAGGTGGTCTCGGTGTAGTTCATGACCGCACCGCCCGGACCCCGGTAGGTCACGCCCATCGCCCCCCCGGTGGACATGTCCACCGGCTCGGTGCCGATGTGGAAGGCGATGACGATGCCGGCCTCCTCGGCGGTGGCCCAGAAGGGCTCCCAGATGTCGTCGTTGTAGTCCTTCTGCTGCGGGTGGGGAGCGACGGGCAGGAACACGGCTCGGAAGCCCATCTCCGCGGTCCGCTTGAGTTCGGCGACGGCGTCGCCGACGTCCAGCGTGGAGACCTGCGCAGTCGGGACGAACCGCGGCGACTTGTCCATGATGTCGCTCTTGGCCCAGTCGTTGCTGACGCGCATGGCCTCGCGCAGCACCTCGGGCGTGCGGAAGGAGGACGCCCACATGCCCAGCGACGGGAAGACGACCTCGGCCCAGATCCCCTCCTGGTCCAGATCCGGGATCCGCAGGTCCAGGTTGCGGGCGCCGGGCGCCTTCTCACTCGCCGCGGCGAAGGCCTGCGCCTTGATCGAGGGCAGCCGTCGACGGAAGGACTGACCATCGACGTGCACGGTCTCCCACAGGCCGTCGGCGTCCTTTTCTCCGCGCGGGACCAGGTCGGCCAGCCGCTTGGGCAGCGAGGAGCGCCAGAGGTCGTCGGGCTCCATGAAGTGCGAGTCACCGGAGTTGGCCCAGATCTTGGCCTCGGTGCCGGCATCCGGACGATCGTCGAGTTCGGTCATGTGCTTTCTCCTAGGGGTCAGATCCTGGCGGCGGAGCCGGGTCAGCTACTGGGGGTGAAGCGGGGGATCGTCACAAACTCGTCGATGTCGTCCCAGGCGACAGTCACGGCCTGCCCGATCTCGATGCTCTCGGGATCGCAGTTGACGACGTTGACGATCATGCGGACCCCGGGAGCGTCGTCCAGCTCGACGACCGCGACCACGTAGGGCACGTTGTCGGCGAGCATCGGGACGACCGGGTGCCGCGCGATGGTGAACGTGTAGACGGTGCCGGTCCCCGCCACCTCGATCTGCTCCACGTCCTGGTGGGTGCAGTTGAAGCAGAACGGCGCCGGCGGGAACCTGAACGTGCCGCAGTTGGTGCACTTGGGCACCAGGAGCTTGTGGTCCCGGGTACCGAGCCAGAACGGCTCGGTCCACGCGTCAGGGGCCAGCTCGGCGAACTCGGCCGGAAGTGCGTTGTCCGGCCGCGAGCGGGTGGCGGTCATGCGGCGTCCTTTCCGACGATGAGACCACTGGTGGGGGTGGGGGCGGGGCCGCCCGTCGCCAGAGCGAACTTCGCTCCCTCGACCTGATTGATGGCCGTGCCGCGGACCTGCTCGACCGCCTCGATAACGTGGGTCATCCCGATGATGTAAGCCTCCGAGAGATTGCCACCGTGGGTGTTCACCGGAAGCTTGCCCGTGCCGAACCGAATGTTGCCCTCCTCGACGAAGGCGCCACCCTCACCGATCGGCGCAAAGCCGTAGTCCTCCAGCTGCATGACGACCATCGGGGTGAAGTGGTCGTAGAGCAGCGCGACGTCGATGTCCTCGGGGCCGATGCCGGCCTTCGCGTAGAGGTTCTTGGCGACCGGTCGGTGGCCAGACGATGCGAAGTACTCGTCCGGCATGCCCATCCAGGTGATCGATTGGCCCCAGCGCCCGGCCGAACCGTGAGCGCTGGCGACGACGTAGGCCGGCGGCTGGCGCAGGTCCTTGGCGCGTGCTGCGCTCGTCGTGATGACCGCGGCTGCACCGTCGTTCTCCTGCGTGTAATCGAACAGGCAGAGCGGGTCTGAGATCATGCGCGCGTTGAAGTAGTCCTCGAGTGTGATCGGGTCACGGAACCGGGACGTCGGTCGCTTGATGCCGTTCTCGCGCGTGGAGATCGCCACCTCGGCGAAGGCCTCCCGGCGGGTGCCGTACAAGTGCATGTGCCGCTTGGCCAGCAGAGCGAACATCTGGCCGGGGGCGAACAGACCGGCTGGTGCGACGAAATCCGTCTGGGGATCGGTGGGCCGGCTGTAGCCGCCCGTGCCCTTCGTCGCGAAGGCAGCGCCGAAGCGTGCACTCGGCACCTGCTGCAAGGTCATCAGACTGACCACGACGCTCGCGTCGCCCGACATGATGCCGGCGGCGGCCAGGCCGACGCTCGCGGCTGCACCGCCACCTCCACCGGTGAGGGTCGCGGTGAACTTCACCTCGGGGATGCCGAGCGTCTGAGCGATCAGCGCGGTGTCGAAGCCGCCCGAGTAGTAGGCGAACCCGTCGACGTCCTTGACCGATAAACCCGCGTCGTCACAGGCGTCGATGATCGCCTTGCAGGCCATCTCGATCTTGGTCTGCGGAAGGGACTGCCCTCGGCGGTAGTAGGGCGTGCGCCCTACCCCCACAACGGCTGTCTGGTTGCGGATCGACATGGACCATCCAATCTCGGGGCGTCGTCGCCCTCGACAGCAGCCTTGCTGAATCAATACGGCCATACGGCCCAAAGAAGAGCGCATGTCAGGTATACACCGTCAGGTTGGCGGCGTCCAGCAGTGCCGAGACGGGGGTCGGACAGTGCGGCACCCCCGGTCGGCGGGCGCCATGCGCCCCTTGCCATCGCGGTCGTACCGGCCGGGCGGGACGGTATATCGTCAGCCTTTCAGCAAGGCTTCCGCCACCGGGCGACTCGTTGACAACGGGGCGCCCCGGTCCCGAAAATCCGACCGCAAAGTCGGTCGGCACGCCACAAGAGAAGGAGGGCCAGTGAGCCTCAAGGTCGGCAGCCGGTTGCGCACCCCCACGTCCGCGACGGAGGTGATCGTCGTCAAGGCCGGCGCCGAAGACGGCGACCTGATGTGCGCGGGCGGCACCATGACCGCCGAGTCGGTGACGGTCGAAGCGCAGACCGGCGGCGACTCCCCCGTGATGCTGGGCAAGCGCTACTCCGATGATGAGAGCGGGGTCGAGGTGTTGTGCACCAAGCCGGGCGCCGGGCCCCTCGTGTTCGGAGGCCGCGAGCTCGTGATCAAGTCAGCGACCGCCCTTCCGGCTTCGGACTGACGTCGCGTCCATCCCGGCTCCGCGTGCCATGGCGGGCCGCAGACCGCACGCCGGTCTGCTGCCCGTCGTGGACGACGCTGCGTGGACGACCGGCCCACGCCTGGAGTACTACCGGGATCTGCCCGTGGACGCGGACTCGAGGATGGTCCGCAGCCCCTCGATGATGACGTCGATGGCAAACCCGCGGTAGGCCGGTCGGTGCAGGCTCAGCCAGTAGCCGTTGAGCCGGTCCAGTGCCGGCATCGGCGGATGGGCGCCCTTGTCCGAACCGTCGCCCCGCTCGCGGCTCAGTTGGAGTTCCCGTTCCATGGTCGTGCGCCCGAGTCCGTAAGAATGCAGGACGCTGAAGGCCAGCGCCGCCTCACGCTCCGGGAAGCCGGCGTCCAGCAGAATCTGGACGTAGCCGTTCATGAGCCGCCACCCTTCGGGGGTGGGGGGCATGTCGAACATGACACGGTCCAGGCTGGGGAAGCTGCTCAGAACCTCCGCGCTGCGCCCGTTCAGCTCCCGCAGACGCTCCGGCCAGTCGCCGAACTCCGGCGGCGGGACGGGGATGCCCGCGAGGACCGCGTCGACCAGCATGACCAGCAGCCCCCGCTTGTTGGGCACGTGGTGATACAGCGCCATCGTGGATACGTTCAGTTCCCGGGCCAGCGTGCGCATGCTCAGAACATCGAAGCCGTCACGAAGCCCCAGGCGCAGGCCCGTCTCCACGATCTCCCCGAGGCTGAGCGCCCGCAGCGACGACCCACCCGCCTCCCCGCCGCTTGCGGAACGTCGCGGTGCGACAGCCACGTCTTGGTCCTCTCCTCGGGGCATCTTGTGCACCTCGCTAGTCCGCGCACGGGCTGAGAAGCACCCTGCGGTCGGACGGGTCCGAAACTGTTGCGTGACCTATCGATCATAGTGGCGTCGGCCGTTGCGGAAACGGCCTCACCCTTGCGGGGTATATGCGCCGTAAGGTCGCCACCATGGTGCGGCAGAGCAGACCCGCGCCGACCCGACTCCTGGAGGCGGACGTGCCCCTGGTCCTCGATCCACGACACGGCATGCACGCCCCCACACGTGCCACGCCTGCACGGCGCCCCGACTCCGTCCGGCGGACATCGAGCGTCGACATTCTCCGGCCCGAGGGCATGGACGGGCCGGTGCACCTGGTGGGCCACGCGCGCGATCTGCGGACCGCTTCCGACGGGACGGCATCCGTACTCCGAGCGGCGTCTTCGGCGACGGTGGTGGATTACGTCAACGGCGGGCTGGTGACCGCCGTGGTCACCGATCCCCCGATCCCTGGCACCGCGGAACTCGTCGGCGCCCGCGCAGCATCCGGCTTCCGCACCCGCCTCGACGAGGCATTACCCGGCGAGCGGGCGGCACGCGCCCCGATCTTCCTCCTCCTGGACGACATTCCGGTGACCACGCTGATCTCCGGGCACGTCCTCGGCGCCGAACGGGGCCCGGCCCACTACCGGGACATCCCGGGTCGCGCACCCGAGGTGTTGATGGGCAAGGCGGACCTCTGCGCCGGGTGGCGCGAGGGCGGCACCATCATGCTCCAGCTGCGCACCACCGGCTCGTCTCCCGCGGTGACCGGTCCAGAGGCGCCGGACATCGCGGACGACGACCCGATCGGCTGGCATCCGATGGCGCCCCTGCCGCCCAGTGCCATGCGCCGCCGGCGCCGTCTCGATGTCATCGGATCCGGGGAAGAGGTGTGGCTGGACGCGATGTTCCGCGACACTTACGTCACTCCCGAGGGGATCGAGACGATCATCCACGAGTACGAGATCACGGCTTCGGTCGAACGAGCGACCCGCACGATCCTGGCGCTCGAATGCATGCCCCGTGTCCTGCCGTGGCAAGAGTGCCCGGTCGCTGCTGCGAGCGGGAGCAGGCTCGTCGGCGCGGACCTCGGACGGGTGCGGTCGCTCGTCCGTGGGGAGTTCACGGGCATCAGCACCTGCACCCACCTGAACGACGCCCTCCGCGCGCTCGAGGACGCCGCCGCCCTCGTGCTGGACCTGAGCTGAACGCCCCGGCGACGACCCCTGGTCCGCCGTGGCGCATCCGCCGGTTCGGGCACCACAGACGGATACCGCCCGACATAGAGTCGCTCGCTTCCGTATCCATACGGTAAGGAATTCGGTATGATATGGGACACCTGCGGGAGCCCGAGGAGCACCATGCGAGACGCCGGCACGTGTCAGGCAACGCACTTCCGCGTGCGCAAGTGGTCGGGGAGCTGTGTGCGGGCCTTCGTCCGCAGCCGGGCCGCGGTCGCTAGCGGCCGGGCGCCATGGCCAGCACTCCTAGCCCGGCCATCCGGCGGGTCCTGGACGGAGCAACTCCCAAGGTGTCGCCGTCGTCCTCATGCATCCGCTGGGTGCATCCGGCGCCCGCCTGATGACCAGCCTCATCCACCGCATGCGGGCCCCCTGGACTCGGTACGGCGCAGCCGTCGGACCAGGGGCGGAAGGTAGGGGGAACGCCACAATCGCTGGAACAACGCGGTACCTGATGGTTGCAGAGGTGAGAGAGAACGCGGCGCGCGTCCTGTCCACGGGGCCGGGCCAGTCCATCACGAGGGGTGAGAAAGGCCCCTGGGCACCACGAGCCCCCGGGCTCGCCCATTATCCTTGGAGCTTCGTGCTCTCAGGAAGGAGGCAGCGTGTCGAACCCAACGCGCAAAAGCTCGCCCCGCAAGCGCCGTGCGCGGGGCTCCATCAGCGCTGAGGAGATCCTGCTCGGCGCCTACGAACTCGCCTCGGACGAGTCTCTTGACGCCCTGAGCATGCCGCGCCTCGCCCAGCGGCTCGACGTGGGGGTGACGAGCATTTACTGGTACTTCCGCAGCAAAGAGGAGCTGCTGGATACCATGACCGAGCGGGCGATGGTTGAGTTCGACCACTCCTTCGAGCTCGCCCAGGACCTGCCCTGGGACGGCTACCTCAAGACGTACTTCCGACAATTTCGCGAGGTGTTCCGCAGCAACGGGCTGCTGTGCGACCTCATCGTCATGCGCACTGGCAGCTTGACGCCCGATGCGACGCTGGTCGCTGCGCAGCGCATCGACCAGGTGCTCGGCGTCCTCGTCCGGGCTGGGTTCACGCCGGACGCCGCCATGTACGCCTACAGCGCGCTCTCGGTGTTCGTCCGCGGCCACCTGTTCCTCGAACGCAGATGGGTGGCCTCCGAACGTCCGGACCTGACAGCCCAGAGCGCATTCTCGAACACTCCCGGCCTGTCCGTGATCAACGGCCTGAGCCGGTCCCACACGATGTCCATGACGAGCGACGACGACTTCGAGTTCGGCCTGGAGAACAGCATCCGGGGGCTCCGGCTACTCCTTGACGAGGAGGCGGACGAACCTTGCGTCGCCCGTGTCCGCGGAGCGAAAGGCGCTGTCCCCGTCGTCTGACACACCCGCCACAACGAACCGCCGGCGCCCCTCGGGGCGCCGGCGGTTCGTTGTACCCGGGGCTCAGGCAGACGTGACCAGGTCGGCCACGAGCTGCCGTCTCAGAACCTTGCCCGTGGGGGTGTGCGGCAGCTCCGGCAGGAGCAGGACGACGTCCGGAGTCTTCGAGCCTCGCAGCCGCTCACGGACGAACTCCCGAAGCTCCTCGGCCGTGGTCGTACTGCCGGTCCGGACCACGACGAAGGCTGCGATCCGCTGGCCCCATTCCTCGTCGGGAATCCCGGCGACAGCGACATCGACCACGTCGTCATGGTCGACGAGCACGAGCTCGATCTCGGCGGGAGCGATGTTCTCGCCACCCCGGATTATCGTGTCATCGGAGCGGCCCTGGATAAACAGGAATCCCTCGGAGTCGGCGTAGCCGCGGTCGCGGGTGAAGAACCAGCCGTCGTCGTCGAGCTGACTGCCGGCCTCCGCGTACTCTCCTGCAACCTGCGAGCCCCGAACGACGAGGTCGCCCACGACGCCGGGCGGGCACTTCTCCCCGAACTCGTCGCGGATCTCGATGACCACGTTCGGCAGCGCTCGGCCTACCGAGCCCAGCCGAGCCTGCACCTCCGGGTCGTCGGACTCCAGCGCGGCCCGGTGGTCATCGGGCCCGAGGACCGCAATCGAAGACGCCGTCTCGGTCAGCCCGTAGGCGTTGACGAAGCCGGCCTCGGGGAAGCGCTGCAGGGCCCGCCGGAGGACGCCGGCGGAGATCTTCGCGCCGCCGTAGGAGATGGACCGCAGGGTGCTCGGGCCCTGGGCGTCGGTCGCCTCGAGCAGGTCCACGATCCGCGACAGCATGGTCGGCACGACCATGGCTTGGGTGACGCCCTCGTCGGTGACGATCCGCAGCCACTCCTCGGCGCTGAACCGGTCGAGGTAGAGGATCCGGCGGCCCGAGTACAGATTGGATAGCAAGTTCGCCACGGCCGCGATGTGGTAGGGCGGCACGCTCACGATCGCCGCGTCGGTGTCCTCGCTCCCCGCGAACTCCACCGAGCCGACGACATAGGACGTCAGGTGGGTGTGCCGCAGCAGCGCGCTCTTGGGCGCCCCCGTCGTGCCGCTCGTCATGAGGATGACGGCGACGTCCTCGAGGTCGGGATCGGCCGGCTCGGCGATCGGCGCGTGTTCGGTGCACCGGGTGATCCACTCGTCGATGCCGATGGCCGACTCATGAATGCGGGCCGGGTCCTCGGCGATGATGAAGGGGGCCTCGTGGCGGCTGAGGATCTCCTCGATCTGTTCGTCGGCCAGGCGGTAGTTCACCGGGAGGAACGGCAGGCCCGCGGCGGAGGCGGCGAACATCGCCATCGGCAGGGCGGGCCCGTTGCCGCCGAGGAACACGACGACTGTCGCGCCGCTCTCCTGAAGGGCGCCGGCGCCCCGGTGCGCCAGCTCGCGCAGCCGTCCGCCGGTGACTCCGGTCGTCCGCGGCCCGAGCAGGACGCGGTCCTCGAAGCCGGAGGCGATCATCTCGAGCAGGGTGGTCAGGTTCATCGCAGTCCTCGTGGCTCGGTGTCGTGCGCGAGGAGCGTGCGGCACGACTCTGTGCGGATCTGTGAACGTCCGCTCCCCCCGGTACCTGGACCCGCCCCGGGCAGGCTCCCCAGGATGCGGAAGGAACTGGGGAGCATCTTTACAGTAAGCGATACGGTATAACAAGGACACGACCCCGAGACGCACGCGAGAGGCGACCGGGTCCCCCTTCAGTGTTGAGGAGTTGCCATGCCGCTGGCCATCACCGAGGACCATCAGTCCCTCGCCGACGTCGCCCGCGCGTTCCTGCGTGACAGCAAGGTGACGGACCAGGCCCGGGCGGCCCTGGAGTCCCCGGACGCCCCCACGGCCCGCGGTGATTTCTGGGCCCGGTTGGCCGGCATGGGCTGGACCGGGCTGCACCTCCCCGAGGAGTTCGGCGGCGAGGGAGCCGGCCTCGAGGAACTGGCGGTAATCGTGGAGGAGCTGGGCCGCTCGGTCGTCCCGGGCCCGTTCCTCGCCTCCGCGGTGGCCTCGGCGACCATCGACCGGGCGGGGTCTGATGCCCAGCGCGCGCGCTGGCTGCCCGGCTTCGCCGCAGGCAGCACTGTTGCCGGAATCGCCCTCACCCCCGCGGCGCCCGGCGTCGCACGTACGGCCGACGGCCTGACCGGTGACGCCGGTCCGGCTCTGGCCGGTCGCGCCGCCGACGTCCTACTGGTCGTCACCGGGGACGACGTCGTCGTGGTCGCCGTGGACGCCGCCGGGGTCACCGTGGAGCCGCTGACGGCTCTCGACCCGACACAGGATCTCGCCCGCATCCGGCTGGCGGGCGTCGCCGTCACCGAGGACGACATCCTGCCCGGCGCGGCCGCCGTCCTCACCCGGCTGGCCCGGACCCTGGGCGCGGCCGAGGCCTCCGGCGGCGCCCGTGCCGCTCTGGACATGGCTCTGGAGTACGCGAAGGTCCGCGAGCAGTTCGGGCGGATCATCGGGTCGTTCCAGGCGATCAAGCACCACCTGGCCGAGATGCTGGTCCGAGCCGAGCTGGCCGTCGCGGTGGCCTGGGACGCTGCCCGCGCCGACGGCCAGCCGGAGCAGGCCGCTCTGGCAGCCGACGTGGCCGCGGCGATCGCGCTGGACGCCTACATCACCAACGCCCGGGTCAACATTCAGATTCACGGCGGGATCGGCTTCACCTGGGAACACGACGCCCACCTGTTTCTCCGTCGCGCGAGCGGTCTGGCGGCGCTGGTGGGCCCGGGAGACGCCGCGCGGCGTTCGGTCTATGCCCAGACGCTGTCGGGCACCCGTCGGGCGTACGGCGTCGACCTCCCCGAGGAGGCCGAGCAGTACCGCGTCGAGGCGCGCGCCTTCGTTGAGCGCTACGAGGCGACGCCGGACGCCGACCGCCGGGCCCTGCTGGCCACCTCCGGATACCTGATGCCGCACTGGTCCCCGCCGTACGGCCTGGGTGCCGGCCCCGTGCAGCAGCTGGTTCTCGAGGAAGAGCTCGCCGACATCCCGATGCCCAACCTGGGCATCGGGTCGTGGCTGGTGCTCACGCTGACCCAGCAAGCCGCCCCCGAGCAGGTGGAGCGCTGGGTCGCCCCGAGCCTGGCGGGCGAGCTTCGCTGGTGCCAGTTGTTCAGCGAGCCCGGCGCCGGATCCGACGCCGCAGCGGTCACAACCAAGGGCGTCCGCGTCGAAGGTGGCTGGTTGGTCAACGGCCAGAAGGTCTGGACCAGCGACGCGATGAACTGCAACCGTGGCCTGGCGACGGTCCGCACCAACCCCGACGCCCCGAAGCACAAGGGCATCACCGCGATGGCCATCGACATGAAGGCGCCAGGCGTGCAGGTACGTCCCCTGCGAGAGATCACCGGTGAGGCGCTGTTCAACGAGGTCTTCTTCGACGACGTGTTCATCCCCGACTCCGACGTCGTCGGCGAGGTGGACAACGGCTGGACCGTGGCCCGGGCAACCCTTGGCAACGAGCGAGTCACCATCGGCGGGGGCAGCCGCGAGGGGCTGGCCGCGACCGAGCTGACCGAGCTCGCCGAGAGGTTCACACCGGGTGACGGCGCCGCCATCGTCGCCGTGGGTGCGCTGATCGCCGAGGAGCAGGCGATGGTCCTCCTCAACCTGCGGGCCGTGGCCCGTGCGCTGGCCTCCACCGGCCCGGGGCCGGAGGGCAACATCACCAAGCTCCTGTCGGCCGAGCACGCCCAGCGGGTCACCGAGGAAGGGATGCGGATCGCCGGTCCCGCGGCGGTCATAGGCGAGACGCCGGAGCTGACCTTCGAGTACCTGTTCGACCGGTGCCTCACGATCGCCGGCGGCACGTCGGAGATCACGCGCAACGTGATCGCCGAGCGGATCCTCGGCCTTCCGCGGGATCCGCTGAACCGCTGATTTTCGCCGTGCGAGCCAGAGTCGTCCGCCAGGCCTGACAGAGGGCGGTAGCCCACCATTGCGGTGGGCTACCGCCCTCTCTTCTTCCGCCGGGCGGTCGAGCTCTGCCCCCACCCCCGACATGACGCCATGTCTCGTGCAGCCGGTATGGACTGTGCCCTGGAGCACCCTGGGCCTTGCTCACCCGTCACTCCCCGGCGCAACGGCGTCCGAAAGCGGAAGACGATCACACCCGCGCTCCTCGTCCCGTTCGATGACGCCGTCGGTGAGCGCTCCCGTTCACGGACCATCGGACAGGCACCGCTCGGCGCCCCCTCCCCCTCCATCAGCGGAGGAAGGCGAAGCACCGATGAGCGGGGTCCCGGGCGGCCTGGCCGTGATCGAGATCGGGGGCCCGGTCTGTCGGTGGCAGGAGCCGGGCTCCAGTTCGCGGCCCTCAGTGCCTAGGTCGTGCCTATCCAGCCACCCGGGGCC
>JAODMS010000153.1 GCA_025464925.1 Arthrobacter sp.
CGGAGAAGGCCCTGTCGGTGGACAACCTCTTCGTCTTCCTCATCATCATGGCCAGCTTCCGGGTCCCGCGCGCCGACCAGCAGAAAGTGCTCCTCTTCGGCATCGTCTTCTCGCTGATCGCCCGCACCGCGTTCATCTTCCTCGGCGCCGCCCTGATCAACAGTTTTTCCTGGGTGTTCTACATCTTCGGACTGATCCTGCTGATCACCGCCGGCAACCTGCTCAAACCGGACTCGCACGATGAGGAGACTGACGGCTTGGTGGTCCGGCTCGCCAAACGATTCCTTCCGGCTTCCGCGCACTACGACGGCGACAAGCTCTTCACCCCCGAGAACGGCAAGCGGGTCCTCACGCCCATGCTGCTGGTGATGGTGGCCATCGGCGGCACCGACATCCTGTTCGCGCTCGACTCCATTCCCGCCATTTTCGGCCTCACCCAGAACGTCTTCATCGTCTTCACCGCCACGGCCTTCTCCCTGATGGGCCTGCGGCAACTGTTCTTCCTGATTGACGGACTGCTGGACCGCCTCATCTTCCTCTCCTACGGCCTGGCCGGCATCCTTGGCTTCATCGGCGTGAAGCTCATCCTGCACGCCCTCCACGAGAACACCCTGCCGTTCATCAACGACGGCCAACACGTCAACGTCGTGGAAATCAGCACCGGCCTCTCCCTGAGCGTGATCCTCGGCGTCCTGGTCGTCACCGTGCTGGCCTCCCTCTTCAGCCCCAAGGGCAAGGCCAAGAACGCGGTATCCGGCGCCAAGCGGCACGCCACCGACTACCTGGACCTGAACTATGAGACCGACATCGTGGAACGCGAACGGATCTTCGACAAGATGACCGGCGAAGAGGAGCAGCTGCGGAAGCTCCCGGAAAAGTACAAGCGGCTCATCCGCCATGAAACCGAATTCATGGACCTTCTCCGCCGGGCGCACGCCGAGCACGACAAAGCCCTCCAGCGCGAGGAACAGCGCTAGGGCCTGTCCGCGTCACTGAACACCTTGGTGTTCACCCCGGGTCCAGCTCCCCGAACGCCGCAGTCCATCTCTCCTCCCTATCGTGGTCGGGTCACCGGCGCAGCGCCGGTGACCCGTCATCCAGGAGGAACCATCCCCATGCGCACAGTCCTGACCACCGCGGCCGCCGCCGCGCTCGTCGCCGCCTTGGCGAGCCCCGCCGTCGCCGCCCCGGGCACCGATGCCGCCGCGCCGTCGTCGGACGCTGGAACCACAACGTCCGAAATCAAGACGAACGAGAGCAACGGCTCCTTTGACCTGCAGTCCCACCGCGGAGGCCGCGGGGAGTGGACCGAGGAATCCCTGGCCTCGTTCGCCAACTCACTGAAGCTGGGAGTGACGACGCTGGAGCTGGACACCCACCTGACCGAGGACGGCAAGGTCATCGTCTGGCACGACGACACCATCCAGGCCGGAAAGTGCCGCGACACCGCGCCGGCCGCTCCTGGCGACGCCGAGTTCCCGTATGTCGGTGACCGGCTCGCCGAGCTGTCGCTCGCCCAGATCAAGACGCTGGACTGCGGGTTCACGCCGCTGTTGGGGTACCCGGAGCAGGATGTGGTCGAGGGCAACCGGATCGCTGAACTCAAGGACGTCTTCCAGCTTGTGCGCGACGCCGATGCAAAGAAGGTCCGCTTCAACATTGAGACCAAGGTGGAGGCCGGCCGGTCCGGCGGCGACGGCATGGTAGCCCTGACCAAGGCCGTGGTCACGGAGATCCAAACGGCCGGCATGGCGGAGCGCACCACAGTGCAGTCGTTCGACTGGTCCTCGCTGAACCTGACCAAAAAGCTTGCCCCGGAGCTTCCGCTCGCCGCCCTCTCCAGCGGCGATGCCTGGCTCGAGGTCGGCCAGCCCGGCGCCAGCCCCAACCTCGGCGGCATCGACATCGATAACTACGGCGGGTCCCTCGCCCAGGCGGCAGCAGCCCAGGGCTACGACGTCCTCTCCCCCACCTTCCGGTCCGTCACACCCGCAATGATCGACGAGGCCCACGAACTTGGCCTGCCGGTCATCCCGTGGACCGTCAACACCACGGCGGACATGGAACGGCTGATCGATCTCGGAGTGGACGGCATCATCAGCGACTACCCCGCCCGCCTGCGCACGGTGATGGAAGAACGCGGCCTGAAGCTGCCCAAGGCCTACTCCCCTAAGGGCTAGCAACACGACGGCGACGGCTCATATGGCGTCATGTCGCGGCGCTCCCTCGCCCTCGACGCGTAGCATGGCAAGCAGCGCCCCGCGCGCCCCACCCTGCCCCTGAACGGAAGATTCCCGCATGTCTCCCGCCACTGCTGCGTCGGCATCAAACCGTCTGCCTCTCGGCGCCCTGCTGGTCCTGGCAGCCATAGGTTTCACAGCCATCACCACCGAACTGCTGCCCTCCGGCCTGCTGCCGCAGATCAGCGCGGACCTGAAAGTCTCCGAAGCGGTGGCCGGGTACCTGACGGCAGGTTACGCGGCCATCATTGTGGTCGCCGTTCTTCCCGCCACCATGCTGCTCTCCCGGGTGCCGCGGAAAACCCTGCTGGTGGCGCTCGTCCTGACCTTTGCGCTCAGCAACCTCCTCGTCGGCCTGGTGTCCGACTTCAGCGCGGCCCTTGCCGCCCGGTTCATCGGCGGACTGGCCCACGGCATTCTCTGGTCCACCATGGCCCCGTTCGTCGCCCGGATCGTGCCGGCCCACAAGGTGGGCAAGGCGCTCGCCGTCGTGTTCGCGGGCAACAGCTTGGGCCTCGCCATCGGTGCTCCGGTGGGGACGGCTCTCGGCGGCCTCCTCGGCTGGCGCGGATCCTTTTTCATCCTTGCCGCCTCAGGCATCATCCTGGCCATCCTGGCAATGTGGCTGCTCCCCACGGTGCGTCGGATTCCCGGCGCCCCGCGGCCCTCCCTGCGCAAGGCGATCGCCCAGCCGGGCGTCAAGACCGTGGCCGTAGCCTGGCCGTTGCTGCTCATGGCGCACTTCGCACTTTTCACCTACATCGCCCCGTTCATCCACGCAGCCGGACTGCCTGACTACACCATCCCCCTCTCCCTGACGGTGCTGGGTGCCTCCGGCCTGCTGGGCATCTGGGTCGCGGGCATCACGGTGGATGTCCGGCCCCGCCGCTCACTGCTGATTGCGACGGCGGCAATCGCCGTGTCCATGCTCCTGCTGCCTTTCGTCGGGGGCACGATGCCCGGCGCCATGGTGCTGATGGCAATCTGGGGCGCCGGCCTGGGCGCAATCGGCATCTACAACCAGTCCGCCATCCTCCGGGCCGGCCGGGACTTCAAGGACGCCGCCAACAGCCTCACCGTGCTGACGATCCAAATGGGAATCACTGTCGGCGCCCTCTACGGTGCAGCAGCCCTCACCACCGTCGGGCCGCTCCTGGTCCCGGTCGCGGCAGCCGTTCCAGTGGCCATCGCGCTCGTTCTGATCCTTGCCGGCCGCAACCACGCCTACCCGCCCGGCAGCAAAGAGTCCCCCAAGAAACCAGCGCCGCAAACGTCCCCGGACGAGAAACCGGTCTCCCGGCACTAGCCGTCCCGGCGAGAGGCCTCTCCGGAACCTCTATCCGGGTATCGCGCCGATCTGCTGGAGAAGGGTCAGGGTGTCCCTGGCTCCCCAGTGCTCTGCGATCTTTCCGTCCTCGACGCGGATGATGTCAACGCCGTCGAATTCGACGCTTCTTCCGGTGGCCGCCACACCCATCATGTCCCCCTGATGCGTGCCCGTCAGAACCA
This sequence comes from Arthrobacter sp., assembly GCA_025464925.1. Next base: position 3,750 of record JAODMS010000153.1, read on the forward strand.
CGTGGAGTGCCTCCAGATTTCCCTCTGCCAGCGCCGGTTCGGCGGTCTTGACCTTGATGTCCGGAAATGCTGTCCGCATCGTGTTGGCGAAGAACCTCGCGCCGTCCCTGCCGGGAGGTTGCCCGGGAAGGGCTTCGTGATCGACAAAGCCTTCGTTCAACAGCTCATCAATGCGAGCGAGATTCCCGGCCTCCATCACCTCTGTATAAAACCGCTTGATGAGTCCAGTACCGTCAGCCATTTCCAACTCCTTAAAGTGGATGAGACCGCAGGACGATTTTCCCACTGGTGTCCTGTCGCATCAATGACTGCCAGTTGACGGGGCCGAACCGAACCGCGTTAGGCTGGAACCGTGATCTGCCGGCAACAGGCCGGCGGCAACGAACCGTAGGGAGAATCACCATGGGTTTGGATGACAAGATCAAGAACACCGCCGAGAAGCTGGGCGGCCAGGGCAAAGAAGCCACCGGCGACGCGACCGGCGACGACAGCCTGAAGGCCGAGGGTCAGGCCGACCAGTCGAAATCGGATCTGAAGCAGGCCGGCGAAAAGGTCAAGGACGCTTTCAAGAAGGACTAGCGCCCAGCACAACCCAGAAGGGTGCGGCTCCCGGAGGAGCCGCACCCTTAGCGTTTGCTGCGGGTTTCTGGGGGCGACCACCGGTGGGAGCGGCGAGCATCAGGCCGTCCGCTCCCGCCACAGCAGCGTCACCACGAACGCCACGGCACCGAGCCCCATCATCACCAGCACCATGAGGCCCCACTTGGCCTGGTGGACCCCGCTGCCGTAGAAGATGCCGATCAGCACCGTCGCCGTGATCGCTCCGAGGTAGCGGCAGGTCTGGTAGATTCCGGCTGCCACTCCCCGTTCCTGCGGCTGGGTGGACACGTACAGGCCCTGGCTGGAGGCGAGGCTCACCACGCAGTACGGCACCCCCATCAGCGCTGTCACGGCCAGCACCAGCGGAATGGCCAGGGACGCCGTCAACAGCCACATCGTCCCTGCCGCCGCCAGCAGCAAGGCGGAGCCGGCGATCAGGACACGCTTGACGCCGACGCGGTCGATCGCGCGGACCGCAAACGGCGTCGCCAGCACCGAGATCGCGGCCAGGGGCAACATCAGCAGGCCCACGATTCCCGGATCGTAGCCCCCCGCCTCCTGCAGCAACTGCGGCAGCCCGAAGAACGCCAGATAGTAGACGCCGTTGAACACCGCGAAGCCCAGGTAGACCAGCAGCAGCGGCCGGTTCCGCCCCAGCAGCCGCAGGTCCAGAAACGGCGGGGCGAACCGCAGCTCGCGCCAGACGAACAGCACGGCCAGCAGCATTCCGCCGGCGAGCAGCCACCAGCGGACCCCGGGCAGCACGTTCAGCAGTGCCATCATTCCCAGCACCAGGGACCCGAGAAAGGCCAGGATCCCCGGGATGTCCGAGTCGCGCAGCAATTCCGAGGCCCGGCCGCGTTCAGTGTCCTCGTCGGCCGGGGCGTACCGCCGGACCAGGATGAGCGCGGCAAGCGCCAGCGGAACGTTGATCAGGAACATCGCCTGCCATCCCACCAGGCTGACCAGCAGCCCGCCCACCACCGGGCCGACGGCCGCCGCCGAGGTGTTGGCCATCTGGATCCGGCCAAGCGGGCGCGTGGACTTCACCTTGGCCTGCCGGGCAAGCGCCCCCACCATGACGACGGCGCTCGGGTAGGCGGTGGCCGTCCCGAGGGCCATGAAGGCACGCGCCACACAAAGCAGTGCGAAGTTGGGCGCGAACGGCGCCAACGCGCAGGTCACCGCCACCACCCCCATGCCCAGCATAAACAGCCGCCGCGGACCGAAGCGGTCCGCCAGTCGGCCCATCAGCGGTTGGCCCGCCGCGGAGGTGAGGTAGAAGGCCGTGATCACCCAGGTGACAGTGGCGACGTCGAGTCCGAATTCCGCGCGCAGCACCACCAGCGCGACGGCGATCATCGAGGAGTTCAGCGGGTTCAGGGCCGTGCCCAGGCTGAGGGCTGCGACGGCGACGCCGGTCCGGGAAGTGTTGCTCACGGCAACAGTCTGTCCCACAGTCGCCCGCGGCCACGAACTTCATGACGGTGCGCCCGCGGCCCGGCACCAGGGGCGCCCGATCCTTGGAGGCGTTAGGCTAATCCCACGGCTGATGCAGACGGCCGAAGGATCGTCCCAACGGAGCCGCCTTATGACCGAGGTCATCGCCGCGGGTACTGGCGCCAGCCAGGCCCCCGCTTCATCGAGCACGAGTACGCCAGCAAGCCCTGATGCCGACGCCGGACTCCGCCAGTTGGCTGCGGAGAGCTTCGGCCTGGCACAACTCCGTGAGGGCCAGCTCGCCGGCATGAGAGCCCTGCTTGAGGGCCGTGATGTCCTCGCCGTGATGCCCACGGGGTACGGGAAATCGGCCATTTACCAGGTGGCGTCCCTGCTGCAGCACCGCAGCGGAAACGGTCCCGTCGTCGTCGTTTCCCCGCTGATCGCCTTGCAAGAAGACCAGCTGCAGCGGCTCCGGGAAGCGGCCGGCGCGGAGAGCGCCGTCGCCGTCAACTCCTCATACAGTGCGGCGGAGCAGGAACAGGCCTGGCAGGCCGTGGAGCAGGGCCGGGCAACCTTCCTCTTCCTCGCGCCCGAGCAGCTCGCCAAGGCAAGCACGGTGGACCGGATTGCCGCCCTCAACATCTCCCTCTTCGTGGTCGATGAAGCGCATTGCGTGTCCTCCTGGGGCCACGACTTCCGGCCGGATTACCTCGGCCTGGGCGAGGTCCGCGGGCGGCTCGGCAACCCCCCGGTCGCCGCCCTCACCGCAACGGCCGCTCCCCCGGTCCGCGACGAGATCCAGCAGCGGCTGCGGATGAAAAACCCGCTGGTTCTGGTGCACGGCTTCGACCGCCCCAACATCCGCCTCCATGTCCTCCGGCACCAGGAGGACAAACAGAAGCGCCGCGCCGTGCTCGAACAGGCCATTGACCTAATGACGCGGCGGGAGGGCCCAGGCCTGGTGTACGCCGCGAAACGCAAGGACACGGAGAAGTACGCCGCGAAGCTGCTCCACCACGGGGTGCGGGCCGAGGCCTATCACGCGGGACGGACTCCGGGCGACCGCGAGCGCATCCATCAGCAGTTCCTGGACGACGAGCTCGACATCGTGATCGCCACCACCGCGTTCGGCATGGGCATCGACAAACCCAACGTCCGCTTTGTCCTGCATGCCGATGTGCCGGAGTCCCTGGACAGTTACTACCAGGAGATTGGCCGGGCCGGCCGCGACGGCGGTCCTGCCGTTGCCGCGCTGCACTACCGCTCCGAGGACCTGGGGTTGCGGCGCTTTTTCGCCTCTCATGCCCCGGACCCGGATTCCCTTCTGGCTGTGCTGATGCTCCTGCGGGAGGCGGACGCCCCGCTGCCAAAGCAAGCCCTCGTCGAGCTGTCGGCCTTGCCTCCGCGGCGCATCACCGGGCTGCTGAACCAGCTCCAGGAAACGGGCGCGGTGAAGGTTGGCAAGCGAGGAATCCGCCTGAAGTCCAAGGCGAACGTCCATGCCGTGGTGGAACGCGCCGTTGAACTCGGCGAGGCCCGGCAGCGCATGGACAACTCCCGCGTCGAGATGATCCGCGGCTACGCCGAAACCGACGGCTGCCGGCGGCAGTTCCTGCTCAGCTATTTCGGCGAGGACCTCCCGGATCCCTGCGGGAAATGCGACACCTGCGAGGACGGTTCCGCCTATCCGGAGACGGACGACGGCGGTGCTGCCGGGGACGCCGGCACGCCCGGCAGCAAGGCGTTCCCGCTGAACTCCAGCGTTCTGCATACCGAGTGGGGGGCCGGGCTCGTAATGCGGCACGAGGAGGACGTCATCACCGTGTTGTTCGAACAATTCGGCTACAAGACCCTTTCCGGCACGGCAGTCCTGAAGCACAAGCTGCTCAAGCTCGCGGAGTGACGTCCCTGCGGTCCGGGCCTGGCCATCCTGCGGGCCTGGCCGCCGGGACCGTGCCCTTAGTACCCCACACCGAAACCCGTAAACTCCCCCGTTGCTCCCGATACGGACTCGTCCACAGTTTCGACCCGTCCCGGGGCCTCCGGAGAGCGAAGCCAGCGCCGAATCTCGAGCACCCTCGCCTGCGGTCCCTCGGCGACGATCCCGACCGAGCCGTCGTCGTTGTTCCGGACCGTGCCGGTCAGCCCGAGCTCCTCGGCCTTGCGCACGGTCCCATACCGGAAGCCGACTGCCTGCACGGCGCCGTCGACCCGCGCCGTCAGCCGCACGAACTCACCGGACTCTGCCTCTGGAAACTCAGCCATGCTCCCAATCTAGCGCCCTCTCCGGACCGTCTTCACACCGCCCGGGACTTTTTGCAAGAGGACTTTGGACCCTTATGTAGAACCCTCCGCACCAGTCAGGCTGGTCAGTAGCACCGCGGGGGACTTGTCGAGCAAACGGCAACGGCACGCAGGAGTGCAGATCCCGCCGCAGCAGCGTCGCTGCCCGAGAGGACAAGATAATGCCAGGTCAATTTGAGATTTTCACGGATTCGGAGTCTCACGTTCGGTTCCGGCTGCTTGCGGCCGACGGCACTGTGCTGGCCGTATCCAAGCCCTTCAGCGACAAACGGTCGGCCGCGGACGGCATCAGGGCCGTGCGCGAGTGCGCCGGCACCGGGCTGGTCCAGGAGGACCGTTCTGCCCCCTGGACAGGAAGGGCCGCGAACCGGAACGGAGTGCCGTCGCCCTCCCATCGCCGTCACCGGCACTTCCCAGCGGTGTAGGCCGGCCGGCGCGAAACGGCCGGCACAGAGCGGTGGATGACGTCGCCGTCCCCTGAATCGGGGGGCTACGTCCCCGCCGGCCGCAGCGACGTGATCATCTTCCGGATGTCCTCAAATTCCGAGGTTTCCGCGTACACTTCGGGCGTGTCCGCATGCATCGGATTGCCCGGCGTCGTGTCAAAGGGGTTGTAGACGCCCCCGAACATGGCGCCGCTGGGAGGCCAGGTGAAGAAATGGAATATGGGGCAGGCATCGGGTCCGCTGGGTTCCGGCGCCGACGAGATCCCGTATGCAAACACGTTGATCCGCATCGGATCTGGAGCCGAGGTATCGGTCCGGCCCTCAAAGACGAAGCGCGGCACGCTGCCATTCTGCTCCAGGGCGGGCAGGGGCGTGGACTCGTAGACCGAGTATGGCTGCTTCACCGTGCACTCCGCACCGGTGACCATGTTGGTCCGCAAGGTGGCAATCGACTTACCGGCGGTGTTCTTGACCTCGACGAAGACGCCGCCGGTCGCCGGTTCCCCCGCGGGGTCCTGGATGTTCCACTCAGCCGGATAGTCGAACCGAAGCCCGTCCGACGTCGTGAACGTCTTCCAGTCCGCCGCCGAAGGGTCGGTGCTGGACGGCGCTGCCGGCGTGGATGCCGCGGGCGGTGAACTGGTGCCCGGCGCCGGCGCGGGAGGCGCACAGGCGGCCAGCGTTCCCGCAAAGAGTGCCGCCAGGACGGCTGCATACGGTCCGGTTCGATGCATGGCGCCCTCCCGAGGATGAATCTGGTTGGTTCATCTTCCTCTTCCTGGCCGGGAAAAGAAGGGGCTTTGGACCCCTTGCCCTGATGCTAGCCAGGGTTGCCGCAGCACCGATTTCGGTGGCCACAGAAATGTTGCAAAACTTGGATTATGCAAGACCTCCTCACCACCCCCGCATCACCTTTCCTCGCCGTCGCCCTCGCCGTCGCCACCGGACTCACCCTGTCGTGGCTGGTGCGCCGGCTCGTGCTCCAGCTCAACGTCAAGCACACGGCCCTGCGGGAGGCGTCCCGGAGGGCTCGGCTTCCGCTGCGCTTCGCGATGTGCCTGCTCGGCGTCCGGATCGCCCTGGCACTTACTACCCCGGAGGACGAATGGCGGCGGACTGTTGACCACGTCCTGCTGGTCGCCCTGATCGCTTCCCTGGCGTGGCTGCTGGCGGCCACGCTCCACATCACCGAAGCGATGGTGCTCTCGCGCTACCGCGTGGATGTCGCGGACAACCGGCGGGCTCGGCGGCTCCGCACCCAGGTGATCCTGGCCCGCAGGATCGGCGTCGCTGTGATCGTGGTGGTGGCACTGGGCAGCGCAATGTTGACCTTCCCGGCGGGCCAGGCCCTGGGCGCCGGGCTGCTGGCCTCCGCCGGCCTGCTCTCGATCGTCGCCGGCCTCGCCGCGCAGACCTCCCTGACCAACGTGTTCGCCGGCCTCCAACTGGCGTTCACGGATGCGATCCGCGTGGACGACGTCGTCGTGGTCGAAAAGGAATGGGGCCGGATCGAGGAGATCACGCTGACTTACGTGGTGGTCCACATCTGGGATGACCGCCGGTTGATTCTGCCCTCCGTCTACTTCACCACCACCCCGTTCGAGAACTGGACCCGGCGCCGGTCCGAGGTCATGGGCACCGTGGAGTTCGATCTCGACTGGCGAGCACCCTTCGAGGCGATGCGCGAGGAGCTCAAAAAAATCCTGGCCGACACCGAGCTCTGGGACAAACGGGTGGGCATCCTGCAGGTCACGGACGCGATCAGCGGCTACGTCCGGGTCCGCATCCTGGTCAGCTCAGGGGACAGCGCCTCGCTCTTCGACCTGCGCTGCCTCATCCGTGAAGAACTCGTGCTGTTCCTGCAGCAAAATCATCCGGCGGCGCTCCCGCACGTGCGCCTTGAGCCGATGGCCTCGGTCCAGTGGGAATTGCAGCCCCCCCAGGTGTCGGCCGCCGAGGGGCGGCCCCGGCACCCCTCCGACCCGCACGATTCCCAACTGTTCACCGGCTCCCTCGAAGCCGTCGAGCGCTCCCGCGCCTTCTCCGGACCAGGCGAGGAGGTGTTCGAAGACCGGGACAAGACCATCGCAGCGCAGAACAAGCCGGATGCGGAACTGGGCTGATGCAGAACCCGGCTGGGGACAGGCAGTGCTGCTTACAGGGTCTTCCCTGCCTGCGGGAACTGGTCGATAATCAGACGTTGATGAAAGCGCGGGCAAGTGAACCCATCGCAGCCCGTTGGACCTGCTGAGGAGTCCTCCATGACGGTCGAACAAACGACGGTGGCCGCCACCGAGGGTCCGGTCCGCGACTGGTTCCGAAGCGCCGTCGTCTATCAGATCTATCCGCGCAGTTTCGCCGATTCGAACGGCGACGGCATTGGCGACCTCCGCGGCGTCATCAGCAAGCTGGACTACCTGCACCGGCTCGGCGTCGACGTCGTCTGGCTGTCGCCGATCTACACCTCCCCGCAGGATGACAACGGCTACGACATCAGCGACTACCGCACCGTGGACCCGCTATTCGGCACGCTCGAGGACCTGCAGGAACTGACGGACGGTTTGCACGCCCGCGGCATGAAGCTGGTCATGGACCTCGTGGTCAACCACACCTCGGACGAGCACCCCTGGTTCGTTCAGTCCCGCTCCTCCAGGGACAACCCCAAGCGGGACTGGTACTGGTGGCGCCCGCCAAACGACGGCAGGACACCTGGAGCCACGCCAAGCACCGGTGCGGAACCCAACAACTGGGGTTCGGCCTTCTCCGGGCCCGCCTGGGAATACGACCAGGCCAGCGGCGAGTACTACCTCCATCTGTTCTCCCGCAAGCAGCCGGACCTGAACTGGGAAAATCCCCAGGTGCGGGCCGCCGTCTACGAGATGATGAACTGGTGGCTGGACCGCGGAGTGGACGGTTTCCGGATGGACGTCATCAACTTCATTTCCAAGGACCCGGCCCTTCCCGACGGCGCCAGGGCCGACGGCAGGCTGTTCGGCGACGGCAGCCCGCACTACATCGGCGGGCCGCGGATCCACGAGTTCCTGCAGGAGATGCACGAGCAGGTCTTCGCTTACCGCGACGGCCCGCTGCTGACGGTGGGCGAGATGCCCGGCGTCAGCGTCGAGGACGCCGTCCTGTTCACCGACCCGGCGCGGGGCGAGGTGGACATGGTCTTCCAGTTCGAGCATGTGGCCCTGGACCAGGAATACGGCGACAAATGGCGGCCCAAGAAGCTGCTGCTTCCGGAGTTGAAAAAGTCACTGGGACGCTGGCAGGAGGGCCTGGCCGAGACCGGCTGGAACAGCCTCTACTGGGGCAACCACGACCAGGCCCGTGCCGTCTCGCGTTTCGGGGACGACAGCCCCCAATACCGGGAAACCTCCGCGAAGATGCTCGCCGGGATCCTGCACCTGCACCGCGGCACCACCTACGTCTACCAGGGCGAGGAACTGGGCATGACCAACATGAGCTTCGGCGCGATCAGCGACTACCGTGACATCGAGGTGCTCAACCACCACCGCGAGGCCACCACCCATCTGGGCCGCACCGACGCCGAGGTCCTCGCCGCCCTCGCGCCCCTGAACCGGGACAACGCGCGCACCCCGGTTCAATGGGACGGCTCCCGGCACGCCGGCTTCACCACCGGCGCGCCCTGGATCGGGGTCAACCCCAACGCGAACCGTATCAATGCCGCCGCCCAGGTCGACGATCCGGACTCCGTGTACAACTTCTACCGCAGGGTGATCGAGCTGCGGCACACGGAACCGGTGGTAGCGCACGGGGACTTCACGATGCTGCTGCCCGACGACGAACACGTCTACGCCTTCCGGAGATCGCTGCCGGGATCACCGCACGGCACGGAATTGCTGGTGCTGGGCAATTTTTCCGGCGAGGAACACAGCGTGGACCTCGGCGGCAACGGCTGGGGCGGGGCCGACATGGTGCTGGGCAACTACCCCGACGGCGCAGCCGCGGTTCAGGCCGACTCCGCTGCCGGCGCTGTGCGGCTGCGGGCCTGGGAGCTGCGGGTGTTGCGCCGAAACAGCAACAGCCAGGACGGATCAACAACTAAGTAAGGGAGCACGCCATGACTATTCCACCGACGCCGGACCCCGATCCGTTTCCGCCGGATCCGGGCCCCACGGGTCCCCAGCCGGAACCAGGAGATCCGTTTCCGCCGGAACCGGGCCCGGTCCCACCCCCGGGGCCTGCCCCGACGCCGGATCCTGCACCGGCTCCGGGACCCGCTCCAGGGCCGTTGCCGATCCCCGATCCCGGGCCGGTAGCGCCGCCGCCGGACCCGACCCGTTTCTAGCGGTCTCGGGACCGGCATAGGGCGGGTAGGTCCGCGGGCCTACGTTCTACCTGGCGTTCCGGGCCGCTTCCGGCCCGGAACGCCTACTTACGCAGTTGCTTACGGCAGGATGATGTCGCGCGTCCGGTGGTCGTAGTGGATGACCAGGGGGCCGCCGCTGTGGTGCACCTCGTGGTTGGGTCCGTCGAAGACACCGTATGCGCCGTAGTTCGTCTCCCAGGAGCGGTTGAGTGCGATCTTGAAGGTGTAGAAGCCGGCCGGGAGGTCCGCCTCGATCTTCCAGAGCTGGTCCACAAGGTCCAGTTCCATCTGGGACTCGTCGTACTGGGGTGCCCAGTTGGCGGGCGCCCCCAGCAGGATGTTGAAGTCACCCGCGACGGCCACCGCTTCCGGCTGTTCGCTCGTCTCGGTGCTGACGGCCGGGCTGGCCTGCTGCACGGCAACCTCGGGAGCCTCGGCGGCGGCAGGAGCCTCGTCCGCGGCCTTGTGCTTGCGTACGGCCTCGGCGACCGGGGCAACCGCGTCCTCGATCAGCTTGGCGGCCTTGCCGACAACCTTCGCGGCTTTCGACGGCGCTTCCTCGCGGGCTGCTGCGGCGGGCTGCGCGGGGGTCACCGGCAGCGGGGTGTCGGCAGGGACCGGGATCCCGGCGTCGAGCGCCCCGGCGAAGGCGGCAGGCTCAGCGAACGCAATGGTGGCGCGCTGGCCTTCGTCGGTAATGGTCCAACCGGAACGGCCCTTGACCAGCCAGCCTGCCTTGACGAGCTTGGCGGTGGCGGTGGTCAGCGTCTTGTGGCCACGCGGAATTCCGCCGCTCAGCAGTTCACGTTCCTGCTCATTGAGCGGTACGCGTGCAATTGCCTCGCCCAGGACAACTCCGGCGTTCAGCTTCTCGCTCGACCACACCCCCTCTGCCAGGACATCGAGCACGGCCTTCAGCCGAAGGTTAGTGTTTTCCGCAGTGTTCGTACCCATGGGTCTCCTTAGAAGCAAATGATCCACCTGTATTTTGCCAAGAATGTTTACGTTTCGCGACTGCTGGCGGTTAACTCTGTGTGTCGTGTCCCACTATGACGGTTTGAACGCGCTTAATTGAGGGCTCAGTCTCGGATAGCCGGCAACAGCTCTTGGGTGGGTGCCTGCCCTAGAGGTGTCGGAGGGCGCTGGTATCAGAACGTGCCCGAGCGCACAATAGGCATTACACATCCTGCTCCCCGGGAGCCGCAATGCCGCACTTCACCGTCTGGCTGCAGCATCATCACCTCTCGGTTTTCTTTGTTCTGGCGTATGCGATTTCGTGGTCTTCCTGGCCTCTTTACGCCGTCGGGCTGATGCCGCGGATGGAGTTCCTGCCCATCGGTCCGCTGGTCGCGGCGCTGCTCGTCAGCAGTCTGGCCTGGGGCCGGTTTGGGTTCAAGGCGTGGGCCCAGCGGCTCATCCGGTGGCGGGTGGGCTGGGCCTGGTACGCCGTAGCGCTCCTCCTCCCGCCCCTTCTGGTGCTGGTCACAGCCTTCACGAACATCGCCCTGGATGCCCCCGCAACCGGCCCGGCGGACCTGGCGTGGTTTGGGCTGCTGACGGTCTTCGCCTTCCGGATGGTCAATCCGATGGACGGGCCACTGGGTGAGGAGCCCGGGTTCCGCGGCTACGCCGTGCCCTTCCTGCAGAAGAGGAGGACACCGCTGCATGCCGCTGCGGTCCTGGGGGTCCTGGTGTCCTTGTGGCACCTGCCCCTGGTCGTTTTCGGACACCTCAGCCTGATCGGGCTGCCCACGACTTTTGCCATCACCTTCCTGTACGTGTGGCTGTTCAACCGGACCGGCGGCAGTGTGCTGCTCACGATGCTCTTCCACGCTAACCAGGGCACGTTCACCGTGGGTTCCTTCGGCTTCGCCGAGGCCGCCGCGAACCGCGCGGAGCTGATCTATCTTGCCGTAGTCCTCGTCGCCGCCCTGGCGGCGGTCCTCCTTGACCGGAACGCCTGGCGCCCGTTGTCCGAGCCCACCGTCGGCGTCGCTCCACCCCGGTACGGGCCGGACAATTAGCCGTTGTGCCGCCGGGACCGGCGTGCCTATAGTGGCGATCTGACCCCACTCACGTCAGCCATCCCGCCTTCCAACCCTGCCGGCGCACGCCAGCGTGTGCCGGCAGTTCAGGAGATTCCCATGGAAACACGTACGCTCGGTTCGCTCACCGTCTCCGCCCTGGGCCTGGGGTGTATGGGCATGAGCGAGTTCTACGGCCAAGGCGATGAAAGCGAATCGTCCGCCACCATCCACGCCTTCCTCGACGCCGGCGGAACCCTGCTGGACACAGCTGACATGTACGGCCCCTTCACCAATGAAGTTCTGGTGGGCCGCGCCATTGCCAGCCGCCGGGACGACGCCGTGGTCGCCACAAAGTTCGGCAATGAACGCAGGCCGGACGGCTCGTGGGTCGGCATCAACGGCTCGCCCGACTACGTCCGCGCTGCCTGCGACGCGAGCCTGCAACGGCTCGGCGTCGACTACATCGACCTGTACTACCAGCACCGGGTGGACAAGACGGTCCCGATCGAGGACACCGTAGGGGCCATGGCCGAGCTGGTCCAGGCCGGGAAGGTGCGCCATCTGGGCCTCTCCGAAGCCAGCGAGGACACCGTGCGCCGCGCCCACGCGGTGCATCCGATCAGCGCCCTGCAGACCGAATACTCGCTCTGGGAACGGGAGCCTGAAACCAAGGTCTTACCGGTGCTCGAGGAACTCGGCATCGGCTTCGTGCCCTACAGCCCGCTGGGCCGTGGCTTCCTGACCGGCCAACTGCGCAGTCCCGACGACTTCGCGCAAGACGATTTCCGCCGCCACTCGCCACGTTTCCAGGGCGAGAACTTCACCCGAAACCTGGAACTCGTGGACCGCGTCAAGGAACTGGCCGACCGGAAAGGCTGCAGCCCGGCGCAGCTGGCCCTGGCGTGGCTGCTGGCCCAGGGTGAGCACATTGTTCCGATCCCGGGAACCAAGAATCGCGAACGCCTGCGCGAAAATCTGGGCGCCCTCGACGTCGAGCTGACCGCCGAGGACCTCCGCCGCCTCGACGAACTGGCTCCGGCCGGGGCGGCAGCGGGAGCCCGCTACCCGGACATGGGGACCATCGACGGCTGAGCCGCCGGGCAAGGGGCTGCTGGGCCTAGTGCCCCGACTCCGCCAGTTCAGCCAACAGCTCCGTCTTGCGTTCCTCGCTCGCGAAGGAGGAACGGATCGAGTTCGCCGCCAGGCGGACGCAATCGAACTCGGACAGGCCGATTCCCGATTTCAGCTGCTCGAAGTTGTCGTCCATATAGCCGCCGAAATAGGCGGGATCATCCGAGTTCACACTGACATTCAGTCCCGCCGCGAGCATTGCCGGCAGCGGGTGGTCGGCGAGGGTGTCCACGGCGCGGAGCCTGACGTTGGAGAGCGGGCACACGGTCAGCGGCATGAGCTCGTCGACCAGCCGTTCCACCAGCTCCGGGTCCTCCATGCACCGGATGCCGTGGTCAACGCGCTCCACTTCCAGGATGTCCAGCGCCTCGATGATGTACGACGGCGGCCCTTCCTCGCCCGCGTGGGCGATGCGCCGCAGTCCGGCCTCCTTGGCGCGGGCAAAAAGACGCTCGAACTTCGCCGGCGGATTGCCCACCTCGGCCGAATCCAACCCGATGCCGGCAATCGGCGCTTCCATGGCCAGCAGCTGCTCGAGCACTTCCAGCGCCGATTCCTCGGGCAGGTCACGCAGGAACGCCGCGATCAGCAGCGTCGTCATGCCGAACTCCTCGAAGGAGGTGGCCAGCACCGACGCCACGCCGTTCACGCAGGTCGCCAGGGAAACCCCGCGGGACAGGTGCGCCTGTGGATCGAGCATGATCTCGGCATGCCGCACCCCCGCGTGGGCAGCGCGGGCCAGGTACGCCCGGGTCATGTCGGCGAAGTCCTGTTCCGTCTGCAGCACGGCCATGTTGGCGTAGTACAGGTCCAGGAACGATTGCAGGTCAGTGAACTCGTACCGGGCGCGAAGTTCGTCCAGGTTCGCGTACGGCAGGCGGATCCCGTTGCGTTCGGCGAGCGCGAAGATCAGTTCCGGCTCCAGTGTTCCCTCAATGTGCAGGTGCAGCTCCGCCACCGGCAGCACGCTGTCGACGGCGCCGGGGAGTTCAGCCTCGAGCGGAAGAGCGGTTTCGTCTGCGGTGCCGGCTTCAGTGCCGCCGTCGTTAAGTTCCATCCGGCAAGGATAATGCCCGGGCGCGCCGTCGCGGATAGAGTCGAACCAATGCAAAGCAAACAGCATGCTTCCGATGTGCCCGCGCTGGCCCTGCCCACCCTGACCCCCGACCACCCCACCGACGGTTTTGTCCGGGTGCGCGGCGCCCGGGAAAACAACCTGCGCAATGTGGACGTCGACGTCCCCCGCGACGCGATCGTCGCGTTCACCGGGGTGTCCGGTTCCGGGAAATCGTCCCTGGCCTTCGGCACCATCTACGCCGAGGCGCAGCGCCGCTATTTCGAGTCCGTGGCGCCCTACGCGCGGCGGCTCATCCAGCAGGGCCACAACCCCAAAGTGGAGCAGATCACGGGCCTGCCTCCCGCCGTCGCGCTCCAGCAGCGGCGCGGCACGCCGAGTTCCCGGTCCACAGTCGGCACTGTCACCACGCTCTCCAACTCGCTGCGCATGCTTTTCTCGCGTGCCGGCAGCTATCCGCCCGGCGCCGGCCAGCTGGACTCGGATGCGTTCTCCCCCAACACCGCGGCCGGTGCCTGCCCTCTCTGCCACGGCCTGGGCATCGCGCACACCGTCAGCGAGTCCTCCCTGGTTCCGGACCCCTCGCTGAGCATCCGGAACGGCGCCATCGCCGCGTGGCCCGGCGCCTGGCAGGGCAAGAACCTCCGCGACATCCTCAGCCACCTGGGCCACGACGTCGACACCCCGTGGCGGAAGCTGCCCAGACAAGACCGCGACTGGATCCTCTTCACCGAAGAGCAGCCCGTGGTGGAGGTGACGCCCGAGCGCGACCGCGTCGCCAAGCCGTACAAGGGCCGGTTCTGGAGCGCCAAGAGCTATGTGCTCCACACTCTGGCGGATTCCAAGAGCACCACCATGCGCGACCGGGTGCTGCGCTTCATGGAGACCGGACCGTGCCCGCGTTGCAGCGGAAGCGGCCTGACCCCGGAGGCCCTGGCCGTGACGTTCGCGGGACATACCATCGCCGAACTCAACGCCGTGCCCCTGACCGAACTGGCGGACATCATCCGGCCCACCGCCGGGCTCAAGGATGCCGGAACCGCCTCACGCAAGCAGTCCTCCGGCGAAAGCAACGAGGTGGCCGTCGCCATCACCCGCGACCTCCTGCAGCGGATCACCGTGCTGCTGGATCTGGGCCTCGGCTATCTCGCCTTGGGCCGCTCCACGCCTACCCTCTCCCCCGGCGAGATGCAGCGCCTGCGGATCGCCACACAGCTCCGCTCGGGCCTGTTCGGCGTCATCTATGTCCTCGACGAGCCCTCCGCCGGGCTGCACCCCGCGGACGCCGAACCCCTGCTGACGGTCCTGGACCAGCTCAAGGGCTCCGGTAACTCCGTATTCGTGGTGGAGCACAACATGGATGTGGTGCGCCGCGCCGACTGGCTCGTGGACGTGGGTCCGCGCGCCGGCGAGGGCGGCGGCGAGGTGCTCTACAGCGGGCCGGTGGCCGGCCTCGCCGAGGTGGACGCTTCCGTCACCCGGCCCTTCCTCTTCGCGGACGGTGCTGCCAGGACCGACGACGGCGGCCGACGCGAACCGGCCGGCTGGCTGGAGCTGCGGGACATCACCCGGCACAACCTGCGCGGCCTTGCTGCCAGCTTCCCGCTGGGGGTCCTGACCGCGGTCACGGGTGTCTCCGGCTCCGGCAAGTCGACGCTGGTCAGCCAGGTCCTGGCCGAGGTGGTCGGAGCCCGGCTGCACCCGGAATCCGGAGCGGACGCGGATAAGCCGCCGGTGGAGGACGGGGACTCCGAGGCGGGGGAGCTCAGCGAGCCGCTGACGGTCGGACCCGTGTCCGGCCTGGACCAGCTGGACCGGCTGGTGAAGGTCGACCAGAAGCCGATCGGCCGCACCCCGCGTTCCAACCTCGCCACCTACACGGGACTGTTCGACGCGGTCCGCAAGGAATTCGCCGCCACCGAAGAGGCCCGAGCCCGGGGCTTCGGCGCCGGACGGTTCTCCTTCAACGTGGCCGGCGGCCGTTGCGAGACCTGCCAGGGCGAAGGTTTCGTGGCCGTCGAACTGCTCTTCCTCCCCGGCAGTTACGGCCCCTGCCCCGTTTGCCACGGCTCGCGCTACAACCCGGACACCCTGGAAGTCACCTACCGGGGCAAGAACGTGGCGGAGGTCCTCGGCATGACTGTGGACGCGGCCGCCGGGTTCCTGAAGGAGGTACCGGCCGCCGCGCGCAGCCTGCAGACCCTTCGTGAGGTCGGCCTGGGCTATCTCCGGCTGGGGCAGCCCGCCACCGAGCTCTCCGGCGACGAGGCCCAGCGCATCAAGCTCGCCACCGAACTGCAGCGTGCCCAGCGCGGCCATTCGCTGTATCTGTTGGATGAGCCGACCACCGGGCTGCACCCGGCCGATGTCGAGCTCCTGATGGCCCAGCTCCACCGCCTTGTGGACGCGGGCAACACGGTCATTGTGGTCGAACACGAGATGGACGTCGTCGCTGCCGCGGACTGGGTGATCGATCTTGGGCCTGCCGGCGGCGACGCCGGCGGCAGGATCATGGCCGCGGGGCCTCCCGCCGTCGTCGCGCGCTCCAAGGAGAGCCGGACGGCACCCTATCTGGCGGCGGTGCTCCAGATGAACGCCGGAAATATTTCAGATAACGACTTGATAACGGAAGGCGCCTGATTTAGCCTTGATGAATGCCCGAGAAGCGGGCATTCCATGCCCGGTGCTGCCAACCACCAGATACTGCCCGACCGGTAGCCACCGCAGTGACCTCTATCGTCACGGGCGGGTAGTAGCGCGTTAACGTCCGGGGACGGACCGAGCGTTGGTGGCCCTCAGGAGCATCTGTCACCATGAAGACATCACCCTTCCGCACTGCCGCGCGCCGCGGCGCCGCCCTGGCGGCCGTCTCAATCGCAGGCGTCGCCCTCTCCGCTACAGGCGCTCAGGCCGCCGTCCCCAGCACCGCTGCAACTTCGACGTGGGATTCCCTCGCGCAATGTGAAAGCAGCGGCAACTGGGCCATCAACACTGGTAACGGCTACGCAGGCGGGCTGCAATTCAGCCCCAGCACATGGGCAGCCTATGGCGGCACCGGCTCTGCGGCGAACGCCAGCCGCGAGCAGCAGATTGCCGTGGCCGAAAGGGTCCAGGCCGGTCAAGGCTGGGGTGCCTGGCCGGCCTGTGCCGCCAAACTCGGCCTGACCGGCACGCCGGCTCCGCAGAGCGCACCGATTGCGCGGACGTCCGCCGTCAAGCCGGCAGCTTCCACCAAAGCGCCGGCCAAGAACGTTGCAGCCGCACCCAAGGCCGCAACCAAGGCGGCACCTAAGGCCGCCACGGCACGCCACGCTTCGACTGTGGCCCTCAGTGGCAAGACCTACACGATCCAGCAGGGCGACACACTCAGCAGCATCGCGGAAAAGCTCAACGTCGCCGGAGGCTGGCAGCAGCTTGCCGACGCCAACGCGGCCACCATCAGTAACCCCAACCTGGTGTTCACCGGTCAGGTACTGCAGCTTCCGGCATAGCTCACCGGAGCCATACCAAAGCGACCCAGCACAAAAACGACGCCGGAGCCCCTCCTTCGCGGGAGGCGCCCCGGCGTCGCGGTGTTTACTCGGGCCCGGTTGCTTGCGGTTGCCGGCTTGTACTCGTGACTTGCCGGGGCTCAGGCGGCCTGCGGAAGTTCGCGGATGATCCGCACCTTCCAGGCGGCGTCGTCACTCGTGTCCAGCAGGGCCACGGTGCCCATGGTGAGATGCAGGGCAACCCGCTTGGCAGCAAGGAGTTCGAGGTAGAGCTGTTCGTTCATCCGCGCCGGCGTGTCGATCACATACTTCACGGCGTCGCGGACCTTGCGGTAGTTGTCGCTGCGCTCGCGGTTGAGGTGCAGTTCCAGCATCCGGCGCTGGCGCAGCCGGGGTTCGTGCCGGTTCAGCCAGGACACCGCGGCGTGGACTGCCACCACCAGTGTCAGCGAGATGACGTAGATCTGCCAGCCGCTGGAGAGCAGGAACAGGGGCAGGTTGGCGATCGCAACGACGGCAATGAAGATCCGGAGCGCCATCAGGCGCCGCATGGTCAGGGCCACCGAAGCCAAGGCAACCCGAAATCCGTGCTGTTCCTTGCGGGCCGCGACCGGGTCAATCGTGAATTCCTCCAGCACCACGATGCCATGTGCTTCCGGGCCGAGCATTTGTCCATACTTTGGCGCAACCGGCGCCTGAGGGGTCAGTTTCATGGTGTGTCTTCCGCGCTACTGGGGTGTTTGGTGATAGTGTACCCGCCGCCAGAAGGGCCGTCTTCTGTGGCCCAAAATGTGAACACGCTCACCCCTAGCCGGATGCAATTGGTGCATTGGGCCCGTGGCCTCAAACTGGAGAGATGCAGACTTTCCTTCCCTTCCCCGATTTCCAGCAGAGCGCCGCGGTCCTGGACAGCGCCCGGCTCGGCAAGCAACGTGTTGAAGCGCTGCAGACACTCCGTGCGCTGGTAATCCCGGAGTACGGCTGGCAGTCCCACCCGGCCATCCTGATGTGGATGGGTTATGTCCCCGCACTGACCCTCTACGGATTGTCGATGGTGGATGAATGGACGGCCCGCGGCGGCGCTGATACCACCCGGGAGAAGATCATGGAGTTTGCTCCCCAGGCGGCGCACCCCGATTACGCTTCCAAGATCCCCATGCCTCCATGGCTGGGCGATCCCGAACTGCACCTTAGCCACCGCTCCAAGCTGATCGGCAAGGACCCCCGGTTCTACACGCCGCTGTTCCCCGATACGGAACCGGACCTGGAGTACGTCTGGCCTGCGCCCAAACACCTGCTGGTGCCGGAAGATCCTGCCGGAGACCGGATGTGGGTGCTCCGACTGCCGCTCGGGGACACCGATCCCGAGCAGTTGGACACCGTCAGCCTGCCGCCGGCAGGCCGCGCGAAACCGGCTTCCGACGACGAGGAATATCAGTTCGTGTACGCCGACACAACTGCCCGGCGCCCGGCCAAGCAGCGCAAGCTTCCCCCGAAGCAGCTTGTCAAGAAGCCCACCCGGAAACGCCAGCACCAGGAAGAGGCCTTCAACACCTTGCCCGGCAACTCCGTGGTGGCCATCCCCCTTGAAGGCGGCAGTTCCTTCGCTCTGGGCAAGGTCCAGGGCCGCCCGATTACGGTGGACGGCCGCTTCTCGCGCCACTTCAAGGTCGACGAGATCGTGGACCGCTCGGCCTTCGACTACCCGGCGCTGCTGCAGGATCCGCGGGTCTTCTTTCCCGTTCCGGCGCTCTAAACAGGTCCGGTCGCAGCCGGTACAGCCTCGGCACTTGCGCCAGGGAACCGTGTTAGCCTGAGACCGCTGTGACACGAGTGAAGAATGTGACACATGGTGCTCTTCGTTTTTAGAAGCTGGGGATATGTTTGATCCAATGAGGCAGCTCCGCGCTGTCGTCGTAGATGATGACAGCGATGTCCGCCTGCTCCTCCGCCGGACACTTGAGATGCAGGGATTCGCCGTCACCGAGGCCGCCTCGGGGGCAGAAGCGCTTTTAAGCATCAAGGAACACCGGCCAGACATTGTGACGCTGGACCTCAACCTTCCTGATCTGGATGGTGTGGAGGTGTGCCGCACGCTGCGCAAATTCTCCGACGCGTACGTCATCATGATCACGGCCCGGGTGGACGAGATCGACGAACTGATCGGCTTGGAAATCGGCGCGGATGACTTCATCGGCAAGCCGTTCAGTCCCCGGACCGTTCAGGCCCGTGTGACTGCGGTACTGCGCCGCCATCGCCCGACGCCGCAACGCCCCACGCCTCTTCGCCGGGCCGCCGACTTCATACCGGTCACCGCCGGAAACTCCCCCGCCGGGATTCACCTGGCCCCGCGACGCCGGGCAACCGACGTCGCACCCCCCACGGCCGCCGACTCCCCCGCCGGGGCCGCCGCCACGACGGGACGCCGGGCCACCGACGTCGCACCCGGAACGGCCGCCAACTCTCCTACCGAGTCCGGGGCGACGTCTGATCGCGGCCACAACGAATCCACCCGGATCGTCAGGCACGGCCCGCTGCTCGTCGAGGTCGAGGGCCGGACCGCATCGGTGGAAGGCGTCGAACTGGTGCTGACGCGCACGGAATTTGATCTCCTGGAGGCTTTGGCCGGTGCGCCGCGTCGGGTCTGGACCCGAAAAGCCCTCTTGACCAAGGTGTGGGGCAGTGAGTGGCCGATGGACGAGCACCTGGTGGAGGTGCACATCGGCAACCTTCGCAGGAAGCTCGGCGACAAGGGCCGGGAACCGAGGTTCATCCGCACGGTACGCGGCGTCGGATACCGGATGGCGCCGGCGGAAGAGGTGGCGTAACTGGCCACGGTATCGTCAGCCCACAACGCGGCGGAAGTCGAGTCCGAGGTGCTCCGGCAGTCCGTGCTCGCGGAGTACGGGCTGCCGCGCTTCGCACCGCCGGCAACTCCGACGGGAGCACGGATCCCCGATCCGCTGGCTCAACTGCAGAAGCTGCTGGTCTTGGCCACCACAACTACCGGAATCCCGTTCGGCCTCGTCAACATCGTCACAAAAGACGAGCTCCATCACATTGCCGCCATCGGAATCGACCCCGGGTCCTGTCCCCGAGAGGATTCCATGTGCGGCCGCGTCTTCCTCAGCGGCGAGACCACGGTGGTCTCCGACGCATCGCGGGACCCGCTGTTCCAGAACCACCCGTTTGTCATGGGCGAGGTGGCCGCCGTCCGCTTCTATGCTTCGGTCCCGCTCACCACGGCCGAGGGGTTTGTGCTCGGTTCATTGTGTGTCTTTTCGCCCGCTCCCGCCGAGCTCTCCCCGGACAAGAAGATGGCGCTGGAGATCATCGCCTCACAGGTGGTGGAGGTGCTTGAACTCCACCACCATGCCCGACTCCTCGCCCGCAGCCTGGCAGAGGCACGGCACAGCAATGAGCTGCTGGAGTCGTTCGCCGAACGCCTCAGCCACGATCTGCGCAATCCGCTGACCAGTATTATCGGCTTCACCGAGCTCGGTGAACTGCAAAACCCCGCGGGTGCGGAAGAGTTTGGCATCATCGGCAGGACTTCGCGCCGGATGCTGGCCATGGTGGACGATAGCCTGTCCTTTTCCCGCATCGGAGGCGCGCTCCGGCCCCGGCAGGTGTCGCTCGCGGCCTTGGTCCGCGACGTTGAAGAAGACCTGGCCTCCGCCCTCAAGGAAACGGGAGCGGAAATCACGGTATCGGATTTCGTCCTGCACGCCGACGCCGCGAAGCTGCGCACGCTCCTGCAGAACCTCATCCACAATGCCGTGGCCTACCGTCGCCCGGGTGTCGCGCCGAGGATTCGGGTCACGGCGGAGGCGGTCCCCGAAGGGGCCGCGGTTCGAGTCACGGACAATGGCAAGGGTATTCCGGCGAAGGACCGGAACCATGTCACGGAGCCTCTCGTCCGTTTGCACCGCGACGACGACCCACCGGGTACCGGCCTTGGGCTGGCAACGTGCGTCCGGATCGCTAGCGCCCATGGCGGGCGGCTGGAGATCGGGCCGGGTTCCGACGGCGGAACCACCGTGTCCCTCACGCTGCCCGTGTCCGCAGCGGTTGCTTCCTAAAACGCTGGCAGACTGGCCCTATGACTGTACTTCTCGCCGGTTGCGGCGATCTTGGCACCGAGGCGGGGCTCCGCTTTGCCGCGGCGGGCCACCGGGTGGTGGGCTGGCGGCGCTCGCCGGAGAATCTTCCGGCTGCCATCGAAGGTGCCGCGGTTGATCTGAGCTCCGGCGAACTGCCGCCCATCCCGGCGGACACCACCGCCGTCGTCGTCGCGATTTCGGCTGATTCCCCCACTGAAGAGGCTTATTCTGCGGCATACGTCAACGGGCTGGCGAATGTGCTGGACGCGGTCGAGGCCACGGGCCGGCGCGCCGGCCTGGCTCCCCGCACGGTCTTGTTCGTCTCCTCGACTGCCGTCTACGGCGACTCGGGCGGTGACCGGATTGACGAAAACACGACGCCGGCACCCGCCGGGTTCTCGGGCCGCATCATCCGCGAGGCGGAGGAACTGCTGTACAGCCGCCTGCGGGGCTCCGAGGTCACGCCCGTGGTGCTGCGGCTCGGCGGCATTTATGGACCAGGGCGAACCCGGCTGATCGATCAGGTGCGCGGCGGAACCGCCGTCATCCCGGCGGAGCCGCGGTTCACCAACCGCATCCACCGGGACGACGCCGCTGCGGCGATCGTCCATCTGTGCACCATGGACGGAACTCCCGGGCCACTGTACCTAGGGGTGGACAATGAGCCCGCCGAGCTTGGCGATGTGCTGGCTTTCCTGGCAGCCGAGCTAGGACTCCCGCAGCCGCCGTCGGACGCTGCCCCGCTTGCTTTCGGGGCGGGCGGCACGCGGGCCCGTGGCGCGGCATCAAGAGCGGGAGGTGAGCCGTCGCGGGGAGGCAACAAGCGCTGTAGCAACGCGTTGCTCCGCAGCACCGGCTTCGAGTTGCAGTACCCGACTTTCCGGGAGGGCTACCGGGCCGTTCTGGCTGGCGTAGGCGCTCGGCACGCTTAGACTAGCGATCGTTGTGCGCCGACCTGGCGCTACGCCGCTCCAGCCACACCATCGCCCAGAACCTGTTAAGGGGAACCATGGACTTCCGCCACATCATTGAAACTGCCGGCGAGTTCATGGACTTTGCCGGCGTGGCCGTCATGGTGGTCGGCGCCCTCGTGTCCATTCCCATGGCGCTGCGGGGCTTCCAGCCGCGGCGCCGGCCGGCAGGATTCGCACCACTGTCCGTCTACCGTTCCTACCGGCAGCTGCTAGGCCGCTCCATCCTGCTCGGACTGGAACTGCTGGTGGCGGCCGACATCATCCGGACCGTCGCAGTCACCCCGACCTTCGAGGGTGTGGGCGTACTGGCCCTTATCGTGCTCATCCGGACATTCCTGAGTTTCTCGTTGGAGCTGGAAATTACCGGCCGCTGGCCCTGGCAGCCGGAGCGCGAGAATTCCGAGTTCGCCTCGTCTGGGGGCTGAAGGCCTTTCGCCCTGCTGTCTTCGCAGCTAGGCTCGGCGGATGACTGTCAGCCCTGTGGTCCGCGATCCCTGGCCGGAGCCACCGGACCTTCCCCAGCCCATCATCATGGCCCAGCGGTGGGCCGATGCCGTTTTCCTGCACTGGCGCATTCCGCAAAGCGCTGCGGCGGCCAGGATGCCCGCCGGTGTGGTTCCGGATATTTTCGACGGCTCCGCCTGGGTCGGGCTCATCGGATTCCGGATGCGGGGCGCAGGGCTGGGCGGCGGCAAGGGCATCCCGTACTTCGGCGACTTCAACGAGATCAATGTGCGCCTCTACTCCCGGGAGCCGGACGGCACGAGGGGCGTCGTCTTCCTCAGCCTGGACGCGTCCCGGCTCGCTGTGGTCCTGGCTGCCCGTGCCGCGGGGATCCCCTATGTATGGTCGCGCGCGGACTTCAAGGCCCCAAACCTGGCGGATCCGTCCATAGGGTTTGCCGTACGCAGGTTCCGGCGCGGCCCCCGTAGTGATTTCGCGGTGTCCCCCGAGTTCGACGCCGAGACCTTGGATCCGTTGTCCGTCCACCTCACGGCCCGCTTCGGTCTGCATACCCGCTTCCGCGGCCGCACATTGCACATTCCCAACACGCACACCCCGTGGCCCCTCTACCGTGCCAATGTGACGGTACTGGAGGATCAACTGGTTCGGGCTGCCGGGATCACCGTGGCAGGGCCTCCGGAATCGGTGTTGTTCTCACCCGGGGTCAGGACACAGTTCGGCCGCCCGCGCGTGCTGGGGAAGCCATGACGGCGGACAACGGCTGCTAATAATGTCGGACCCCTTTGGCAGAGTTTAGCTATGGAAGCCACAACGGAGTTCGCGTCTTTCCCGGACACGGCCCGGTGTCTGGGCCAGGTAGCAAGGCCGGGTTCGGTAGACGCCCTCGCCTTACTTCAAACGCTGAGCTCGACGGCGGCCGAGGATGCAGCGTTCTGGGGATTCCAGACTGCATCTGACTTCGCTGGACGGGTGGAGGAACTTTCCCGGACGGTGGAGTACCTTCAGCTCGTGGCGGCCGGTGCCGTGGACCGGACCAGGAAACTAGCTGCGGCATCGGCCAGACCGGACAGCACGGACTGGGCCACCGGCTGGCAGGATAGTCCTGTCAGCGGCCCGGGGACGCTGGAGACCGGCGGGTCCGTGGATGACTCGGAAGCTGCGGGCGCCTCCTGGGCGGTGGAGGACGGCTTCCGGAACACCACGGAGTTCCTGCGGGCACGGCTTCGGATCAGCGCAGCGGAAGCCCGGCGCCGGCTGTCCCTGGCCGGGAGCGTCCTCCCCGGCCAGGGCATCGCTGGCCAGCCCCGGCCGCCTGCACACAAGGAGCTCGGCGCAGCCCTCGCCTCCGGAGAGGTGGCCTCCCGGGCCGCCACCATCATCACCCAGGCGCTGGACCGGGTCCGGCACAGCTGCGACGCGGAAGCCTCGGCCCGGATGGAACACGCCCTGACCCGCGCGGCGCTGGAGAACGACCAGGACTTCCTAGCCCGCCTCGCGCAACGCTGGACCGATGCCCTGGACCAGGATGGGGCAGAGCCCTCCGAGGAACTGCTGCGCTGGCTCCAGGGCGCGTTCATCCGTCGGAGCCGCCACGGCCTGCATCATCTGGAGATCTACGCGACGGCCGACCAGTTCGAACATCTCCTCACCGTCATGAACACTGCCACGAACCCCCGCACCCCGGTTCCGGAGGCGCCGGACGGTCCCGCCGGAGGACCCGGCCCGGACGCCGGTACCGACGCCGGCCGGGACGCCGGCGCATCTGCCGGTACGGCTGCCGGCGGACCGGGGGCCGGGGCTGCCGGACTGGACCTTCGCTCCCGGCCGCAGAAACTGCTCGACGGCCTTGTCGGGGCGTGCAAGGCCGCCCTGGCGGCCGGTCCGCTCCCCGCCGCGGGAGGACTCCGTCCCCAGGTCCTGGTCACCATCGACTACCGGGACCTGCTCGCCAGGCTCGGCGCGCCCGGCGACCCAAAGACCGCCGGCCCCACGGCGGGGGCGGTGCCGGTTCCGGCGCGGGCACCTGCGCAGACCGGAACGCTGGTGTTCACCGGTCCCGTCACCGCGTCCACGGTCCGGAAGATCGCCTGCGATGCGGACATTCTTCCGGTCCTGCTCGGCGGCGGAGGCAGGATCCTGGACATCGGCCGGGCCTCACGGATCTTCCCGCCGCACATCCGCAAAGCCATCACCGCCCGCGACCAGGGCTGCGCCTTTCCCGGCTGCACCATTCCGGCGCCCTGGTGCGAGGCCCACCACATCAGCTACTGGTCCCACGGCGGCACCACGGGAACCGACAACGGCACCCTGCTCTGCTCCCACCACCATCATCTGATCCACAAGGAAGACTGGACCATCCAGGTCCGCACCGGAATCCCCTGGTTCATCCCGCCACCGCACATCGACCCGCGCCGGCAGCCCCGGCGCAACCATTACTTCCGGCCGGAAAACCTCCCGGCGGCCGCCTGATCACGTCGCCCACCGCACAGTCCCTTCTAACGCCCCGCGGCGTAGCCCTGGGCACCGCGCGGGTTCGCGGCGGCCTGCAATAGCCCGGTCGAGGGATCGCGCACGACGGCGGACAGCCGCCCCAGCGTCCAACCCCCAGCCCGGGTGACCACGTGCCCGCGGCGCTCCAGCCCCGTGAGAACGTCCTCTCCCAGCCGGTCCTCGACGACAGCGCCGCCGGGCTCCCAGGTGCGCGGCCAGAAGGATCCGGGCATCGACGTCGTATGGAACGTGGGTGCGTCGATGGCCTGCTGCGGCGAGTAACCGCCCACGATGGTCCGCAGCAGGTAGGGCAGTTGCCACTGGTCCTGCTGATCGCCGCCGGGGGAACCCAGCGCGGTCACGGCTTGGCCGTCCCGGAGCACGAGCGTCGGCGTCAAGGTGGTGCGGGGCCGGCGGCCCGGCGTCAGCGTCGACGGCGTTCCCGGTTCCAGCCAGGTCATCTGCAGCCGCGTGCCAAGGCAGAAACCAAGCTCCGGAATGGCGGGGGAAGACTGCAGCCAGCCGCCGGACGGAGTAGCCGAGACCATGTTGCCCCAGCGGTCCACGACGTCGATATGGCAGGTGTCGCCCCGCGTCTCCCCCGTGGATGCCACCGTAGGTTCGCCGATGCCGAGCGCCGCGGCGACGGCCCGGCCTGAGCCGGCGAGCACCGGCGGCGTGTAGTCCGTGCGCAGTGGCGGCACGTATGGCTCGCGTCCCGGGACTGCGCCGGGCCGGAACTCGTGGGAAGCCCACTCACCGATCAACTCACGGCGGCTGACGCAGTACTCGGCGGACAGGAGGTAATCCAGCGGCACGTCCGTGTCCCCGTAGTACGCCTCCCGATCCGCCAGGGCCAGCTTCTGGGCCTCCAGGATGGTGTGGACCCCGAGTTCGGTGGACGGATCCAGGTAGCGGTCGTCGAAACCGTCCAGGATGGCCAGGGTCTGCAGCAGCGCCGGCCCCTGGCCCCATGGCCCGGTCTTGGCGATCGTGTGGCCGCGGAATTCCACTGTCGCCGCCGGCTCATAGCAGGCCTCGAACTCCGCCAGGTCACTCAGGGCGAGTACGCCCCGGTGGTCGGTGCCGGAGGAGTGCCGGTGTGCGCGTTGGACGGATTCCACCATGGCCCGGGCGACGAAGCCCTCCCGCCATTCGCGCCGGGCGGCGTCGATCCGGGCTGTTCTGCCGGAATCCCTGCTGGAGGTAGCGCGGGAATCCGTGCCGGAGTTCGTGCCGGAGCCTGAGTCCCCGGCATCCACCAGCCGCTGCAGCGTCCGGGCGTACGCCGGACTCCGGACCAGCTCACCTTCAGCCGGGATCCGTCCGCCGGGCATCCAGAGCTCGGCCGAGGTGGGCCAGTGCGCCAGGAACAGCGCGGAGACGGCTGCGATCGTGGTGCCGACCCGCCCGAGCATCGGGTGCCCGTCCCGTGCGTAGCCGATCGCGAAGTCCAGCACCGCGGCCAGCTCCCACGTGCCGTGGTCGCGCAGCAGCAGGAGCCAGGCGTCGACGGCGGCAGGCACCGCGGCGGCGAGGGCACCGGAGCCCGGAACCAGCTCCAGGCCCTCGGCGAGGTAGTGCTCCGGAGTCGCGGCGGCCGGGGCCGGCCCCTGGCCCATCAGGACCACGGGCCTGCCCGGCTCTGCCGCTGTAACGAAGACTCCGGTCATGTCCCCGCCGGGACCGTTCAGGTGCGGTTCCACTACATGCAGCACGAAGGCTCCCGCGGTGGCGGCATCAAAGGCGTTCCCGCCGCGTTCGAGCACCGCCTGCGCGGCCGCCGTCGCCAGCCAGTGAGTGGAGGCGCTCATGCCGAAAGTGCCCTGCAGCGTGGGGCGCGTGGTGAACGGCTCCGGGCTGGTGAAGGACACCGGATCGGCGACCGCGGCGCCCGGGCGCAGGGCGTCCAGGGATGCGTCAGTCACCACGGGGTCAGCCAAACAGGGCCGCCACGCGCGTCAGGGTCTCGTAGATGCCGTAGGCCAGCGGTACCCCCACCAGTGCCCAGGCGACCGCCAGCTTTCCGGAAGAGATCTTTGCAGGATTCATCTCAGGCCTCCATTGCGGGTTCTTCGGACCGGACACGGCCGGGGCGTGGTTCGTGGAAGCGCGAGTCCACGGGCTTGACCATCAGGTTGGCTGCGAAGCCGACCACCAGCAAAGCCACCATGGTCAGCAGCGCGGGCTGGTAGGACGCGGCGTCCAGCTGGCCGGGCTTGCCCTGGGCATCAAGGAAGGCGTTGACGATCAACGGTCCGGCAATTCCGGCCGCAGACCAGGCCGTCAGGAGCCGTCCGTGGATGGCTCCAACCTGGAAGGTGCCGAAGAGGTCCCGCAGGTAGGCCGGGACGGTCGCGAAGCCGCCGCCGTAGAAGGAAATGATGACGAAAGCGAGGGCCACGTAGAGGAACGTGGTGGTGGATCCGGCCAATGCCAGCACCGTGTAGAGCACGGCCCCGACGCCGAGATACACCATGTAGATCCGCTTGCGCCCGGTGATGTCGGAGGTCGCGGACCAGGCAAAGCGGCCGGACATGTTGCCGATCGAGAGCAGCCCCACGAAGCCGGAGGCGACGGCGGCACTGACCAGGGACACGCCGTCGGACTGGCGGAAGAAGTCCTGGATCATCGGTGCGGCCTGCTCCAGAATGCCGATGCCGGCCGTCACGTTGCAGAACAAAGCGATCCAGACGAGCCAGAACTGCTTGGTCTTCACGGCATTCCTGGCGGAAACGTTCTCCGTGGTGATGAGCTTGGCGGCCTTGATCTTGGAGGGGTCGAAGCCGTCCGGCTTCCACCCCTCGGCCGGGACCTTGATGGTGAAGGCGCCGAACAGCATGTAGGCGAGGTAAACGACGGCGAGGGTCAGGAAGAGCTTGCCCACCGAGTCGCCACTGGCCACCCAGCCCTTGGCGCCGGAGTTGGGATCGTACATCTTGAGTAGCGCCGTGGAGACCGGGCTGGCGATCAGGGCGCCGCCGCCGAACCCCATGATCGCCATGCCGGTGGCCAGCCCGGGCCGGTCCGGGAACCATTTGATCAGGGTGGAAACAGGGGAGATGTAACCGATCCCCAGGCCGATGCCGCCCACGACGCCGTAGCCGAGG
>JAODMS010000159.1 GCA_025464925.1 Arthrobacter sp.
CATTGAGGACGCCGTCCGCAACGCTAAGGCTGCGGTTGAAGAAGGCATCGTCGCCGGCGGCGGCGTTGCCCTGATCCAGGCTGGTGCCAAGGCATTCGCCAACCTGCAGCTCGACGGCGACGAAGCAACCGGTGCGAACATCGTCCGCGTTGCCATCGACGCCCCGCTGAAGCAGATCGCCTTCAACGCAGGCCTTGAGCCCGGCGTTGTGGTGGACAAGGTCCGCGGACTCCCGGCAGGTCACGGCCTGAACGCTGCAACCGGCGAATACGTCGATCTGCTGGCCGCCGGCGTCAACGACCCGGTAAAGGTAACCCGCTCTGCCCTGCAGAACGCGGCTTCCATCGCCGGTCTGTTCCTCACCACCGAGGCTGTCGTGGCCGACAAGCCGGAGAAGAACGCTCCGGCCATGGGTGGCGGCGACGACATGGGCGGCATGGGCGGCATGGGCGGTTTCTAACCCCCCCCGGCTCCCAAGCCACTGAAGACGCAGCACTGAACGCGTAGTTCAACGATGGCGGTTCCACCTCCGGTGGGGCCGCCATCGGCGTTAGCCGCCCCTGCCGCGGCAGGGGCCGACGCCTTTCCCTCCGCCGCGGTCTGGCAGGATAGTGCAGTGACGATTACAGCAGCGGCCGATGGTTCGGCCTTAGGAAATCCCGGCCCGGCCGGATGGGCCTGGTACGTGAACGACGACTGCTGGCGGGCCGGGGGGTGGCCCCACGGCACCAATAACCAGGGCGAGTTGATGGCCGTCCTGGACCTTTTCCGGGCCACGGCGCACCTCCCCGGCGAGGACCTGCGAATTCTCTGCGACAGCCAGTACGTCATCAACTCGGTGACCAAATGGATGCCGGGCTGGAAGCGTAAGGGATGGCGCAAGGCGGACGGCAAGCCGGTGCTGAACGTGGACCTCTTCAAGGAGATCGACCAGGCGCTCATCGGCCGCAAATACACCTTCCAGTGGGTGCGCGGCCACGCCGGGCACGACCTGAACGAGGCAGCGGACGACCGCGCCAGGGCGGCCGCCACGGCCTACCAGCAAGGCGTCACCGTACGGCAGGGGCCCGGCTTCGCCACGACGGCGGGGAGCGCCGCGCCCGCGCCCGCCGCGCAGCCTGGACCCGCGCCCGCCGCGCAGCCTGGACCCCCGCCCGCAGGCCAGCAAGACCCCTTCGCCGACCCTGCCCTCTTCAATGAACCCGCCCTCTTCGGGAAACACGACCTTCTGGATGAAGCGGACCTCTTCAGCGAGCTGGAGGAGGCGGCGCCCGCAGCCGGCCGGCAGGCGACGCCCGAAGCGATTGTCGAGTCCCTCGAGCGGGAGCTGCATCGTCCGGAAACCCGAGCGGATATCGGGCGCACCGGCGTGCTGTTGCACCCTGATTTCACCGAGATTGGCAGCTCGGGGCGCCTCTGGACACGCGATGCCATGATGATGGCCCTTGAAGGAAATCCGGGAGGGGCCACGGAACTGGAGCTGCTGAGCGCGGACCTCTTGGGCGAGGGTGCGGTTCTCTTGACTTACCGCAGCTACGAGCGCTCCGGGACAGCCCTGCGCAGCTCCCTGTGGGTCCTTGACGGCTCCCGATGGCGTCTCCGCTTCCACCAGGGCACGCCGGAGACCTGAGGTCCGTACAGAGGCGCTCAGCTGAAACGCTGGGCGTTGTTCAGCTCTGCCTGGGCATAGCTCGCGGCCGCCGAGGCCAGCGCGAGGTTGATGGAGGCCAGGGACGCCTCGACCCTGCCCTGGGTGAGGGTCCATTCGGTGACCAGACCCTGGAAGTTGGTGGCCGCAGTGCCGCGCCAGGTTGCCTGTAACTCGTCGAGCCCGCGTTTCATGGCTTGGACGTCCGCACTGATCCGGTCGACCGTGGCCTTGACGTTGGCTGACTTGAGCTGGAGCAGTTCGGTATCGACGGAGATGATGCTCATGGGGATGCCCTCTCGGAAGTGCCGGTACGCAGCCGGGGGCCTCGCGAAGGAGACGGCTGCCAGTGTCCGGACCTTCCGGACACCTTGAGCCTAGGCGGGCGGCAAAGGCGGGGCCACGACCGCTTGCCGTATGTGGATATCGCCGGCGGGTGTAGCTTGCCAGCGTTCCAGAAGAACGCTCCTACCAGTGGGCACCGTCGCGGGAGCCGGGGCTTTCTGCCGGCTCCTCGAAGAACGGGAGACTGACCACCAGGGTGGCGCCGCCGCCGTCGGTCGTCTCCACCCGGACCTTGCCCGAATGCGCGCCGACGATGGCCGCCACGATCGCAAGGCCGAGTCCGCTGCCGCCCGTTTCACGGGTCCGTGAGCTGTCGGCTCGGTAGAAGCGCTCGAAGATCCGGCCTGCTTCCTCGTCCGGAACGCCCGGACCATGGTCCCGGACCTCGATCACGGACTGCCTGGTACCGTCCGGCGCGGTCCGGACCCCCACCGCGAGTTCAATGGGAGAGCCCTCCGGCGTGTACCGCAGGGCATTGCCCACCAGGTTGCCCACCACCTGCCGCAGCTTGGCCTCGTCGCCCAGCACCGGCGCCGGCCCGGGGGCGGCGCCGCTGAGCCCCGTCAACGTGATGGAGCGGGCGCGGTCGGCGGCCTGGGTGTCCACTACTGCGTCATGGGCCAGCAGGAGCAGGTCGGCGGGCTTCTGCTGCAGCGGGCGCTGCTCATCGATCCGTGCCAGCAGGAGCAGGTCCTCAACCATGGCACCCATCCGCTTGGCTTCGCTTTCAATACGTCCCATCGCAGTGGCGACGTCCTCCGGGGTGGACAGCGCGCCTTGCCGGTACAGTTCCGAGAACCCGCGGATGGTGACGAGCGGGGTCCGCAGCTCGTGTGAGGCATCGGCGGCGAAGCGGCGCATCTGCGCCTCGGATGCCATCCTGGCGGCAAAGGCCGTTTCAATATGCGCCAGCATGGCGTTGAGGGAGCTGCCCAGTCGGCCCACTTCCGTGCCGGGGTTTTCGACTTCCACACGCTGTGAGAGGTCCCCGGCGGCGATCGCGGCCGCGGTCTTCTCCACCCGCGCGAGCGGGCGGAAGGATCTGGAGACGGTCCAGGTGGCAATGAAGAAGGCCAGGACGACGGTGAGCAGCCCCACGCCCACCACGACGAGGGCTGCGTGTTCCATCACGGATTCGACGGGGGCGAGCGGGAGGCCGATGACGGCGACGGCGCTGCGCTGGTTGCGGTCGAAGACGTTCAGTGCGACCACCCGCCAGTTGCCGCCGTCCGTGCCGCGGACCTGGAACGGGGCCTCCTGGCGGTCCCGGGCGTCTGCTGCGGACATGTTGCTGATGTCGGGGCGTGATATCTTGCTGCCGCCGAACGAATATGGGGGGAGGCCGGGACTGAAAAGCATCAGCGAGTAATCGGTCGGAACGTTTGTGCCCTGTTCCTGCAGCTGGCTGAATGACCCCTGCTGGCGCACGGATTCGATGGCATCCTCAAGCTTGTCATCGACCTGTCCCTGCAGGAAGCTGTGCAGCAGGGTCAGGGTGCCCGCGCCGGTGGCGGTGAGGGCAACCAGCATCAGCGCCATCATGATGGCGACCAGTTGCGAGCGCAGCGAGGCCGATTTCCAGCGGTGCGGCAAGGTCAGCGCTTCTCTGCTGTCCGCAGCACGTAGCCGACGCCGCGCTTGGTCTGGATCAGCGCCGGGGCCTCCGGATCGATGTCCACCTTGCGGCGCAGGTAGGAGATGTAGGACTCCACGATCGAAGCATCGCCGTTGAAGTCGTATTCCCAGACATGGTCAAGGATCTGGGCCTTGGACAGCACGCGGTTCGGGTTGAGCATGAGGTAGCGCAGGAGCTTGAATTCCGTGGGCGACAGCTCGATCACGGTGCCGCCGCGGCGCACCTCGTGGGCGTCGTCGTCGAGCTGCAGGTCATCCACCCGGATCACGGCGTCGTCGTCCACCTGGGGCTGGGTGCGGCGGAGCACGGCGCGGATGCGGGCCACCACCTCATCGAGGCTGAAGGGCTTCGTGAGGTAGTCGTCGCCGCCCACCGTCAGGCCGGTGACCTTGTCCTCGGTGTCGTCCTTGGCCGTAAGGAAGAGCACCGGAAAATGTTTGCCGGCGGCGCGCAGGCGGCGGGTGACGGTAAAGCCGTCCATGTCCGGCAGCATGACATCCAGCACGGCGAGGTCGGGGGCATGGAGTTCTGCGGCGGCCAGCGCATCCCGGCCGTTGCCGGCGGATACAACCTCAAAGCCGGCGAAACGCAGTGAGGTGGACAGCAGTTCGCGGATGTTCGGTTCATCGTCCACGACGAGGAGCTTGGCTTCAGGACCGTTCTTTTTCATAACTCCCATGATGCTCCCAGACTCTGGGAGTTTTCTGGGTGGGAGATGTGTGTTGGATGGATGTTTCCGGGCGCCGGCCGTGGCGCCTAGCTGGCCGTCCCGACATCCTTGGCGTCCATGATCCGGTAGGCATAGCCCTGCTCCGCGAGGAAGCGCTGGCGCTTCGCCGCGAAATCCTGGTCCAGGGTGTCCCGGGCCACGAGCGAGTAGAAGCGGGCGGCGCGGCCGTCCTGCTTGGGACGCAGGAGCCGGCCCAGGCGCTGTGCCTCCTCCTGCCTGGAGCCGAAGGAACCAGAGACCTGGATCGCGACCGAGGCCTCGGGCAGGTCGATCGAGAAGTTGGCGACCTTGGAGACCACCAGGGTGTGCACCTCCCCGGCGCGGAAGGCGTTAAAGAGCCGCTGGCGTTCCTTGACCGAGGTCTCGCCCTTGATCACCGGCGCCTGCAGGCGCTCGCCGATCTCATCGAGCTGGCCGATGTACTGCCCGATCACCAGCAGCTGTTCGCCGGCATGTTCGGCCACGAGCTGTTCCACCACCAGGGTCTTGGATTCGGAGGTGGCGCACAACCGGTACTTGTCGGCGTCCTCGGCCATGGCATACGCCGCCCGTTCGTCGCGGGGCAGGTCAATCCGGACCTCGACGCAGTCGGCGGGCGCGATATATCCCTGCGCCTCGATGTCCTTCCACGGCGCGTCGTAGCGTTTAGGCCCGATCAGGCTGAAGACTTCGCCCTCGCGGCCGTCCTCGCGGACCAGGGTGGCGGTTAGGCCGAGCCGGCGCCGCGCCTGCAGATCCGCGGTCATCCGGAAGATCGGGGCGGGCAGGAGATGGACTTCGTCGTAGATGATCAGTCCCCAGTCGTTGCCGTCCACCAGTTCGAGATGCGGGTAGAGTCCGCCGCGCTTGGTGGTCAACACCTGGTACGTGGCAATCGTGACGGGACGGACTTCCTTGACGGCGCCGGAGTATTCGCCGATTTCCTCCTCGGTGAGGGATGTCCTCTTGAGCAGTTCGTCCTTCCACTGCCGTGCGGACACCGTGTTGGTCACCAGGATCAGCGTCGTGGTGGAACTGGTGGCCATCGCGGCTGCCCCGACAAGCGTTTTGCCGGCGCCGCAGGGGAGCACGACGACGCCGCTGCCGCCGGCCCAGAAGTTCTCCGTGGCCAGCTGCTGGTACGGCCGGAGTTTCCAGCCCGACTCGTTCAGCAAAATGGGATGGGGAGTGCCGTCCACATAGCCGGCGAGATCCTCCGCGGGCCAGCCGAGCTTGAGCAGCAGCTGCTTGAGCTGCCCGCGCTGGGAGGAATGCACCACCACGGTCTCGCCGTCGATCCTCGGACCCAGCAGCGGGGCGATCTTCTTGGCCCGGCTGACCTCTTCGAGCACGGGGTAGTCGGTGGTGCGCATCACCAGGCCGTGCTGCGGGTCCTTCTCCAGCCGGAGCCGGCCGTACCGGGACATGGTCTCTTCGACGTCGATCAGCAGGGAATGCGGCACGGGGAAGCGGGAGTATTTGAGCAGCGTGTCCAGCACCTTTTCGGCGTCCAGCCCGGCCGCCCTGGCATTCCAGAGGCCCAGGGGCGTGAGCCGGTAGCTGTGCATATGCTCCGGGGCGCGCTCCAGCTCGGCGAACGCTGCGATCGCGTGCCGGGCCTCGGTGGCCAGCTCGTGGTCGACTTCCAGCAGGATGGTTTTGTCGCTCTGGACGATCAGCGGTCCGTCGTTCACTGGAGCAATTCCTCCGCGGTTTCTACATCGATGATCCGGTGGATGGACAGGACCCGTTCGGTGTCCTTGTCTGGATCGAAGACCCGGACCCGCCCGCCGTTCACTGCTACCGGAACAACCGTTTCACGGTTGGCATTTCCCATGCTGTCCACCACGTTCATAACGACGCGCTGTTTGAGCCGGATGGCTTTCTGCAGGGTCTCCAGCCCCAGCTGGGTGGCCTCCTCGCTGCTGGAAGCCGCGCCGGTGGGGTGGCCGCCCTGGGCACCCCCGCCGGCGGGGGCCCGGTCACTACGGAGCACCGCCAGCTGGGCATCGACGTCGGCCGCCGGGGGAGCAGTGCGCGGGGCGCTGTAGACCGGACGGCCGCTGCTGGGCAAGGGGGTACTGCGGCGCAGCCGGATGACTTCGGAATCGGCGTCTTCCACGGTGGGGGAGAGCCCCAGGTTCCGGAGGACTTGGGCGGTTTCCCGGGGAGTGGCGTGCGAGATGACCACCGTGGGTGCGATCCGTGCCAGTCCCAGGCCGGCCGCGGCGGGGGCACCTAAAAGTTCTCCCAGGCCCGTCTCATCCTCGCTCTGGATGAAGCTCGCGGCGGAGCCCACCCGAAGCCGGGCGTGGCGCGCGGAAGTGTCCTCGATCAGGTACTGGAGCGGCTGCGGGATGGCGGTAGCCGAATGCTGACGCAGGAAGTCCAGCAGCGCTGGGGCATCCTGTCCGGCGTCCAGCGCGCGCCGGACGGAGGCAACGGAGAACCGGTAGATGGTTGCGGGGCCCTGGCCTTCGGCGTCGGCCATCGTCAGGAGCCGTTCACTCAGTTCCGGCGCGAGGTAGCCTGGGGCCACCGCGGTCATGTCCGCCTGGAGCAGTACGTGGTTCAGCGCCGCCGGCAAGTGTTCGCCCAGGAGTCCCAAGGCATCGTCCGGCTGCTCGGCGGCGATCGCCGCTCCGAGTTGACTCAAAGCACCGGAACCGAGGAGGCCCAGCATCTCCGCCTCGGCCAGGACGCCACGGATCAGCGAACTGAAACGCCTGGCCATGCGGGGCTGGGCCCACTCCGCGCGCTCCAGGACGGCCGCGGCATCCAGCACCGGCGCCCGGCCGTCCGGCGCCGCGGCCTCCAGCGTGAGTTCATTCAGGATTTCCAGGATCCGTTTGCGGACCACCGGGGCGTCGGGCCGTTGGGCCTCGGCGGAGAGCGCATTGATAGTGGTGCCGGCGGCGCCGCGGTGCGCGGCCGGGCCCACGGCGCTGCCGCTGACAGGCTGGCCCACGAGGGAGGGTGCGCGCTCGCTTGCCAGCCAGGCCGTGACCAGCCACAGCCATTGCTCCTGCCGCGGAAGTGTCAGCCACTCGAGCTGCGGGGGCTGGACCCAGGCGGAACTGTCCACGTCCAGCCGCAGGAGACCGGCAAGGGCACAGAACTCGGCGAGCACCCCGGCCTCGTGCAGCTCGATCCGCAGGGAGTCGGCGAGCCGTTTCATCTCTCGGACGCCGACGCCCCCGCTCCGCAGCGTGGCCAGCGGCTGTTCATGCACGGTGTAAAGCAGTTCGCCCACGAGCCGCAAGGTCTCGGCGATCGCGCCGAGGGCGGCGTTGCGGCGCAGCACCGCACTGGTGTGGCCCAGTTGCGGCGCCGGCGGAATCAGCGCGAAGTCCTCAATGACGAACCCGCCCCGCAGCGAGACGCCGACGCTGTGTGGAAGTTCGACGTGGGCGGCGTCCAGCGGCACCAGCAGTCCCCGGGCCAGCAGCCAGTCCACCGGCCCGACGTCGGCACCTTCGCTCAGCACGGAGGCGCGCCGTTGCGCCTGGGGAACGGCACCCATGGCCCAGTTCCCGAACCTGGCGAGCAGCGCCGTGGTGCGTTCCGGGGAGGTGGCGAGAATCTTCTGGAGTGATTCCGGCGTCGCCGTCCAGTGCTGCAGCGACAGCGCGGCCTCCATCGGGGTGGTCGCGGGGGAGATGGCCGCCCCGC
Organism: Arthrobacter sp.; assembly: GCA_025464925.1. Next base: position 8,011 of record JAODMS010000159.1, read on the forward strand.
TGCGGTGCAGTTCTGCCACGAGCTGCACGACGCGCTGCGCGAAGGCCGGCTGGAGCCGCACGAGTTCGGTGTAGCTGCGCCCCAGTCCCGCAGGGTAGATGCCGATGACATCCTTGAGGCTGCCGACCGGAAGATAGAAGCGTTGCCGCGGAACGGCCGCCGGGGCGGCGCCGGGCGGGGGGTCGGCCCGGTGCACGAGCGCCAGCTCCTGCAGGGAACGCAGCTGCCGCTCAACGGCAGCGAGGGTGGAGCCGTTGATCAGCCTTTTCAGCATCGGAGCCGAGGCGCTGTGTCCGGTGTCCGTGTTCGTGCACAGGTGCAGCGTTTCCAGTACCTGCATCTCCGGGCGGTTAAGCCGCTCGAGAGCGCGCTGCACGCTGACACGGCCACTCGCCCGGGCGGCGAGGGCGGCGAAGTCCGGAACGCCGGGGGAAATCAGGTCCGGCCGCGCGGCGAACAGGGCCCGCAGCGAGTCGTCGCTGCGAGCCTCCAGTTCTTTGCTGAGCGCCCGAATGAGGGACATCAGTCCAACGCTACCTTTCGCCGGGCTCTCGTGTGCGGCGACGGGCTGCAACCCCGCCGACCACGAGTGCGAGCATGAGCAGGAAAGCCAGCGGGAGCCCGTAAAGGGCAGCGGAGGTGATCCAGACCGGGGCTACGAGCTTATTGAAGGCCATGGCCATCACGGCAGCGACAGCGGTAAGCGAGAGCACGGCAACAGCAGCCGCAACGATCAACAGGGGCCGCTGGTAGCGCAGTTGTGTCATGGGGTAACGCTAACAGTCCGGCCTGTCCCGCGCCTCAAACCGGCCAAAGTGGGTATGGCAGGATAACCTAGGAGGTACAGACCAACACGGTCCAAGCAGTCACACTTTGAACCCGTATATCCATGCGGATGCGTTGACCGCCGGCCCTGTCCCCAGCAGAACGAAGAAGGTTGATTACGTGCCTACCGGCAAGGTCAAGTGGTATGACAAGGAAAAAGGCTTCGGATTCCTCGCAGGTGAGGACGGCCAGGAAGTCTTCCTGCCCAAGTCCGCACTGCCCGAGGGCGTAACGGAACTCAAGGCAGGCACCCGCGTCGAGTTCGGCGTGGCCGACGGACGCAAGGGCGCCCAGGCCCTGGGCCTCCGCGTGCTGGACAAGACACCGTCCATCGCCAAGGCCAGGCGGCCCAGCGCCAAGGATCTTGCCCCGCTGGTGCAGGATCTGGTGACAGTGCTGGACAACCTGTCCGGAACGCTCGCTGCCGGCAAGTACCCGGAAGGGAACAAGGGCAAGGGGATTGCCGCTGCGCTCCGCAAGGTTGCCGACGAGTTGGACGTGTAAGGCTCTTGATGACTTCGGAACCTGATCAGAACGTGGCCAAGACTGCCGGCACAGCCGGATCCAATACAACCGGATCCAAGCCACGCACCGGTGTTCCCGTCTGGCGCACCGGCAAGCCCGACGCCGTCCTCGCCGCCGCCGTCGAGGACGCCCGTGCCGCGGTGGAAGGCATTGCCCCGGCCTGGCAGATCGGGAGGCACCTCGGCGCCCGCACCGAAGGCGACCGGCTGGTGACGCACCTCTTCGAATCAAAGCTGCCTGGATATCTGGGCTGGCAGTGGTACGCCGTGCTCACCCGCAACTCACGGTCGAAGATAGTAACGGTCGATGAACTCGGCCTGCTGCCCTCGGAGGACTCCGTCCTGGCCCCGGAATGGGTCCCGTGGGCTGAACGTGTCAGGCCTGAAGACGCACAGGATGACGAAGCGTCAGAGGAAACGTCCGGTGCCGGAGCGCCGGACGCCGAGGTGCAGTCCGCCGGTGAGCCGTCGGATCAGTCGGCAGACGAAACCGAAGACACGGACGACGATGCGGGCCGTGACGCTGACGAGCCCGCGGACGGCGACGCTGACGGCGACGAGCAGGACGAACCGGCAGCCGAGGCTGACTAGGGCTTGGAACCGTCCGGGGTGATGCTGGGGGAGGTCTGGGCATGATGTCCACCTTCAAATCCCTGCATATCCTGAACTACCGGATCTGGTTCATCGGCGCGATCATTTCCAATATCGGTACCTGGATGCAGCGCACCGCCCAGGACTGGCTGGTATTTGCCCACCTGACCGACCACGATGCCGGGGCGATGGGCATCACGATGTCCCTGCAGCTGGGCCCGCAGCTTTTCCTGGCGCCCGTCGCCGGGCTCGTGGCCGACCGCTTCAACCGTAAGCAGCTCCTCGTCCTGACCCAGTCCACGATGGCGCTGCTGAGCGCCGGGCTCGGCATCCTGGTGGTCTCAGGCGGCGCCCAGCTCTGGCTCGTCTACGGCTTCGCCCTGGTGCTCGGCATCGTATCCGCCCTGGATGCCCCCGTGCGGCAGACCTTCGTCTCCGAACTGGTCCGGGACGACTACCTGCCCAACGCAGTGGCCCTCAACAGCGCCTCCTTCAATGTGGCGAGGATGATCGGGCCGGCGGTGGCCGGCGTGCTCACGGTCGCCGTGGGACCTGGCTGGGTCTTCCTGATCAACACCTTCACGTTCGTTGCCCTCCTGCTGAGCCTGTGGAAAATCCCGTCAGCGTCGCTGCGCCAACTGCCCCGGGCCCCTGCCGGTAAGGGCCGAATCCGTGAGGGGCTCCGCTACGTGAGGTTCCGGCCGGACATCGTGGTGGTGCTCGTGGCGATCTTCATCGTCGGAACGCTGGGACTGAACTACGTTCTGTTCATCGCGGCCATGGTCGGCACCGAATTCGGTCTGGACGCCAGCGCGTTCGGGCTCATGAACTCAATTATGGCAATCGGTTCCGTCACCGGGGCGCTGCTATCCGCCCGTCGCGGCGAACCCAGGCTGCGGATCATTTTCGGGGCCGCCGGGGCGTTCGGCGTTGCCTCCGGGATAGCCGCCTTGGCGCCGGACTACTTCTGGTTCGGCGTCGCGCTGGTGCCGGTGGGTCTTTTCGCGATCACGATGATGACCAGCGCCAACGGCTACGTCCAGATGACGACGGATCCGGTGATGCGTGGGCGGGTGATGGCGCTCTACATGGCGATCTTCATGGGCGGCACTCCGATTGGGGCCCCGCTTGTGGGCTGGGTGGCGAACGTCGCCGGTCCCCGCTGGGCCATGGCCGTCGCGGCTGCCTCCGGCCTGGCCGCGGCCCTGATCGGACTGCTGTGGATCATCAGGGCGAAGCAGCTGCGGATCCGCTTTGACCGCAGGGCGCGCGGGCTGCGCCACTTTCGCCTCGAATCCGGCACCCGGGGCAACGACGCAGACCCCTGACTTCGGCGATCTGCGTCGTTGCCGTTGCCGCCGGTCCTTACTGCTGGCGGCGCGCTATTTCTTGAGTTCGGCCACGACGAAATCAATGCATTCCAGCAGGGCCGACACATCGTCCGGTTCGATGGCCACGAAGGTGGCAATGCGCAGCTGGTTGCGGCCCAGTTTGCGGTACGGCTCGGTGTCCACGATGCCGTTGGCACGGAGTACCGCGGCGATGGCCGAGGCATCGATCGAGTCATCGAAGTCAATGGTGGCGATGACGTTGGAGCGGTCCTCGGCCCTGGCGACGAAGGGCGTCGCCAGGTCGGAGGCCTCGGCCCAGCGGTAGATCCGCCCGGCGGAGTCCGCGGTCCTGGCCGATGCGAAGTCCAGGCCGCCATTGGCATTGAGCCACTGCACCTGGGCGTCCAGGGTGACGAGGGTAGCCAGCGCGGGCGTGTTGTACGTCTGGTTCAGCCGGGAGTTGTCGATCGCCGTCTGGACGTCCAGGAAATCAGGAATCCAGCGGTCGCTGGCCTTGATCCGGGCCGCCCGCTCAAGGGCTGCCGGGGAGAACAGCCCGAGCCACAGGCCTCCGTCGGACGCGAAGTTCTTCTGCGGCGCAAAGTAGTACACGTCCGCTTCGGCCACATCCACGTCCAGGCCGCCGGCAGCGGAGGTGGCGTCAACCAGCACGAGCGATCCTTCATCGGCGCCAGCCACACGCTTGACGGGAGCGGCAACGCCGGTGGATGTCTCGTTCTGCGGCCACGCATAAACATCGACGCCGGCCTCCGCCCGGGCGGCCGGGCGCGTGCCGGGCTCGGACTTGAGAATGGAGGAGGCAGCCAGGAAGGGCGCCTTGTTGGTGGCTGCGGCAAACTTCGAGCCGAACTCGCCGAAGGACAGGTGCTGTGCTTTGTCCTCTACCAGGCCGAAGCTGGCAATGTCCCAGAACGCCGTGGAGCCGCCGACGCCGAGGATGACCTCGTAGCCTTCGGGGGCACGGAAGAACTCGCTGAGCCCCGTCCGGATGGAGCCGACAAGGTTCTTGACGGGTGCCTGGCGGTGGGAGGTCCCCAGCAGCGTCTTCGACGCCGCGGCGAGGGCCTCCATCTGCTCCGGACGGACCTTGGACGGTCCGGCGCCGAACCGTCCGTCCTGAGGCAGGAGGTTCGCGGGGATCGTGATGCTGGTGTCGCTCACAGTGGCTCCAATTTTTGGCTGATGCATAGCGTGGCTTGGAAGGTGGCCCGGCAGGGGTGGCTGCAACGAAGACTCCCTTACATTCTGCCTGACCGCCGCGGACGACAAGGAAAAGGGCCCGTCACAGTCGGTTCATCCAATGCGTGCACGCGCATGGCGGAAGCCCGGACCGGGCGGAAATTATCCGGAGTAATTCAAAATAGGCTAGGCTGTCCTGCGAACGTACGGCGGACTCGCCAAGGCGTATCCTGTACGCGGTACGGTGGGAATGACGTAAGGACGGCGCTCGAGGAGCTGAGCTGAATGACGGATCTGATCGATACTACGGAGATGTATCTTCGGACCATTCTGGAGCTTGAAGAAGAGAACATCGTCGCCCTCCGCGCCCGGATCGCCGAAAGACTGCGCCACTCCGGCCCCACGGTCTCCCAGACCATCGGGCGCATGGAGCGCGACGGCCTGGTGGTCGTGTCCGGCGACCGGCACCTTGAGCTCACGGAAACCGGCCGGAAACGGGCCATCGAGGTGATGCGGAAGCACCGCCTCGCCGAACGGCTGCTGGCCGACGTGATCGGTCTTGACTGGGCCTACGTCCATGAGGAAGCCTGCCGTTGGGAGCATGTGATGAGTGAACGCGTCGAACGCCGGATTTTCGAGATGCTCAACCACCCGACCGTCTCGCCCTACGGAAACCCGATCCCCGGGCTCGCGGAGCTTGGCGGCGCGCCGTCCCGCGCGTACACGGACGATGTCGTGAACTTGCTGGAAGCCATGGTCGGCTACGGCGTGGATTCGCGGATCACGGTCAGCCGGCTGGCCGAACCCATCCAGGTGGAGCCTGAACTGCTCGTCCAGTTTGATGAAGGCGGCATCCGCCCCGGCGCCCTGGTGTCGCTGGAGCGGGTAGGTGAGTACATCTCGGTCCGTGTTCCCGACATCGAGGGTGCCCTTGAGTTGCCTCCGGAAGTTGCCGCCCACGTTTTTGTCACGGTCGCTTAGCCCAAGCAATCCCACTTATGGGACGACCGATGAGTTGTGCACCCGAAGATAACGAATTTATTACTATGGGCTTTAATCCCCTATAGTAAGAATTATTACCGATACCAAAGCGTTACCTGATCCGAAGCCGAGCCCTGCCAGCGGACCAGCCACGTAATCCCTTTCTGGCAGGGGCGGGGGAACCACTTCCGGCTGCACTTCCAGCAGCCTTGGGGTGAAGTCCGTCACCGGCAAGCACCCGCCACCGAGGCCCTCGGGACTTCTCTATGCCTGGATGTTTGTCGCTGCGGACCGGGTCTTTGATCTTTCAGACCCGAATCCGACAGCTAACCTCGCAGGCTCTCCAGAGAGGAACTGTTTTTGACCACCCAGACCCCCAGGGGCCGTCGTCGTGCGACCGGTCCTGCTCTTGAGGCGCCTCCGGCTGCCGCCGTCGTGGCCGAGCGCCCGCGGGACGCGCAGCGCGGCGAACGCCGCGGCCGGCGGAACACGCTGCGCCAGATGACAGAGTTTGCCGCCGCCCATGGGGTGGGGCAGAAAGCCGGCATCGCCCTGGCCGCCACGGGGCTCGTACTGACGGTGACCGTCCCCGCCACCAGTCCGGTGATGGCAACGAGCGGCGGCTCGTCCGAAGCGGTTTCCACCGCCCAGCCGGATATAACCGCCGCCGCCGCCGCGAAGGTCGACTTCAGCCGCACGGCCGTCACCACCCAGGTAGACCCCGACGGCAAGCTCAAGCAGCTGCTAAGCGCCCAGTCCGCCGGCAGCGTCACCCCTGCCGCATCGTCGGGAACCCTCGGTGCTCCGCTGGACCAGATGGTCTCGGCATCGGCCTTCGGCCTCCGCGTCAGCCCGATCACAGGCGGTTCCGGCGAGTTCCACCGTGGCCAGGATTATGCGATCCAGTGCGGAACAGGCGTTCACGCAGCTGCCAGCGGCACCGTGACCTTTACCGGATGGCACCCCTTCGGCGGTGGCAACCGGGTGGTGATCGACCATGGCAACGGCCTGGAGACGACGTACAACCACCTGTCCGCGTCCTCCGTCAGCGTGGGCCAGCAGGTCTCGCGCGGCGACATCGTGGCGATGAGCGGCACTACCGGCGCCTCCACCGGCTGCCACCTCCACTTCGAGGTGATGGTCAACGGCGAAGTCGTTGACCCGACGGGCTGGCTCTGAGCCCAAGCCGATGGGTCACTCTCGCATCCTTAAGACCCACCGTGATCTGAATGTGACATTGGGTCCTAGTTACTGTAGAGTAAGAAGCACGCCAACTTTTCCGAAGTTGGCGCTCTTGAGTGGATTGCCTAGCTCTGCCACCGCTCAAGGTCCGATCGCATGACATCGTCTGGCAGGGGCGGGGGAACCAATTTTGGTCTTCGTAAGAAGACC
>JAODMS010000172.1 GCA_025464925.1 Arthrobacter sp.
GCGCGGATGTGCATGGCCAGTTCTTCCCAGTGCCCGTGCGCCACCATCGCGGTGATCGTGACGGCGGAGCGCATCTGCCGGGGCAGGCCCGGGCGGGTCCAGATGCCGCCCCAGGCGATGCGGGTGATCATGTCCTGGAAGTCCTCGGTGAGGGAATCCTTGTTGGCGTTCGCGCGGTCCACATGCGCGGCGCCCAGCACCTCGCGGCGGACGGCCATGCCGCCGTCGTAGATCTCCTGGCTGGTGGCGTCCGGCTGGACCACACCGTTTCTTTCCGGTCCGCTGCGCCCGGCGTCCGTCATTTTTCGGCTCCGCGGGATTCGGTCCAGGTGATGAGGCTCCGCTGCAGTTCGGCAACGTGGGCGGGTGCCTCGAACGGAGCCAGGTGTGCCACGCCCTCGAGGGTCACCGCGCTCGCGGTGCCCCCGCCGGCGGTGATTCCTTCGACTATCTCCTCGGCGAATGACGGCGGGGCCACGCTGTCCTGGGCGCCGGCGATGGCCTGGGTGGGGACCCTGATGCTGCCGAGTTCGTTCCGGACGTCATAGGCAGCGAGGGCTTCGCAGCAGAAGGCGTAGCTGAAGCGGTCAGTATCGCGAAGGGAGTGCAGCAGGCGGCTGCTGCGCTCAGGTTCGCGTTCCATAAAGCCCGGGCCGAACCAGCGCTGCGCCGAGCCTTGGATCAGCACGGGCGTGCCCTGGGCGCGCACGGTTCCGGCGCGTTCCAGCCAGCCCTCAGGGGTGCCGAGCTTCGCGCCGCTGCACTGCACCGACAGGCTCTTGAGCCGTTCGCCGTGCTTGATGCCCAGCTGCAGCCCGGTGGCGCCGCCGAGGGAGACACCGGCGTAGTGGAAGCGCGCGCCGGGTGCGACCGAATCGACCAGCTCGACGACAGACTCCGCCAGTTCGGACACACTGAACGTTTCCGGAGCGGCGGGCGAGATGCCGTGGCCGGGAAGATCCCAAGCGACGACGTCGACGTCCGCGCCAAGCAGGGCGCCGGCCTGAGACCACAGGAATGTGGAGGTGCCCAGGGACGGTCCCACCACCAGGAGGGGCCTGTCCCCGAGCGGGCGCTGGGGTGAAAGCAGTACAGCCTTGACTGTTGGTCTAGCCACGGGAGGCTCCGTTTCCGTCGGGGGCGGTTGAGGGGTGCGCGTAGTCGGGGAAGGCGGCCAGGATCCGCCGCGAGATCTCGGCGGCCTGGCCCAGGTAGCTCGCGGGGTCCAGCAGGACTTCCAGCTCGGCGTCGGAGAGCTTGGCGGCGGGGACAGCCTCGCGGAGGAGCCGGCGGTAGCTGCCGGCCTGGTCTGCGGCGGGCGCCTGGAGGGTCCGGTCCACCACGGACTGCAATTGCTGCTTGCCGTCCTCACCGAGCTCATTGACTTCGAGCAGGGGTGCAACGGCGGAGACACCTTCGCTCAGCAGCAGCGGCCCGGAAAGGTCCAGGTTGCGGCGCATGCCGTCCGGAAAGACCTGGAGTCCCTCGGCCAGCTCACGGGCGTGGCCGGCGGCGCCGAGGGCCAGGCGGAGCAGCTGCCGGAGGGCGGGCCATTCGGTATGCCAGGCGCCGTCGGGGCGTTCGTCGTTGAAGTTGGCGGCGGCCAGATGCAGCTGCGCGGCCAGGGCCGGGGCCTGGAGCGCCGCGCTGCGGACCAGCACGGAAAGCACCGGGTTTTGCTTCTGGGGCATGGCCGAGGAGACGCCGCGCCCGGGGGCCCGTGGTTCGGCCAGCTCGGCCACTTCCGGCCGGCTCAGGAACAGCACGTCGGCCGCGATTTTGCCCAGCGCGTCCACCACACCCGCCAGGGAATCCGCCAGCGAGGTCACGGCGAGCCGGTTGGTGTGCCACGGGGCAACCGCCGCGGCCAGGCCCAGCCGGGAAGCCAGCTCGTCCGCCAGGCCAAAGGGGTTCGAGGCTGTTCCGGCAGTGAGCACCGTAGCGGCGGCCAGGGTGCCGGCCGCGCCGCCGGTCTGCACCGGCAGCTCCAGGGATTCAAGGCGCCGCGCGGCGGCGGCCAGCCCGTGGAACCACTGCGCGGCCTTGAGCCCGAAGGTGAAGGGCAGCGAATGCTGCGTGAGGCTCCTGCCCACGCACAGCGTGTCCGCATGCTGCTCCGCGAGCCGGGCCAGCGCGACCGTCGTGCCCTTCACGTCGGCGAGCACGGCTGAAACAGTGTTCCGGGCCAGCAGCATGAGTGCTGAATCCAGCACATCCTGGCTGGTCAACGAGGTGTGCACCGCACGAAGCGCACCAACGCTGTGTGCGCCACTACCGGCCGCGCCCGCGTCGCCGGCGTCGAGGGCCTTGACCCGGGCACGGAGGTCGGCCAGCAGCGGGATCACCGGGTTGCCGCCGCCCTGGGCGCGCAGGGCAATGTCGGCAACGTCATAGCGGGAGGCGTCCGCCGCACGGGCCACCACTGCCGCGGAGCCGGCCGGCGCGAGAGCGGCTTTCTCCAGAACCGCGGCCCAGCCGGCCTCCACCGCGAGAATCGCCGCCAGTACCGCCCGGTCCCCTGTCAGCGCCGCCACCAGGGGCGACACCGAGACGGGGCTGAGCAGGCCGACGTCGCCGTCCGCCCCGGAAGAGGGGCCGGACGCGTCCATTCCGGCGGTTTCGAAGGAGGTCACTTCGAGGCGCCCTCGAAATCCAGGAAGACGGTCTCGTCCCCGCCCTGGAGCCGGATGTCCCAGGTGAGTCCGCCATCGGCGTCCCGGCGTGCGATCAGCGTCTTGCGGCGTTCCGGCTCGAGGGAGCTGAGCAGCGGATCCGCGGCCAGTGCTTCCTCGTTCTCGGGCAAGTACATCCGGGTGAACAGGCGGTTCATCAGGCCCCGGGCGAACACGGCCACCGAGATGAACGGCGCCGCCCCCTCCGCGGTGGGGCCGGGGTTCACCGTGGTGAAGGTGTACACGCCGCTGTTGCCCACGGCGCTGCGGCCGAAGCCGGTGAAGGTGTAGCCGTCGCGGACCAGCGAACCGGCCCGTTGAACGATCTTGCCTTCGGTATCCGGCTGCCAGATCTCCAGGATCGCGTCGGGAATCGGATGACCGGCGCCGTCGTACACGGTGCCCTGGAGCCGGATGGAGCCCGGGGAACCCGGAGCCAGCAGCTCGCGGTCCTTCTCGTAGGGCAGCGCGTAGCCGTAGAAGGGGCCGACCGTCTGGCCGGGCGTTGGTGTGAGTCTAGGAGAGGCCGTGGATGGTCCGGTCATGTTATTCGTCATCGCCTTCTGCTCCGAGGGCCTCGTTTTCGGTCCAGGTCCGCTTGGAGCCTGACAGGACGATGTCCCAGTTGTAGCCCAGGGCCCATTCGGGCCGGGTGAGGTCGTGGTCGTACGTGGCCACGAGGCGGTCGCGGGCGTCCTGGTCCACGATCGACTGGTAAATCGGGTCCAGCGGGAAGAGCCGGTCGCCCGGGAAATACATCTGGGTGATGATCCGCTGGGTGAACTCCGTGCCGAACAGGGAGAAGTGGATGTGGGCGGGCCGCCAGGCGTTGAGGTGGTTTTTCCACGGGTAGGCACCGGGCTTGATGGTGGTGAAGCGGTAGGAGCCGTCCGGGCCGGTAATGCAGCGGCCGACGCCGGTGAAGTTCGGATCCAGCGGAGCCGGGTGCTGGTCGCGCTTGTGGATGTAGCGGCCCGAGGAGTTGGCCTGCCAGATCTCCACCAGCTGGCCCGCCACCGGGCGGCCGCTGCCGTCAAGCACACGGCCGGCAACGATGATGCGTTCGCCCTGGGGTTCGCCGTTGTGCTGGATCGTGAGGTCGGATTCGAGGGCGTGCACGTCCTGGTGGCCGAAAGCCGGGGAGTGCAGCTCGATGGTCTCCGGGTCGGCGTGGTGCAGGCTTTTGGTGGGGTGGCGCAGGATGCTGCTGCGGTACGGCGCGTAGTCCAGCCGCGGCTGGGTTTCCGGCTGCGCACCACCGGCCAGCTTCTCGGCGTAGGCCTCGCCGATGGCCCTGATCTCCGCGCTGAGGTCCTGCTGCGTTTCCACGCGGGGTGCCGGTGCGGAGCCCGCCGCACCCGTCTCCGGTGCAGTGCGGGATGCACCGGGTACGGCGTCAGAGACGTCCTCGGTGAGCGGATCGGCGTTGTACATAGCGAGCTTCACGTCCTCAGGCACAGCAGCCTCCTTCCAATCAGTGATGGTGTTGGTTTAGCGGGTCAATTGGTGCAGGTGGTCGTACTGGACGGCATGGCGGACCGGGGCGTTGGGTGCCCCGTAGCCGTCGTAGTCGCCGCGGCGTTCCACCATTTCGAAGAACACGCTGCCCACGGTGGCGGTGTAGAAGTGCAGGAACTCGCCGTCGGCGTCGCGGTCGTAGAGCAGGTTGAGCTCCTGGAGCGTGGCCAGGAAACCGGGATCCAGCGCGAACCGTGCGTCCAGATCCTCGTAGTAGTTCGCCGGGATCTGCAGGAAGTCCAGGCCCCGTGCGCGGGCGGCCCGGGCGGTGGCGACCAGGTCATCCACGGCAAACGCGATGTGTTCCTGGTAGGTCTTTCGCTGGCCGGTGCCGGCGGTCGAGCCGCCGGCCGCGCCGTCCTGCTGCGCTCCGTCCTGCTGGAGGAGCGGTGCCAGGTTCAGCACCAGGCGAACGGCGCGGTCCGAGGTCTGCATGACCTGGGAGCGGACCAGCCCGCTGGGGCTGGCCACCTCCGCGTACGGCAGCGGTTCCAGGGCCAGGGCGCTGGTGTAGAAGAGCACGGCCTCGTCGAAGTGCTGCCACGGCTGGGCGAGGTTGACGTGGTCGATCACCGCGTTCCGGGCGCCGGACGGGACCTCCAGCCCTTCACCGAACTCCCGGGTCCAGGCGGCGGTGCCGTCCGGGCTGCCCTGGCAGAGGAAGATCTCGGTGGAGTCCGGGGCGGCGAAGCCCTGGAACACTTCCTCATCGGCCTGGCTCTTGCGCGGCACAGCGGGGGCCTTGAGCTGCTGGGCACGGGCCGAGGCAATCACGGGCGAATCGACGTCCAGCCCCACGGCAGAGATGGCAGGCGCGATGGCGGGAGCAGGGGCACCGGCAGGCTGCTCATTGATGATCACCCTGGCCTGGCCCATGGTCCACAGCTGCACGTCCTTGGTGCGGTGCCGGCCGTTGAATTCGAAGCCGAGCTGCCCCAGCACGGTTTCCAGGCCGGCGGTGTCCGCGGCCCTGACTTCGGCAAAGTTGAAACCTGCCGGTTCCGCCACCTGCGGGAGCGTGGCGAGCTCCATCGGGTAGCGACGGCGGCCGGCGGTCCGGGCGCTGCCGGATCCGGCGTTCGCCTCCAGCCACTTGGCGCTCTGCTCTTCCAGCCAGATCAGCGAGCGCATGGCATCCACGGCGGTGCGATCGGCGTCGGACTGGCGGAAGACGTCGTTGAAAACCTCCAGGGACACCGGTCCGGTGTAGCCCGCCCGGACCACGTGTCCCATGAACTTGGCGAGTTCAAACTGCCCTTCCCCCGGAAACACCCGGTAGTGCCGGCTCCAGGACAGCACGTCGAGGGACAGCTTCGGGGCGTCGGCCACCTGGACGAAGAAGATCTTGTCCGGGTTGAAGTTCTCGAGGGGCGCGGTGTCCCAGTCGCGGGAAAGGATATGGAACGAGTCCAGACACGTGCCCAGAGCGGGATGGTCCACCATTTCCACCAGCCGGTGGGCGTGCTCGTAATCGTTGACGTATTTGCCCCAGGCCAGGGCCTCATAGGCGACCTTTACCCCGTGGTCCCCGGCGAGTGCGGCGAGCCGGGACAGCTGGGCGGCCCGGAGCCCGTCGTCGTCAATGGCGGCGGTGCCCACGTTGGAGCAGACCAGAATCGTGTCCATGCCCAGACGGGCCATCAGCCGGAACTTGGCCTCGGCGCGGCGCAGGTTGGCGGCGAGCAGCTCGTCGGGAACGCTGTCGAAGTCGCGGAACGGCTGGTAGAGATCCAGCGTGAGGCCAAGATCCGCGGCCATCTTGCGGACGTCCTCGGGGCTCAAAGGAGACGTGACCAGGTCCTGCTCGAAGATTTCGATGCCGTCGAAGCCGGCGACCGCACAGGCCTGCATCTTTTCCCGCAGCGTCCCGGAGAGGCACACGGTCGCGATTCCGGTGCGCATCAGGCGGCCACCTCTTCCGCGGCCACGAGTTCCAGGAAGTGGGCGCGCATGCGGTCCGCGTCCGCGGCGAGTCCGGTGAAGATCCGGAAGGCGTCGGCCGCCTGCCCGACGGCCATCCGGCCGCCGTCGAGCACCTCACACCCCTTGGCCCTGGCCTCGCGGACCAGCTCGGTTTCGATCGGCCGGTACACGATGTCTGCGACCCAGTGCCGGGACTCCACGAGGGACATGTCCAGCGGGACGCCGGGGTGGGCGGCCATGCCCACCGGAGTGCAGTGCACGAGGCCGTCGGCCAGCGGCATCAGCTGCACCAGCTCAGCGACCGTTCGGGCAGTGACCGTGCTGTCCGGAAAGAACCCGTCGAGTTCGGCGGCGCGCGCCGCGCAGCGGGCCGGGTCGGTATCCACCAGCTCCAGTTCGCGGACGCCGGCGGTCAGCAGGGCGTAGGCGACGGCGGAACCGGCACCGCCTGCGCCGAGCTGGACCACGCGGTCCAGCTTCGCGCCGGGAAGGCCGGCGGCCAGGGCTGCCGCGAAGCCAGAGAAGTCGGTGTTGTGGCCGATGAATCGGCCGTCGCGGATGACCACGGTATTGACCGCGCCGAGGCGCCGGGCATCGGAAGAGACCTCATCGAGGTGCTCCAGCACCAGCTGCTTGCAGGGGTGGGTGATGTTCAGCCCATTGAAGCCGAGACGCCGGGCAGCGGTCAGGAGCTCTCCCACGGCCTCGCCGGGCAGCCCCAGCTCGGTGAGGTCGATGGGGCGGTAGAGGTACCGGAGGCCCTGCACATCACCTTCGCGTTCGTGCATGTAGGGGCTGAGGGAGGGCAGCACACCATCGCCCACCAGGCCCACGAGGAAGGACTCTGCTCGATTGCTCATCCGTTTGGCTCCTTTGACAATGCCACTCGGCGGGCCGGGACGCACGGGGCGTCGGCGGCGGGCCGGGTGATAGGGATTACAGTACCGCAAATGTTCATATCTTGCACGGTTGTTCTTATGGCGAACTAATTCTCGCCACGGCGGTTTGCCCGCCCCCCAATGCCGTCGTTTTGGGGCTCATTGCTGCGGGAGCCGGGCGGACAGCTCGGCTGCGGCCGCCTGCAGCAGGGGCAAGAGGGCGACCAGGGCTTCCATGCTCATCCGAAAGACCGGGACGGCGGTGGCCAGGGATGCGAAGGCGCACCCCTGGGAGTTGAACACCGGAACCGCGATGGCCCGCATGCCCAGCTCGTTCTCCTCATCCATGGTGGCGTAGCCGCGGCGCCGGACCCGTTCGATCTCCGCGCGGAAGGCGTCGCGGTCGGTGAGGGAAAACTCGGTCAGGGGCTCCAGCTGGAGCTCCTCCACGAGCCGGGTGCGGGTGGCCTCGTCGGCAAAAGCCACCAGCACCTTGCCCACGGAGGTCGCATGGAGGGCACCCAGGTGCCCGGGGTCGCTGGTGACCCGGAACGTCTGCGGCCCGTCCACCTTGTTCACCGTCAGATGGTGGTTTCCGTCGCGCACGGACAAGATGGTGGCCTCCCCCGTCTCCTCGGTGACGCGGCGCAGGATGGGCAGCGCAGTGCCGGCGAAGCCGTGGTGGTTGGAGACGCGCTGGCCGAGCTGGAAGACGCGCAGGCCCAGGCGATAGCGGCGGCCATCCGGCTCGTAGTCCACAAAGCCGTCCCGCGTGAGCGAGCCGAGCAGGCGGTAGGTGGTACTAAAGGGCAGCTCGGCCCGGCGGGAGATCTCCGCAGCACTGGCACCGCGGGGCTCGTCCCCCAGGAGGACCAGCAGGCCGAGGGCCTTGCCCACCATGTCCGTGCGGGAGTCCTCCCTGGACGCCTTTCCCCCCGGCGGAATGGCATCCCCCGGTGCGCTCCCATCCCCGGCAAGCTTTGTGTCTTGTTTCACACTCATGCTCTGATGCTCTCACATCGTGGAAGCTATTTCTAGATCGTGATTATTTTCATTGACAAGTGACTGCAGTCACAGCCATCATTGCTACATCGCACAAGTAGCTCCCATCATGTGGCTACTAGTCCGGGTCTTTCCACGGACCTCTGGCAGCCGCCGCCTTGAATCCTGCGGCCGTCGAGACCTTCCTGATCCCTCCGCGACAATGTCGTCACACAAAAGGAACACCATGAGCCAGACACTCCCGTCCACGAGCCCGGGCACCGCCGCACCGGCCGGGACGCCGAAGAAGGCGGCCCTTGCCAGCTTCCTGGGCAGCGCCGTCGAGTACTACGACTTTTTCATTTTCGGTTCCGCGGCCGCCCTGATCTTTCCCAAGGTCTTCTTCCCGGACGCTGACGCCAATGCGGCAATCATGTCCTTCGCGACCTTCGGCTTCGCCTACGTGGCCCGGCCCATCGGCGCGGTCATCCTGGGCCACTTCGGTGACCGGATCGGGCGACGCAAGGTCCTGATGTTCACACTGCTGCTCATGGGTGCCTCCACCTTCCTGATCGGCTGCCTTCCGGACTTCAATACCGTGGGCTGGTGGGCTCCGGCCTTGCTGGTGCTGGCGCGCCTCTGCCAGGGCCTGTCCGCGGCGGGCGAGCAGGCCGGCGCCTCCTCCATGACCCTGGAGCATGCGCCGGACAACCGGCGCTCCTTCTTCACCTCCTGGACCCTCACCGGCACCCAGGGCGGCCAGATCCTTGCGGCGCTCGTCTTCATCCCCGTCCTCGCCCTGCCCGACGACATCAAGTACGGCATCGGCTGGCGCATCCCGTTCTGGCTCAGCGCGGTGGTGGTGCTGGTGGCGTTCTTCATCCGCCGCACCCTGCACGAGCCGCCGGCTTTCGAGGAAGCACAGAAGAACGCCCAGATCGCCAAGCTGCCTGTCGCCGATCTCCTCAAGCACCACTGGCGCGACGTCCTCCGCGTGGTGGCCTGTGCCTTCATCGCAGCCGTATCCACCGTGTTCGGAACCCTGGCCATCAGCTACGCCAAGACCGTGGCCGGGGTGGACGGCACCACCACACTGTGGCTTGTCGTGGGCGCCAATCTCGTCGCCCTGGGCACCCAGCCGCTCTTCGGGATGCTGGCCGACCGGATCGGCCGCAAGCCGGTCTTCATTTACGGCGCGCTGGCCAGCGCGGTCCTGACGCCCGTATTCCTGCTGAGCCTCGAGTCCGGCAGCGTCCCGCTGATGTTCCTCGCCGCCATTGGCTTCTTCTCCTTCGGTTACGCGGCGTCCAACGCTGTCTGGCCTTCCTTCTACGCCGAGATGTTCAGCACCAGGGTCCGCTTCTCCGGCCTCGCCATCGGCACGCAGCTTGGATTCCTGATGGCAGGGTTCGCCCCGGCGATCGTGGCGGCCATGGGCGGCATCAGGCCCGGCGGCTGGGTCCAGATCAGCATCTTCACCGCCGTCATCTGCGTCATCTCCGCCGTCTCGGCCCTGACCGCCAAGGAGACCTTCAAGGTTCCCACCAAGGAACTCGGCCTGCGCTAGAAACCTGCAAGACCGGCGCGGCGGCGGCTCATCCCCGAGGGGACGGGCCGCCGCCGTCATTAAGGCCTGCCGGGAGCCAGGACGGCGGAGAGATCGTATTTCACCGGCTCCTCCAGCTGCTCGTAAGTGCAGGACCGCGGATCCCGGTCCGGCCGCCAGCGCACGAACTGCGCCGTGTGCCGGAACCTCTCGCCTTCCATATGGTCGTACTTCACTTCCAGGACGCGCTCGGGGCGAAGCGGCGTAAAGGACAGATCCCTGCCTCCGCTCCACCGGCTGCCCTCGGCGTTGCGTGGCGTGCGCGTACCCTCCTCCTGCTTGGCCCAGGCCCAGGGATGTTCATCGAAGCCCGTTACGAGCGGCTGGAGTTCCTCGAACAGTTCCTTGCGGCGCTGCATCGGAAAGGTGCCCACCACCCCCACATTCGCGAGCCGACCGTCGTCGCCATAAAGACCCAGCAGCAGGGAGCCGATCCGGTCCGGGCCGCTCGTGTGGATCCGATAGCCGGCAAGCACGCAGTCCGCTGTGCGTTCATGCTTGATCTTGAACATCGCGCGCTTGTCCGGCTGATAGCCGCCGTCCAGTGGTTTGGCAACGAGCCCGTCCAGGCCGGCGCCTTCGAACTGGCGGAACCACTGCTCGGCGGTCCGGGGGTCCCGCGTCGCGCCCGTCAGGTGGACCGGGGCGGCACTGCCGGCGAGCGCCTGCTCGAGTGCACTGCGCCGCTCGGAGAACGGCCGGGCGGTGAAGTCCTCGTCATCAAGAGCCAGCAGATCGAAGGCCACAAAGCTCGCCGGAGTCTGCTCGGCCAGCAGTTTGATCCTGCTCTCGGCGGGATGGATCCGCTGCTGGAGGGCGTCGAAGTCGAGCCGGTCGCCCGAAGCGCCCACCAGGATAATCTCACCGTCGATCACGCACCGCGACGGCAGGTTCTCCTTCAGGGACTTAACGAGTTCCGGAAAGTACCGGGTCATGGGCTTGCCGTTGCGGCTGCCGATTTCCACCTCGTCCCCGTCGCGAAAGATGATGGAACGGAAGCCATCCCATTTAGGCTCAAAACTCATCAGGCCCTCGGGCAGGGCGCTCACGGCTTTGGCTAGCATCGGCGCAATCGGGGGCATCAGCGGCAGTCGCATAGCGCCATTGCTGCCCGGCAGCCCGCCCTCCGCCAGCCCCGGGCAGCATTCCGCGCCCACGACGGCCCTCGGGCACACCCCGCAGGATCCTCGACACACCCCCGCGTCGGGGGTAGACATTAACGATGCCTACCATCGGGTTCCACGCATCGCACGAACAGATCAGTCCCGGCCGGCTCCTGAAGGACGTCCAGCTCGCGGAGCAGGCAGGCTTCGACGCCGCCATGTGCTCGGACCATATTGAGCCGTGGTCCGCCCGGCAGGGCCATTCCGGCTTCGCCTGGTCCTGGCTGGGGGCGGCGCTGGCCACCACCGGCCTCCGCTTCGGCGTGGTCACGGCGCCCGGCCAGCGTTATCATCCGGCGATCATCGCGCACGCGTCGGCCACCCTGGCGGACATGTTCCCCGGCAGGTTCTGGATGGCGCCGGGAAGCGGGGAGTACATGAACGAGCATGTCACCGGGGACGCCTGGCCGGCCAAGGAGGTTCGGCAGCAGCGCCTCGAGGAAGCCGTGGACATCATCCGTGAACTCCATGCCGGCAAGGAAGTCACCCGGAACGGCCTGGTCAAGGTACAGCAGGCGAGGCTCTGGGATGTCCCGGAGATCAAGCCGCCCCTGATCGCACCCGCCATCAGCGTGGAGACCGCACGCCGCTCCGCGGCCTGGGCGGACGGCTTGGTGACCGTGAACCAGCCCCATGCGAAGCTGGCGGAAATGCTCGCCGCCTACCGCGACGCCGGAGGCCGTGGCAAGGCCGTCCTGCAGGTGCACTTGTCCTGGGCCGAGAAGGAGGAGGACGCCGTCGCAATTGCCCTGGATCAGTGGCGCACGAACGTTTTTTCCCCGCCGATCCCTTGGGACCTCCCCACCGCGGCGCATTTCGACGGCGTGAGCAGCGGGGTGGGCGAGGAACAGGTGCGGAAGGTCGTGAACGTCTCCGCGGACTCCGGGCAGCACGCGCAGTGGCTCGCCGAGTATCTGGAGCTCGGTTTCGAGGAGCTCTACCTGCATTTCGTCGGGCAGCAGCAGGCGCCGTTCATCGGCGCCTTCGCGGAACATGTCCTCCCGCAGCTCCGCCAGCCAGGTGGCAGCGCCCGGCCGCAACAGGAGGTGTCCGCGTGAGGATCGCACAAACGTCAGATCTTTGGTGGAAGAACGCCGTCATCTACTGTTTGGATCCGGAAACGTTTTTTGACGGCGATGGGGACGGCACCGGGGATTTCGGCGGACTGATCCAGCGCGTCGACTATCTGGCGGCGCTGGGGGTCACCTGCATCTGGCTCATGCCGTTCTATCCCTCCCCGGACCGCGATGACGGTTATGACGTCACCGACCTCTATTCCGTGGATCCCCGGCTCGGCACCCCGGGTGACGTCGTTGAGTTCATCCGGACCGCCAATGACCGGGGCATGCGGGTCATCGCCGACTTCGTCATCAACCACACCTCGGATCGGCACCCCTGGTTTGTTGAGGCCCGCAAATCTGTGGACAACCCCTACCGCGATTACTACGTCTGGCGCTCAGATACGCCTCCGGACACCTCGGATGAGGTGGTTTTCCCTGGTGAAGAGTCCTCCATCTGGACCCAGGACGATGCCACCGGCGAGTGGTACCTGCACATGTTCGCCAAGCACCAGCCGGACCTGAACGTGGCGAATCCGAAGGTGCGCGACGAGATCGCCAAGTCCATGGGCTTCTGGCTGCAACTGGGCCTGGACGGTTTCCGGTTGGACGCCGTCCCGTTCTTCCTCGAACTCCGCGGCGAACCGAAGGACGAGGCGGCAAAGACGGATCCGCACGACTACCTCAGTGCCTTGCGCAGTTTCCTGAACCGGCGCAACGGCAGCGCAGTGCTGCTGGGCGAGGTCAACCTCCCGTACGCGGAGCAGCTGAAATACTTCGGCGGGGCTGAGGGCAACGAGCTGAACATGCAGTTTGATTTTCTGTCCATGCAGAACATGTATCTGTCCCTGGCCCGGGAGGATGCCCGTCCCTTGGCCGGGACCCTCAGCGGCCGGCCGCGGATCCATCCCGACAACCAGTGGGCCATGTTCGTTCGAAACCATGACGAACTCACGCTGGACAAGCTCAGCGACGCCGAGCGCGAAGAGGTCTTTGCGGCGTTCGGGCCGGATGAGAACATGCAGATGTACGGCCGCGGGCTGCGTCGCCGCCTTCCGCCTATGCTCAACGGCGACCCGGACCGGATCCGGATGGTCTATTCGCTCCTGTTCTCCCTCCCGGGCACCCCGGTCCTCTTCTACGGCGAGGAGATCGGGATGGGCGAGGACCTGGGGCAGAAGGGCCGCTCCGCTGTGCGCTCCCCCATGCAGTGGAACGACTCCGACAACGGCGGCTTCTCCACGGCCCCGGCACACCGTCTGGTAGCCCCCCTGGTGGAGGGCTCCTTCGGGCCGAAGAACATCAACGCCGCCGCCGCGAAACGGGACCCGGACTCACTGTGGAACTTCTTCTCCATCTTGATCCAGCGCTACCGCGAGAGTCCCGAGCTCGGGTGGGGACGGTTCGAACTCATCGAGCACCCGGACCCGAAGGTCCTGCTGCACCGATGCACCTGGGCCGGCTCGACCCTTGTCCTGGCGCACAACTTCGGGGCCGAACCGGCCGCGGTGGCTGCAAGTGTGGCCTCGCCGGACGAGCGGGGACGCTCGTTCGCCGGCGCCGTCTTGTCTGACCTGTTGGCAGGGCAGGACGTCCGCCTTGATGACGACGGCGGCTTCGAACTGGAGCTGGACCGCTACGGCCACCGGTGGTTCAGGATCCAGCACCCCCGATGACCGCCGCATCCCCTGAGCGCATTAACGCGTGCGGGCCGAAAGCTAACCCACCGCTTACCGCTGCGAAACGTGGACGCAACATTGGCGCGGGACACTGGAGGCGCCGGCAAGAGCAGGCACCAGCTCCAGTCCAGGAGGCCCGCCATGTTTAGAAAGTCCAATCCCCAGGTGACCCGCGTCCGCGCCTTGGACCAGCTGCACCGCGGGGATGAGATCGAGGCCCGCCTGAGTGTGGGGCCGAACTATGACGACGTGGTGATCCGCCGGGGCCGCATCCAGGAAACCGCCCCGGGAATCGGCGTGGTGTGGATCATGGACCGCCATTCCGGCCTGCGCAAGGCCATCAACGCGGACGAGTGCACCCTCTGGCGGGTGGCCTGAACCGTCAGCCTCCGGCCACGGACTGGATGATCAGCACCTCCTGGCCCGGTGCCACGGCAGTCGCCAGCCCCTGCAACCGCCGGATCTCATTCCCGTTGACGTATATGTTCACGTAGCGGCGGATCGTGCCGGTTTCGTCCCGCAGCCGCCTCGAGAGGGCCGGGTAGCTCCCGGTCACCGAGTCCAGCAGCCACTCAACCGTCACCTCCCCGTCGGCGGGCGCAGTCAGGATGGACTGCCCGCCGGCGAGCGGCTGGAGGACACTGGGCAGCACCACGCTGATCCCCGACGCCGGAAATGGATTCACGCGGTTCCGTAAGCGCTGGAAAGGAGCGCCGAGGGGACGGCCGCGGAGCGTACGCACAGCACATCCGGGAGGTGCGAGGCAACCTCGGTGAAGCGTTCGCCCTCATCGGCGCTGGCGTAGACGCTGCCGCCGCGGGTCCCGAAGTAGACGCCGGCCGGTTCCGCCGAATCGACGCAGGCCGCATCGCGGAGCACGGAGTTGTACTCGGACTCGGGCAGTCCGGTTCCCAGCCGCTTCCAGTTCCCGCCGGCGTCGTCGGTCCGGTGGACTGCCAGCTTGCCGTCCGGCGGGATCCTTTCGCCGTCGGCCTTGAGCGGGATCACCCAGGCGGTGCCCGCCCGGCGCGGATGCGTCAGCATCACGAAGCCGAAGTCCGCCGGCAGCCCCTCGGCGATCGACTCCCAGGTCTCGGCGTCATTATCGCTGCGGTAGACACCGTGATGGTTCTGCGCGTACAAGCGGCCGCCGACGGCGGCGTCGGCGGCAATCTTGTGGACACACTGGCCGAATTCCGGATTGGGATCGGGCATGAAGTAGGCGGAGATCCCCTTGTTGCGGGGCTCCCAGGAGGCGCCGCCGTCCAGCGAGCGGTAGACACCGCCGGTGCTCATGGCGACGTGGACCTTCTCGCCCGTTGGGTCGACGACGATCGAGTGGGCCGCCGCGCCCCCGTAACCGGCACCCCATTCACTGCGGTGGGGGTGGTCCCAGAGTCCCCGGTTGAGCTCAAAATGCTCGCCTCCGTCGGTCGATTTCCACAGGGAGATCGGTTCGCACCCGGCCCACACGACGCCCGGACGGGACGCGGCGTCGGGGTGGATCTGCCAGACACGCTCCAGCGCGGCGTCGGTGTCTTCGGGGAACCGGATGGCCCCTTGCTCGGGTTCGCTCCACGTCTCGCCCAGGTCATCGGAGTGGAAAACGGTGGGGCCCCAGTGCTCGGAGCGGACCCCCGCCAGGATCCTGGTCCGGCCGTCGCGGGCGTCGATGGCGATGCTGGGAATTTCACTCATGAGGAAGTGCGGGCCGGAAATCGACCAGTCCTTGCGGTCCCGGCTTGTGGCCAGCCAGAGTCCCTTCTTGGTCCCGATTGCCAGGAGATAGCTGTCTGCGGTTGCCATGCCCCTTATGGAACCACTCATGCCGGAGGCCCGCAATGGTTTCCGGGCCCAGGCATCCCGCTTTTGGTCAGGGGGCCGGGGCAGCTGCCGGTGTCAGTCCACGAATTCGGACTGCGTCTCGATGAAGTCCCAGTCGGCCTCGGTCAGAACCACCGCCGAGTCCGCGGGGGCTGACCCGCCGGCCTGGGCAATGCCCTGCAGCACCGGCTGCGGCAACTCGCTGGCCCGCAGGTTTTCCCGGAGCCATTCCTTGCTTGCCAGATCCAGATCAAGCCACCACATGTAAATCTCCACAGCGGTCACCTCTTCCTATGCCTCAACGTTATGCCCGGGCCCCCGGGTGTTCAATAGCCGCCTGGAACCCGGATCACAGCGTGGCCAGCACGGCGCAGCACTGCTGGCCCACCCGGAACCGGTGCCCGTCGGATTCCCCGCCGGGCTGTCCCACGGCCGCTCCGGCGAAAACTGAATCCGCTCCTGGCTCCGCGGGCAAAGCGGACTGGTGGCAGTTCCGGCTCGGGAAGCCGGCCCCTGTTCAGGGCCGTGTCACCGGGCAACAATGGAGTATGTCGTCCGAGAGCGCCAGCGGTCCGTCCCCCCTGGTAGTGGGCGTGCTTCCCGGGCAACATCCCGAGGTGCTGCACACCGCGGCGGTACTGGCGAAGAATCTCGCCGTTCCCATGATCTGCGCCTATGTGGATGAGGCAAGTTACCTCGTGGAGTGGGACCCGGCCCGCTCAGCGCACCGGCTTTCCCTGCACCCGGAGACGGACGAGGACCAGGTCCGGGCAGTGACCCAGGAACTGCGGTCCACCGTCGCGGCAGCCTGTGACAGCCTGGGGATCCAATGGACGCTGCGCACCCTGGCAGGCGACCCCGCCAGGGCCATCGGCCGGCTCGCGGCGGAATCCAATGCGGGAATGATCATCGTCGGGACTCCGGAGCGGGGGCTCGGGCACCGGATCTCCGAAGCACTCAACGGCTCCGTGGCCGCCTGGCTGAGCCACCATCAGGAGCATCCGGTCCTGATCGTTCCGGCACGGAAACCGGAGAGAAAGTAAAGCGAAAGTAGTAATACGGGGCACTGGCTTTATCCCGGTGCTGCCGAGTAGGCTCAATGCGGAGGGCCGATAGACGGCCTGCCCCATAGCTGCTCCGGAGTGCGTATCCCCCAATAACGCACTCCGGAGTTTTTTAATTTCCGGACAGGTCCGGAGTGGTTGTTCGGGTGGGATCCAGCCGCACTTGATCTATACCCCTAGGGGGTATAGATTCAGAGTCATGAACGAGTCTGAAATTCCCCTTCCCGCTCCCGCGGAAACGGTGGTCCAGCCGCAGCCTGGCTACTCCTCCAACAAGGATGCCTACCTGCGGCGGCTTAAACGGATTGAAGGCCAGGTCCGCGGCATCGCCCGGATGGTCGACGAGGATACGTACTGCATCGACATCCTCACCCAGGTCGCCGCCGTCACCAAGGCGCTGCACGCCGTCAGCCTCGGGTTGGTGGAGGAACACATCGGCCACTGCGTCGTCGGTGCGGCCGCCGAGCCGGATCCGGCTCTTCGCGCTGATGCCATCGACTTCAAAGTAAAGGAGGCCACCGATGCCATCGGGCGCCTGCTGCGGTAGCGGCAACACCACTCACCACACCATCGGCCTGATGAACCGCAATCAGCCCATCGACCAGGAGCCAGCCATGAGCACCGTTTCCACCATCGTCAATGTTTCCGGCATGACCTGCGGCCACTGCGTGTCCTCCGTCAGCGAGGAACTCGAGGCGCTGGCCGGCGTCGAAAAGGTCGAGGTCGACCTCAACGCCGGCGGGGTCTCGGCTGTCACCATCACCTCCAGCGAGGAACTCTCCTTCTCCGAAATCGGGGAGGCCGTCGCCGAGGCGGGCTACCTGGTGGTGGCCAACGAAGCCTGAGCCTCCCGCCGATGCCCCAGCCCGCACCCACCAGGAAACGAACCCCATGAGCAGAGAGCCACTGCTGGACCAGCCCGGGAGCCGGGTGATTGAACTCGATATCGAGGGCATGACCTGCGCCTCCTGCGTCAGCCGCGTCGAACGGAAGCTTGGAAAGCTCGACGGCGTGGAGGCCTCGGTTAACCTGCCCCTGGAATCCGCCCACGTCAGCGTGCCCTCGGGTGTCACCGACGAACAGATCACCAGGACCGTAGCGGCAGCGGGCTACAAGGCCACGGTCCGCGCCGCCAAGAACACAAGCCGGACCACGCATGACCGCAGCGTCGCCGGCAGGGGCATGCGGCAGCGTGCGTCCCAGGTGGGCCGGCGGGGAGGTGCGACCGAGCGCGCGGAGCACGCGGCCGGTGGTGTTCCGGTTGGTGCCCCCCCGGCGTCGCGGGCCAGCCAGTTGCGCCCCCGGCTCATCGTGGCTGCGGTGCTGACCGTCCCGGTGCTGCTGATCTCGATGGCCCCGGCCTTCCAGTTTCCCAACTGGGGCTGGATCGCCGGCGCCCTGGCGTTGCCCGTGGCCAGCTGGGCCGCGTGGCCGTTCCACCGGGCCGCAGCCGTCAACGCGCGGCATTTTGCCTCCACGATGGACACCCTGGTGTCCATCGGGGTGACCGCGGCGTACGTCTTCTCGGCGTGGCAGTTGATTGTCGACCCCGGCATAACAGAGCACCCGCACATGGATCCGGGCTCCGGCGGGCTCTACTTCGAGGTCGCGGCGGTCGTGACCACGTTCCTGCTGCTGGGCCGCTATCTTGAGGCCAACGCCAGGCGGAAAGCGGGTGATGCGCTCAAGGCCCTGCTCAATCTCGGCGCCAAGGACGCCACCATCCTCAGGAATGGCGGCGAGCACAAGATCCCCGCCGAGCAGCTCGAGGTGGGTGATGTGGTCGTGGTCCGTCCCGGCGAGAAAATCGCCACCGACGGGGTCGTCATCGAGGGTTCCTCGGCCGTCGACGCGTCCCTCGTGACCGGCGAGTCGGTTCCGGTGGACGTCGGCCCGGGCAGCCCCGTCACGGGTGCGACCATCAACACCTCCGGCCGGCTCATGGTCCGCGCCACCCGCGTCGGCTCCGAGACCACACTCGCCCAGATGGGCCGGCTCGTCGCCGAGGCACAGGCGGGCAAGGCCCCGATCGCCCGGCTCGCGGACCGGATCAGCGCGGTGTTCGTGCCCGTGGTCCTGGGGATCGCCGCCGCCACCTTCACCGCCTGGCTCCTGGCGGCCGGCCCGGACATCAGCGGCGGCGAGCTCCGCGCGGCCTTTACTGCTGCCGTTGCCGTGCTGGTCATCGCCTGCCCCTGCGCGCTCGGACTGGCGACGCCGGTGGGGCTCCTCGCCGGTACCGGCCGCGGAGCGCAGCTCGGCATCCTGATCAAGGGCCCCCAGGTGCTCGAAGACACCCGGACGGTGGACACCATCCTGCTGGACAAGACCGGCACAGTCACCACCGGGCGCCTCGCGGTCGACGGCGTCCAGGTCTTCGGCACGTTCGCCGAGGCTGAGGTCCTGCGCCTCGCCGGAGCCGTTGAGTCCGCCTCCGAACATCCCATTGCCCACGCCATCGCCGCGGCGGCACGGTCCGGAGAAGGAACCGGACCGGACGACGCCGGCACCCTTCCCGCCGTCGTCGGCTTCCGTTCCTCCCCCGGCGGCGGGGTCCAGGGAAGCGTGGACGGGCGCGTCATCACCGCCGGCCGCACGGGCTGGCTTCAGGAAAACGGCGTCGCCCCGACGGCGGAACAGCAGGATGCCCTCCGCCGAACCGAGGAGTCGGGCGCCACCGCCATCTGGGTGGCGGTCGGCGGGGATGCCGCAGGCATCATCAGCCTGCGGGACACCGTGAAACCGGGCTCGGCCGCGGCGATTGCGAGGCTCAGGCAGCTCGGGCTCCGTCCGATCCTGCTGACCGGGGACAACGCCGCCGTGGCCGCGCAGGTGGCTGCCGCCGTCGGCATCAGTCCCGGGGATGTCCATTCCGGCGTGCTGCCGGAAGGCAAGATCGAGGCCGTACGAAAGCTGCAGGCCGGCGGTGCCACCGTAGCCATGGCCGGCGACGGCGTGAACGATGCCGCGGCGCTGGCCCAAGCGGATCTGGGGATCGCCATGGGGTCCGGTACGGATGTGGCCATCGAGGCTGCCGACCTGACGATCATGGGCAATGAACTGGGGCAGGTGGCACAGGCCATTGAACTGTCCCGCCGGACCCTGGCCATCATTAAGACCAACCTCTTCTGGGCCTTCTGCTACAACGCGATCGGCATTCCGGTGGCGGCCCTGGGGCTGCTGAACCCGATGGTGGCCGGGGCCGCGATGGCCGCAAGCTCCGTGCTTGTGGTGGCCAACTCGCTGCGGCTGCGCAGCTTCGGCAAATAACCGCCCGCCCGAGCCGTCAGCTCAGGCGGCGCCGAACCGGACGGCCGCCTTGGCTCTCGCTTTGGCAGCCTCGTCGGCCCGGTCCTTGGCCGGGGCCTGCGTTACCAGCGAATCGAGCAGGTGCGCGGTGGCGTGCGCGATCTCGTGGACGGCCCGGTTAAAGGCTTCTTCGTTGGCCTTGGACGGTTTGGTGCTGCCGCTGATTTTGCGCACGTACTGCAGCGCGGCGGCCTCCACCTCCGCCGTGGTGGCGTGGGGCTCAAAATTATGCAGGGTCCGAATGTTGCGGCACATATCTCCATGCTAGGCTCCGGAGCGCGTGTGATCGAGGCCTGTGGCCACCCTCGCTGAAGCCCGGCGCAGGCGTCCCGCTGCCGATACACCGCGAAGTTCGTCAATGCGGACCAGGACCACGCCTGCCACAATCAGGACCCCGCCCAGCAGCTGGATGGGGCCGGGGAGTTCGCCGAGCAGGAGCCATGCCCAGAGAACGGCGAACAGGACTTCGGTCAGCGAGACGAATGACGCCACTTTAGAGCCGAGCGCCCGCGCGGCGACAATGCCGGAGACGTAAGCCATCACGGTGGCCAGGACCATAAGTCCGCTCAGCGGCACCCACCAGGGCGTCAGCCAGGGGCCCAGCATGGTGTCGGCCGTGCTGACCGCCATCGGCAGCAACCCGGTCGCGGCGGCAAGCCACATCACTACGGCTCCCACGACCAGCCCGCCTGAGGCCAGGACGATCGGCGGGAGCGTGTCGTTTTCCTTGGCCGTGATGAAGAAGTAGATGGCGAGGCAGACGGCGGCCGCAATCCCCCACAGCACCCCGACCAGATCGATCTTTACGGCCCCGGTGAGGTCCAGAACCAGCACCAGCCCGCCGAGGGACAAGAGAGTGCCGGTGATGGTCAGCGGCCGTGGCCGCCTCCGGCTTGCCGCCCAGAGCCACAGCACGATGAGAACGGGGGCCAGGTATTCGAGCAGGAGGGCGACGCCCACCGACAGGCGGGACACGGCGTTGAAGTAGAACAGCTGGCAGGCGGCGACGCCGATGAGGCCGAACAGCAGGACAGTGACCCAGTTGTCCTTGAGCTGGTGCCAGCGGCCGCGCAGTGCGGGAATGGCCGGGACCGCCAGGATCAGCGCGGCGCCGGTGAGGCGTGCCGTCACCGCCGCGCCGGGCGTCCATCCGGTCTCCAGCAGGGCCTTCGCGAACGAGCCGGAAAGGCCGAACAGCGCCGAGGAGAACAGGGCAACACCGAGGCCCGAGGCCAGAAAGCCCGAGGCGGCGCCGGACCGTCCGGTAAGGGCGGGGACCGGCGCATCGGCGGTGCGGCGTGCGGCAGACACAGGCATCCTCCTGTCAGGAGTAAAGTGGGGTTATAGTCATGACAGTACGCCCGGCCAAGGTAAGGAGTCAAGATGATTTTTGCCCCTGACACAAAAGTTGCCCTGCGCTCGGTGGTCAACCTCGTCAACACCGCCGCCAACGGCGAGGAGCAGCTGGCCACACCGGCGGACCTGGACCGTTTCCTTCAGGCCGAGGGCTTCACCGGCTCCCGGACCCGGGACGCCGCCGAACTGGACAGCGTGCGCCGGCTCCGCGGCCAGCTCGCCGCACTCTGGACCGCCAGTGAGGGCGCTGCCGTGGAGACCGTGAACCGGCTGCTCAGGGATGCCCGGGCGCTCCCCCAGCTGGTCAGGCATGACGACTGGGACTGGCACCTGCATGCCACCGCGCCGGAGGCCCCGCTGGCTGACAGAATGAGCACCGAGGCGGCCATGGCCCTCGTGGACGTGATCCGCGGCAAGGAGATGGACCGGATGCGGGTGTGTGCCGCGGAGGACTGTGACGCCGTCGTATTGGATCTCAGCCGCAACCGTTCCAAGCGATACTGCGACACGGGAAACTGCGCCAACCGCGCCCACGTTGCCGCCTACCGGGCGCGCAAGGCCGCGTCCTAGTCCTCCAGCAAGCCAACAGTGGCCCCAAGGCAGGCGCCTGGGGCCACTGGGCTATCGGGTTGCGTGTTACTTGACGAACTCGTTCGTGTAGGTGTCTTCCAGCTTGATCTCCTTCTTGCCGACCTCGGGGTTGGCCACCTGCTGAGTCTTCAGGACGGCTTTCACACCGTCCTCCGTGAAGGCGCCGTCCTTGCTGAGTGTCTTCTTGAGTTCCTCGATGACCGACGCATACAGTGCCTTATCTCCGCCGGAGAATGTTTCTGGCATCTGGCCGGCGATCTCCTGGCCGGAGTGTCCGGAGATGTACTCCAGCGTGCGCTTCATGGCTTTGGCGAGCTTGCTGGCGGTATCCGGGTTCTGCGTCAGCCATTCGCTTTTTGCGTACAGGCTTGACGAGGGCCAGGCATCGGTTTCGAAGACGTCCTTCAGCCCTTCAACAGTGCGGACATCGGACAAGAGGGACGGGGCCTTGCCGATGCGTTTCGCGAGGACCGAAACGTCCGGCTCCAGCATCACCGCAGCATCCACCTGGCCCTGTTCCACGGCTGCCACCGCCGACGATCCCGCCCCGATGGCCGAGACCGATGCATCCGTCAACGGCATGCCGTTCTTGGCGAGGAGGAACTTGACGAACATGTCAGTGGAGGAGCCCGGGGCCGTCACCCCCACGTTCTTGCCCTTCAGGTCGGCAATCGAGTTGATCTTGCCCTCGTTCTTCGGCGCCACGACAAAGGCCAGCCCGGAGGACTGGCCAATATCCACGAACGCCTTGATGGACTGGTTCTTGGCCTGCATCTGGATCGTGTGCTCGTAGTAGCCGCTGGTGACCTCGGTACTGCCGCCGATCATGGCGGTGAGGGCCTTCGATCCGCCCTGGAGATCCTGCAACTCCACGTTCAGCCCTTCGTCCTGGTAGTACCCGAGCTGCTGCGCCAGGGTGGTGGGCAGATACGTCAGCAGAGTCTGTCCGCCGACGCCGATGACCACCTTGGATGCCCCGGCACCGCTGCCGGACGCAGCACCCGTGCCGCCCTGACCGGGCGGGGCGGCTGCCGGCGCCCCGCACGCGGACAGTCCCAGTGCCAGTGAGGCAATCAGTACGAGCGGCTTGACCAGGTGTCGGCGGCGACGGTCTTCGTGTTGGGTCATCGGGAATCCCTTCTAGGCGGTGAAATTTTCAGGAACAGCTAGGAAGACTGGGGTGGGCGCCACCGGAGCAGGTGCCGCTCCAGCCGGTTCACGAGGAGATCGATGATCAGCACCACGATCATGAGGATGAACATGCCGGCAAAGACGCCCCGGGTGTCGAACACGCCCTGCGCCTGGGCTATCGCGTAGCCGACGCCGGCAGACGCTCCGAGGTATTCCCCGACCACGGCGCCCGTGATGGCGAATCCGACGCTGATGTGCAGACTGGAGAAGATCCAGGTAAGCGCGCTGGGAATGAAGACGTGCCGCAGGAGCTGTTTTTCGGAGGCGCCAAGCATGCGGGCGTTGTCCACGAGCACCCGGTCTACGCTTTTGACGCCTTCGAGGGTGTTGAAGAAAACGATGAAGAACACGAGGGTGAATCCGAACGCGACCTTCGACCAGATACCCAACCCGAACCAGAGCAGGAAGATCGGGGCCAAGACGACGCGGGGGAGGGCATTGAACATCTGCAGGAACGGGTCCAGAAGCCTTTCCAGAAAGCGGACGCGTGCCAGCAGGAATCCGAGCAGAAGTCCGGCCGCCGCCCCCGTAATGAACGCCAGTATGGCCTCCTGCATGGTCACCCAGAGGTGTGGAAAGACGAAACCGGACGATATCCACAGCCATACGGTCTGGAGGATGTCGGAAGGGAGCGGGAAGAAGAACTCGTCAATGATTCCGGCCCGGCACATCAGCTCCCAGGCCCCCAGAACCGCAAGGGCCAGGACGAGTTGCGTCGTTCGCATCGCGAGTGGAGAGAACTCCTTTGAAGCCGGCCGGCGGCTGGCCTTTCTGGTACGCCCCTCCGCTTGGGAAGGGCTCTTTTCGGATCCCAGCAGCGTCATGCCACTTCCCCTTCTTCCGCCATCGTCGTTTCATACGTTTTGTTCACTTCGATCTTCAGCCGTCCCCAGATCTCCCGGTGCAGTGCGATGAACTGCGGATCGTCGCGGATGTCCAGAAGATCACGGGGCCGCGGAATATTGATCGGGTACCTCCCGACAACCGTGCTGCCAGGACCTGCTCCGAGAAGCACTACCTCGTCCGAAAGCGCGATCGCCTCGTCGAGATCGTGGGTGATGAAGACGACGGCCTTTCCGGACTCCTGCCAGAGCTGGAGGAGCTCGTTCTCCATGATCTGGCGGGTCTGCACGTCCAACGCGGAGAAAGGCTCATCCATCAGCAGGATGTCCGGGTTGACGATCCAGGCCTGCGCCACCGCAGTCCGCTTGCGCATGCCGCCGCTGAGCTGATGCGGATAGCGGTCGGCGAAGTTTTTGAGGCCTACCTTCTCGAGCCACCGGCGCGCTTCCGAATAAGCGTCGGCCTTCGACACCCCGGCCATCGTCAGCCCCAGGCTCACGTTGTCGATTACGGTCTTCCAGGGCAGCAGCGGATCCTGCTGGAACATGTACGAGGCCCGCCTGTTGACGCCGTCCACCGGCTCCCCAAAGCTCCGAACCGCGCCGGAGGAGGGCGAAAGCAAGCCCGCGGCCATGTTCAGGATCGTGGATTTTCCGGAACCGGTGGGACCCACGATGGCGACGAAACGCCCGGGTTCCACCTTGAGATTGATGTCCCGAACAGCAAAATACGTTTCGCCCTTGGAGGTGGGAAACTCCTTGCTGCACGCGGTGAGTTCCACCGCGTACTGTGATGGTTCTCCGTGAACAGGCTGCATCGTTCGCTCCCCCGGGCCGGGCCGGCCGATTGTCGTCATTGATAATTCGGTATCGCGGAAGGGATCGGGCCGGCTACGACCTTGGTTTCCTCCGCTGGCCACATCGTGGGTTCGCCATCATGATGTGGACTAGATGCTAACAGTAACCCAGGTCACACTCAATCTTTGAGGAGCACTTCCCAAGCATTGTGACGTGGCGGAGAGAAGCCCAACGGCGGGCGTGCTCGCTCTTAGACTGTGACCATGAGCGCCCCCGAGATATCGTCCACCCCCCTGCTGGTCCTGCGGAAGATCACCTCCATCCTGGACGCATTCTCATTGGCGCGGCCGAATCTGACACTGGCGGAGATCCGGGCAGCAACGGAAATGCCGCACTCCACAGTCCAGCGGCTCGTGGCAAACATGGTCCAGGAAGGCATCCTGGACCGCCAAGGGGACGGTTTCAGGGTCGGCATCCGGATGGCACACTGGGCCGCCCCCGCGACGCAGGGGGTGGACTTCCTGGAACTCCTCGCTCCCGTGCTGCGCCGGTTGAGGGACGAGTTAGGTGAAACCGTTTGCATCTTCCGTGAGTCTCAGGGGAAGAGAGTCTGCATCGCACTGGCTGAGACGCGGCGTATGCTCCGGCGGGCGGTCCAGGTGGGGGACATAATGCCGCTGCATGTTGGGGCTGCGGGACGGGTTCTCCTGGCCTGGAATCCGGAGGTGGCACAACGGGTATACCAGACAGGGCTCCACTCCCTCACCGACCAGACCATCACGGACGCGGCGGATCTGGGAGCGGCGGTCGCAAAGACCAGGGCGGACGGTTTCGCCATCACGACCGGCGAGCGGGTTTCGGGCGCCAGCGGTCTGGCCGCCCCGATCTTCGGGCCGCAGGCTGAACTCTTTGGAGCCCTCAGCATTATGGGCCCCACCCTTCGCATGCCCTTCGATGTCTGCGCCGCCTGGGTGGAGCCCTTGTTGGCGGCGGCCGAAGAGGCTTCGCGCCTGATCGGGGGAAGCATTCCGAAGGAGGGGTTACCCACATGAATAGTCTGGCGCCAGCACCGAAACGCGGGGGGCGGGACATTTCCCGCCACTTAGCTAGAGGGAGCCGCCGCCGGCAGTATCGTCCGGGCTGCCGGAAGTTCCGGAGTCGGGCCGCGCCGGGGAACTGCCGTGACCCGAGGGCTTTTTCGAGCTCAGGTTGACGCCGGAGCCCTTGCCCAGGTGCTCGGCATTGTCCTTGTGGCTCATCGAGAGCATGGCGGCCAACACCAGTGTCACGATGAACGCGATGCCCGCGGCGATGAAGGCCAGGTCGAACCGGGGTGCGCGGGCACTGCCACCGGAGGCGAAGATCAGGACGCCGAAGAAGGCCAGCACTGCCCAGAACGCGGAAAACATGAGCGGCCCCTTGACCGAGGTCCGCAGGCTGCGCGGTTCTCCGGATTTCTGCTGTCCCACGGTGCTTTCCTCCTGCGGCCAACGCCTGGGAGGCGTGGCAATCTTGTTGCCGGCATTGTTCTACGCGAGGTAGAACCTGTCGGTACTAGTTTACGGCCTTCGCGGGATGGCCCTGTGCATCGTGCCGCAAGGTCAGGCCGGCCAGGGCCCACAGCACCCCGCTGATGATGGCCCCGCCGCCGGCTACGCCGAGCAACGCGTGCGCGCCCAAGGCGATGAAGAACGGCAGCGCGATGCCGGTGCCGAGGCCGATCACACCAGAGGCGATCCAGTCGCGGGCCAGCACGGAGTTCCGGCGGCCCGTGACGCCAAGGTACAACTCCGCGGCACCCGCCAGGCCCAGTCCCAAAGCCGCAATGGTCCCGAACACGAGTTCGCTGGGGAGCAGCGCGACCGCCGCGCCGCTTCCGGTCAGAACGGCACCGCCGGCCGAGAGAACCTTGCCGGGGCGCGTCCCGGGGTGGAATCCGGCCTTCTTGACGCTCCCGCTCAGCGCCACACCGGTGGCCAGCAGGTAGATCCCGCCCGCCCAGCCCATTCCTGTGGCGGACGGCGAGCTCCAGAACACGGTAAGGGCGCCAAAACCGAGAGCAACGGCAGCCCGGACAAGCACCGGTTTCCAAAGATCCGCCGCGGCGGGCATCGCTGGAGAGGAGGCATCGGGGGCTGCTGGGAGACTCACCCGTCCAGTTTAGTGCGAAGCCGGCCCGGGCGCTCCGGTCACCGGGAACCGAGTATCATCCACCGGTCCGTCCGCGCACGCAGGCCGAGCGTGACCGCCCTCGCCATCATGTAGCCCAGCGAAAAGGCCGCCCACAGCCAGAGCAGCCCCGCACCGCCGTCCGCCCCTGAGAACCGGACCGCCAGCAGCAGCGGCAGGTAGGCGGCCAGGTTGACGATGCCGGCGACGGCCAGGTACTTCGCGTCGCCCGCGCCGATCAGGACACCGTCGAGGACGAAGACATAGCCGGCGACAGGCTGGCCGGCCGCGAGCATCCAGAGTGCGAGCGTGAGCGAGGCCTGGACGTCGGGGTCGGAGGTGAACAGCACCCCCGCCCAAGGCGCCACCGCGGCCAGGGCGGCTCCGGTGACGGCGCCGAATCCGATGCCCCAGCGGACCATGGTGCCGGTGAGCTCCCGCGCCGCGCCGGCACGGGCGGCACCGAGCTCCTTGCCGATCAGGGCCTGGGCAGCGATGGCTAGGGCATCCAGGGCGAATGCAAGGAAGGTAAAGATGGTCATCGCGAGCTGGTGGGCGGCCAGGTTGACGGGGCCCTGGGCGGTGGCCACAACGACGGTGGCGAGGATCGCGATGCGCAGGCTGAGCGTCCGCAGCATCAGCCAGGAGCCCACCTTGGTCATCGCCCGGATGCCGCTCCAGTCCGGCAGGAGCGAAACGCCGTGGCGGCGTGCGCTTCGTTGCACCACGGCCACATACACCAGCGCCATGGCCCACTGGGCGATGCTGGTGCCGACGGCGGAACCGGCGACGGACCAGTGAAGGCCGTAGACCAGGACCAGGTTCAACACAATGTTCAGCGTGAATCCGGCGGCAGCAACCACGAGCGGAGTCCGGGTATCCTGCAACCCTCGCAGCACCCCGGTACCGGCAAAGATGAGCAGCATGGCCACAAGACCGGGCATGGACCAGCGCAGGTAGTCCACCGCGAACATCCGCACCTCGCCGCGCGCGCCCATCAGATCCAGGAGCGGCTCCGCAGCGAGGAAGCCGGCGGCGGCCAGGACGATTCCGAGCACGAGCGCCAGCCAGACGCCGTCGCGCCCGGCCGCGAGGGCTTTCGGCAGCTGGCCGTTGCCGATTGCCCGCGCCACCGCCGGCGTCGTGGAATAGGCGAGGAACACCATAAGCCCTACCGCTGTGTGGAGCACCGCGGACGCCAATCCGACGCCGGCGAGCTGGGCCACGCCCAGGTGGCCCACGATGGCTGAGTCCGCGAGCAGGAACAGCGGCTCCGCGATCAGCGCGCCGAAGGCGGGCACCGCGAGGCGCAGGATTTCCCGCCTGCGGCCGGCAGGGGCAGACAGCGTCCCGGGACGGGGAGGAGAAGCGGGCACGGATCAACCCTAGCCGGACAGACGGGGCTTCCAGGTGCCGGCTAGCGGCAGGCTAGAAGCCGCCGCCCCCGGCGTCGGCCGCCATGTTGGCAAACCGGGAGTAATGGCCCTGGAACGCCACCACAATGTCCTTCGTCGGGCCGTTGCGGTGCTTGGCGATCAGGATGTCCGCCTCACCGGCACGGGGCGATTCCTTGTCGTACACATCTTCTCGATGCAACAGGATCACCATGTCAGCATCCTGCTCGATAGAACCTGATTCGCGGAGGTCAGAGACCATGGGCCGCTTGTCCTGGCGCTGCTCGGAGCCACGGTTCAGCTGTGAGAGGGCGATCACGGGCACCTGGAGCTCCTTGGCCAGCAGCTTCAGCGCACGGGAGAACTCGGAAACTTCCTGCTGGCGCGATTCCACTTTCTTGCCCGAGCTCATGAGCTGGAGGTAGTCCAGGATCACCAGTTTGAGATCGTGCTGCTGCTTCAGGCGGCGGCACTTTGCCCGGATTTCCATCAGCGACATATTGGGGCTGTCATCGATGAAGAGGGGGGCATCATTCATCCTGCCCATGGTGGTGGCGATCTTGGACCACTGCTCGTCCTTGATGGTGCCCTTGCGCAGGTCCTGGAGTCCGATGGTGGCCTCGGCCGACAGCAGGCGCATCGCGATCTCGTTCCGTCCCATTTCCAGGGAGAACATGACGGTGGCCAGATTGTTCTTGATGGCGGCGGAGCGGGCGAAGTCCAGGGCGAACGTGGACTTACCGACAGCCGGCCGGGCGGCGATGACAATCATCTGCCCGGGGTGCAGGCCATGGGTCAGTTCATCCAGCTCATAGAAACCCGTGGGCACACCCGTCAGCCCTTCGCCCCGGTGGCCGGAGGCTTCGATCTCGTCCACCGTGGATTCCATGACGTCCTTGAGGACAACGTAGTCCTCCGCGGTGCGGCGCTCGGCCACGGCATAGATTTCGGCCTGGGCCTGGTTGACCAGGTCCTCGACCTCACCGTCCGCCCCGTAGCCCAGCTGGACGATCTTGGTGCCGGCGTTGACGAGGCGGCGCAGGACCGCGCGTTCGGCCACGATTTCGGCGTAGTAGCCGGCATTGGCCGCGGTGGGGACCGTCTGGATGAGTTCGTGCAGATAGGCCGGTCCGCCGATCCTGTTGACCTCACCGCGCTTGGTCAGCTCGTCCGAGACGGTCACGGCGTCGGCGGGTTCTCCGCGGCCGTAAAGGTCGATGATGGCCTCGTAGACGGTCTCGTGCGCGGGCCGGTAGAAGTCCTGGCCGCGCAGGATCTCGACGACGTCGGCAATGGCGTCCTTGGACAGCATCATGCCGCCCAGCACCGATTGCTCGGCGGGAATGTCCTGCGGCGGCTTGCGGCTGCCTTCGGATCCTCGCGTGCCCTCGATTGAGTCCAGATGCGTAACTGACAAAACTGCCGTCCTCCATTGTGTGCCTCGGCAAATATCCGTTCGCCGGCGGCGCGTAAACCATGTGCCTTGGTGCCTATCGGCGTGTAACCCCGGCGTTCACCGGCTAAGTCTTATCAGCGGGCTCCGACAGAATTGCCGATTGCCGGGTAGCCGGGCCTGCCGTGCTGCCCCGCCTTGTCCGGAACCGGACTCTGCACCCCTCGTCCGGCCGCTGCCGGATTGGACTGCAGCTGCGCAAATCCACAGCATCGATCCGGCGCTGAAGCCGTCCTGTTGTTTGAACCCCTCGGACATCGACTGTCAGGTTTCCGCATCCAAGATCGATATTCAGCTACGGTAGCCCCCTGTCGCGCAGGCACCAACATGGCCAAAGCTCACACCTGTGGATAACCTGTGAACTACTGGCCCCCGCTTGTGCACAGCCTGTGGGAATAGCTGTGGAAAGAAAAATAGTTACGCCGCCCATTCGTCTCTGGCCTGCGGAAACGCCCTACTGGGCTTGTGGATTCAAAACTAATTTCGAAAAGCGCCATCCACAGCCCGTTGTCCGGGCTTGGGGATATCAGCCGGAACGGGGGCCACAATCAGCGGAAAATATACTCATTTTGTGATTGACCTCACAAAATGGCACCGAATTGACGGCGGGCCGGGAAAACTGTAAGTGACCTGCGGAATGTGCTGTGGATAACTGTGATCTGGCATAAGCTCTAGTCATGGGCGATGTACTGCTAGTTCTACTGCCTGCCCTCATTCTGGCGGCAGTCCTCTGGGCATTCGCCACCGCGCTCAAGCCTCGGAATTCCGGGATCTCGGACGCGGAACGCTATCAGCTGGATTTGGCCGTGCGATCACAGGCCCACTACGCGGCGCAGGTCCAGGCCGCCACGGCAGCGCGCGCCCGGGTGGATGCAGCCACGCGGCCCAGCCAGAACGAACAACAGCAGTTCCAGCAAGAACATCATGCGCGTGCAGCCCTGCGATCCCACGCCGGCTCCGCACCTGCCGTGGGGCAACCCGGCTACCAGGGCGCCGTGCTTCCCGGCGGCCCGCTGAACCCCCAGCTGGCCCTGCAGCTTCAGTCACTGGCCCGGGGTGGTAAGAAGATCCAGGCCATCAAGCTGCTGCGACGGGCAACCCACTCAGACCTTTTGACCGCTAAGAATTATGTAGATCGGCTGTAGTACATGGAATCCCTTCTAGTCCCCATCCTGATCCTGGCGCTCGTCGGAGCCAGCGTGTTGCTGGCTGCCCGCGCCCTGAGCCGCCGCGGAACAAGCCCTCGGCCGGAAACCGATACCCAACCCGGTGGCGACCCCCTGGAGCTTGCGCGCGCGGCAGCAGCCAAGCTCAGCCAGGAGCAGCACCGACGCTTGTACGCGCTGATCGCGCAAGGACAGGCCATGGCAGCCATCAAGCTCTACTTCGAGGCCACCGGGGAGGGGCTCCGCGCCTCGCGTGACGCCGTCGGCGCCTTGGCGGCCCACCCACAGCCCTTCCGCCCCCCCGCTACCGAGCAGCCCGTTCAGGACGACGAGGACGATCCGCCCCAGCGTTTTTCCTACCGTTACCGGGCGATCGCCAGCAAGGGGGATGTCACGCGCGAGGTCAGCAGCAACATGCTCAATGACGAGATCTACGGCCGCATCCGCACGCTGGCCAAAAGCGGCGACGCCGAGGGGGCCGCAACGGCCCTGACGCGCCACTCGGACATCTCCATGAAACAGGCCCGGGAATTCATCGCACTGCTGAACGACTGAGGACCCTACGGCCGCCCCGTGCGCTTCCGGCCGGCTAGAAGTCGAACAGGTCTCCCAGCCAGCCTTCCTTCTTCTTGGGACGGCGATCGTCATACCGGGGCTGATCGTAGCGGGGCCGGTCCCGGCGCTCATCGTACCGGCGGTGCGGCGGGAGCCGCGGTCCCCATCAAATCCGCGGCTCGGTCAATAATCTTGTCGAGCTCGCCGCGGTCCAGCCATACCCCCCGGCACTGGGGGCAGTAATCGGTCCCGACTCCGCTGCGTTCGCTCATTATCAGGTCTACAGAATCCACAGGACACAACATGCGCCGTCCAACGAACCGGGGCCGCGAAAGGGTCGATCCGGCGTACCCGGGCGCGAGTTGTTACTGCCGCCCGGAAATTCCTGCGAGCAGCTGTTCGAACGGCAACGACTCCAGCAGGGCCGGCTTTTGCTGCGCCTGCGTTCCCTGAAGGAGACCGACGAACTCTCCGGCCGCCCGGTCGATCCGCACCGAGAGCGGCGAGCCGCCGTCGACGGAATTTCCCCAGTCTTGCGGGCCGGCGAAGACAGCGGTTGCGGCGATACGGGTGCGCAGGTAGGTGAAGAGGGGCCGCATAGCGAAATCCAGCACCATCTGGTGCCGGTCGGTGCCGGCAGTGGCGCCAAGCAGAACAGCCTTGCCCTCCAGGGACTGGGGGTCCAGGACATCGATGAACGATTTGAACAGGCCGCTGTAAGAGGCACTGAACACGGGGCTGACGGCGATAATGCCGTCCGATGCCTGGACGCCTGCGATCACCTCAGCCAGCCGCGGGGCGGCATAGCCGGTCACGAAGTTGTTGGCGATCTCCACGGCGAGATCCCGCAGTTCCACCACGTCGACGGCGGCGGCGTAACCCGACGCCGACAGCTGGCGCTCGACCGACGCGGCCAACTGGTCCGCCAGCAAACGGCTCGACGACGGGACACCGAGTCCGGCGGAAAGGACGGTGATGCGGCGGGTTTCCATGAAGCGCTCCTGGTGTGAGGTAAGGCCGTTCGATACGTACTACATGCGTATGCATCTACCCACTCAAGCGACGCTTCCGGGTTTTTATTCCCCCGGCCCGTCCATGCCTGACAATTCCGGCGCCGTCTGCAACACTGCCCTCATGGCTGAAAACAAAACCCAGGCGACTGGCGCCTCCGTGGATGAGTTCCTGGCGGCAGTGGAACATCCGGTCCGTCGGCGCGACGGCCGTCGGCTGTTGGCGCTGATGTCCGAGGTCACCGGCGAAGAGCCACGAATGTGGGGCCCGACGATTGTGGGGTTCGGCCGCTATCACTACAAGTACGAAAGCGGGCGCGAGGGGGACGCCGCGGCCGTCGGCTTCTCCCCCCGGAAGGCCAGCCTCTCGCTCTACGGGCTGACCTACGGTCCGCAATCAGCGGAGCTGCTGGGCCGGCTGGGGAAGCACAAGACGGGTGCGGGCTGCCTGTACGTCAACAAACTCGACGACGTCGACGAGTCGGTGCTGACCGAGCTGATCCGGAACGGCTACCGGCAGATGACCACCGTCCTGCACCACGGCTAGGCAACTAAACCCCGGCGCGGGGCGCTTGGGCGATGACTGCCGCCCGCAACGGGCACGAGATGACGCCGCGTTGCTTAAAGCAGAAAGCCTCCGTCTTCGGATCCCGGGGGAACCTCAGACGGAGGCGTTCGAGCAGTTCAGGACTGCTTTGGCCACAGAGGCTGTGGCCGAAGAAACTACTTGCCTGCGACTACGTCGAGTTCGATCACAGCGGCAACGTCGTCGTGCAGACGGACGTTGGCCTGGTAGGAACCGATCGACTTGATGTGTGCCGGCAGTTCAACCTTGCGCTTGTCGATGCGGCCAAGGCCAGCGGCCTCAACAGCGTCGGCTACGTCGCCCTGCTTGACGGTGCCGAACAGGCGTCCGGTCTCGCCAGCCTTGACGACGAGCTTGACCGGCTTGGCGGAGAGTGAAGCTGCCTGCTTCTGAGCGTCTTCCAGGGAAGCGTGCTCGCGGGCGGCGCGGGCAGCCTTGATGGACTCAACCTGCTTTTCGCCGCCCTTCGACCAGGTCAGGGCGAAGTTGCGGGGCAGCAGGTAGTTACGGGCGTAACCGTCCTTGACCTCGACAACGTCGCCAGCAGCACCGAGACCGGTTACTTCGTGGGTCAGAATGAGCTTTGCCATGTTAGTTAATCCCTTCCTTAGCCGCGGCCAGCGCCGGAGTAAGGCAGCAG
>JAODMS010000189.1 GCA_025464925.1 Arthrobacter sp.
TCGCGGAACGACGACGCACATTCGCCA
Organism: Arthrobacter sp.; assembly: GCA_025464925.1. The sequence goes on from JAODMS010000189.1 coordinate 28, forward strand.
TTGCAACGGTGCTCGGTGCCAACAAGGCCCAACTGCGGGGGTTCGTCCTCAGCGAGGGAGCCGTGACCACTGTCGCGGGCATCACGGCCGGGGCAGCCACCGGCTGGGTGTTGTCGCTGATGCTGATTGCCGTGCTGAGGGGAGTATTCGATCCGCCCCCGGCGGCGCCGGCCGTCCCCGTCCCGTACCTGGCACTCCTGCTCGTCGCATCCGTGGCGGGCATCCTGGCCTCAGACCTGATCGTCCTCCGCGAACGCCGGCTCCCGGCGATCGATTCCCTGCGGGAACCCTGATGAGCTGCGGCTTCGGCGATTCCGTTCCTCACATGCCGGATTGATCAGGTTCTCCAGACGGTACCCGCGTCCGCCGCTGCACGTCAGCCTAGGTGTGGGGTGCGACACAAAACGCCCACCGTGCTGGTCGCGGGATTCCAGAAACCACTCGGTGTCGAAAGCGAAGCCGTGCAGGGCACGGGCCCGTTCGGGTTCATTGACGGGCACTTCGTAGTCCACGTTCTCGAAGGTGTACTTGCCGCCGGGGATCCGGTTGGGCCGCGGCGATGATTCCCCCGGTAGTCGGAATGAGGCCGCCCACCGGGGACGGGACGATCAGGTCCCGTCCCTGGTGGCGCAGCTCGCGGAGGGCGCCAGCCTGCACCGTGACGATGGCGGCGTACTCCCCTGCCTGGATCTGTATTCGCCTGACCTCACAATCCGCCGGCCATCCGGTAGTAGTCGTCATTCCAGTTCAATTCCTTCTTGAACCCCTTGATGGTGGTGCCTTCGTCGATGGTCAGCAGCTCCGTTTGGGCGATTTCCGCGAAGTCTTCGAACACGTCCATGCCCACCGCCGTGGAGAGGACGGTGTGATGGGCCGCGCCGGCGGTGAGCCAGGCGGCAGCGGAGGTGGCGAAGTCGGGCCGGGGCGACCAGAGGGCGCGGGCTACCGGCAGGTTGGGCAACGGCTCGTCAAGGTCGACGACGTCGACGGCGTTCGCCACGAGGCGGAAGCGGTCACGCATGTCGGACAGGGCCACGACGACTCCCGGGCCGGCGTCGGTATCGAAGACCATGCGGACCGGGTCCTCCTTGCCGCCGATGCCGAGCGGGTGGATTTCGACGCGCGGCTTGGTGGCCGTCAGGGACGGGCAGACCTCCAGCATGTGGGCGCCGAGGATCTTCTCTTGGCCCGGCGTGAGGTGGTACGTGTAGTCCTCCATGAGCGACGCGCCGCCGGGCAGGCCCGCGCCCATGACTTTGGCGGCGCGGACCAGGATGGCCGTCTTCCAGTCGCCTTCGGCGCCGAAGCCGTAGCCGTCGGCCATGAGCCGCTGGACGGCCATGCCCGGCAGCTGCCGCAGGGCGCCGAGGTCCTCGAAGGACGTGGTGAAGGCTGCCGAGCCGTTGGCCTCAAGGAAACTTCGCAGCCCCAGTTCGATGCGGGCACTGTAACGCAGGGACTCGTGGCGGGGCCCGCCGGCGCGGAGCTCGGGAACCACCTCGTAGAGCCGCTCGTATTCGGCGACGAGGGCGTCCACGTCGGACTCTGCGGCACCGTGCACGGCGTCGGCGAGTTCATTGACGGACCAGGTGTTCACCGAGACGCCGAAGCGCAGCTCGGCTTCGGTCTTGTCACCCTCGGTGACGGCGACGTTGCGCATGTTGTCCCCGAACCGGGTCAACTTGAGCATGCGCACTGCCGCCCAGCCGGCTGATGCGCGCTGCCACACGCCGACCTGGCGGGCCACCTCGGGATTGGACACGTGGCCGACCACTGTCTTGCGCGGGATGCCGAGCCGGGACTGGATGTAGCCGAACTCGCGGTCGCCGTGGGCGGCCTGGTTGAGGTTCATGAAGTCGAAGTCGATATCGGACCAGGGCAGTTCCACGTTGGCCTGCGTGTGCAGGTGCAGCAACGGCTTCCGGAGCAGGTCCAGGCCCTGGATCCACATCTTGGCGGGGGAGAAGGTGTGCATCCAGGCAGTCACGCCGATCACGGCGTCGTCGGCGTTTGCCTCGAGGGCGGTGCGGCGGATGGCGTCGGAATCGGTCAGTACCGGCTTCCAGACGACCCTCACCGGGACGTCGGAAGACTGATTGAGCCGCTCGGCGATCTCCTGCGACTGCGCGGCTACCTGCTTGAGGACATCCTCGCCGTAGAGGTGCTGGCTGCCTGTGAGGAACCAGACCTCGTAGGGCTCGAGGGAGGTGTTGTTGGCTTTCGACATGGGTTTTCTCCTGGGGGTTCGGGGATGTTTCGGGCGGCCTAGCGGCCGTAGACGTTCTGGTACCGGGCGTAGAGGGCGTCGATCTTGGCCCCGTCGATGGGGAGCGGCTCGCCCAGCTGGCGGGAAATGTGGACGGTGCGGGCCACTTCCTCGCACATGACGGCAGCCTTGACGGCCGAGCGGGGATCCTTGCCGATGGTGAACGGGCCGTGGTTTTGCATCAGGACCGCGGGTGAATTGGAGGCCTGGAGCGTCTCCACGATGCCGCGGCCGATTGAGTCGTCGCCGATCAGCGCGAACGGACCTACCGGGATGCTGCCGCCGAACTCATCGCCCATCATGGTCAGCACACAGGGGATGGCCTCGCCCCTGGCCGCCCAGGCCGTGGCGTAGGTGGAGTGGGTGTGGACCACTCCGCCCACTTCCGGCATGTGCCGGTAGACGTACGCGTGCGCGGCGGTGTCCGAGGACGGCGTGAGCGGGGGGTTTTCCCATTCCGCGGCTGCGCCGCCGGAACCGGCGGGAAGCCTGGTGGCCGGGGTGCCGTAGAGGTCGGTGACCACCATGAGCTCGGGGGTCAGGTCATCGTAGGAGACCCCTGAAGGTTTGATGACCATGAGGTCATGGCCGGGGATCCGGGCGGAGACGTTTCCGGCGGTCCAGACCACCAACTGGTAGCGGGTCAGCTCGGCGTGGAGTTCGCACACCTCGCGGCGGATCCGGGCGATGGTTTCAGGCAGGGCGCTCATGCGGGAACCCCGGCGGTGAAGGGTGACCCGGTGGAGTTCCGCTGGATCGCCTTGAGCCGGTGCATGACGTCGTTGGATCCCCGGCCGAAGTAGTCGTGGAGCGTCCGGTACTCCCGGAACAGTTCCTCGTAGGCGGCCACGTTGTCCGGGATGGGGGTGTAGACGGCTCCCGGATCGGATCCCATGGCGGCCGCCGCGGCCCGAATGTCCGGATACTTTCCCGCCGCCACCGCCGCGTGGATGGCAGAGCCGAGCGCGGGGCCCTGCGCGGAGCCGATGGTGGACAGCTGCAGCCCGGTGATGTCCGCGTAGATCTGCATCAGGAGTGGATTTTTCAGCAGCCCTCCGGCGACGATGAACTCCCGCACCGGGACTCCTGCGTCGCGGAAGGCGTCCACAATGGTGCGGGTGCCGAAGGCGGTTGCTTCAAGTAGTGCCCGGTAGGTGTCTTCGGGGCGGGTTGCGAGGGTCTGGCCAACGACAATGCCGGACAGTTCATGGTCCACCAGGACGGAGCGGTTGCCGGAGTGCCAGTCCAGCGCAACGAGCCCGTGCTCGCCGATCGCCTGCCTGGAGGCAAGCTCGGTGAGATATTCGTGGATGCCGAGCCCCTGCCGGGCTGCGGCCTCGTGGTATTCGGGCGGGGTCCCGTACCTGGTGAACCAGCCGAAGATGTCGCCCACCCCGGACTGGCCCGCCTCGTAGCCCCACAGGCCGTCGACGATCCCGCCGTCAACGACGCCGCACATGCCGGGCACCTCGCGTAACTCGCTGCCGTTCATGACATGGCAGGTTGAGGTGCCCATGATGGCCACGAGCTGCCCCGGCTCCACGGCCCGGGCCGCGGGGGCCGTGACGTGGGCGTCCACGTTGCCCACGGCCACGGCGATGCCCTCGGGCAGCCCTGTCCAGGCGGCTGCCTCGGCGGTAAGGTATCCGGCAGCATCGCCGAGGCGCCCGATGCTGTGCTCCAGCTTCGTGCTGACAAAGTCCTTGAACTGCGGGTTCAGGGCGGCGAGGAAGTCTTCAGACGGATACCGCCCGTCCTGGTAGATGCCCTTGTAGCCGGCAGTGCACGCGTTGCGGACGTAGTTTCCGCACAGCTGCCAGACGATCCAGTCCGCAGCTTCCACCCAGTGGTCCATGGCCGCGTAGACTTCAGGATCCTCTTCCAGCACCTGGAGTCCCTTCGCGAATTCCCATTCGGAGGAAATCAGTCCGCCGTACCGCGGCAGCCAGGGCTCGGCCCGTTCACGGGCCAGCACGTTGATGCGGTCCGCCTGCGCCTGCGCGGCGTGGTGGCGCCAGAGCTTCACGTAGGCGTGCGGCCGGCTGGCGAATTCCTCCAGCTCGTTCAGGGGTGTGCCGTCCGCTTTGACCGGAACCATGGTGCAGGCGGTGAAGTCGGTGGCGATGCCGACGACGGCGGCCGGGTCGATCCCTGCCTCGGCAAGGGCGGCCGGCACGGCGTGGCGGAGAACATCCCGGTAGTCGTCGGGCACTTGGAGTGCCCATTCGCCGGGAAGCCTGGCGGAGCCTTCGTGTCCCGCAGCCGGAGGGAGGGCATCGGTCACCACGGCATGCGGATAGTCGAAGACGCCGCTTCCGAGTTCCTTGCCGTCCCGAACGCGCACCACCACGGCCCGGCCGGACAGGGTGCCGTAATCAACGCCGATAACGTACGTCTCAGCCGCGGGGTCCTCGAGGACCGGGTCATTGTTGAACTGCATGAGAGCCTCCATCCGGGAGGCGGCGGCCTCGCCTGAAATCCTAGAAACGACAGATACTCTGCACATTGTGAGCGCTAACACAGAATGCTGTCAAGAACCCGTCAGGCGTCCGGGGCCAATTCGGCGTCGCTCCGGAACCGGACTGGCCTGAAAGAAAGTGCCTTAGAAGAGTCCGACGGGGTTGCCGTCGGCGTCGACGTCCATGCGCATCGCCGCCGGAACTTTGGGCAGGCCCGGCATTGTCATGACGGCGCCGGTGAGGGCCACGATGAAGCCGGCCCCGGTCTTCGGGATGAGATCCCGCACATGGACGGTGAAGCCCTTGGGAGCTCCCAGCCGGGTGGCGTCGTCGCTGAAGGAGTACTGGGTCTTCGCCATGCACACGGGCAGGCCGGACCAGCCGTTTTTCTCGATCTCCGCCAGCCGCCGGAGCGCCGGCACCGAGAAGTCCACTCCGTCGGCGCCGTAGACCTCCTGCACGATGGTGCGGATCTTGTCCTCCACAGACAACTCCAGCGGGTACAGGTGCCTGAAGCGGTGCGGGGTGTCGAGGGCCGCGGCAACCTTGGCCGCCAACGCGTCCCCGCCGTCGCCGCCTCCGCCATGCGCCCAGACATCGGCCACGGCGGCCTGGACGCCCTCCGTGACACACCAGTCCAGCAGCCAGTCCAGCTCCTCCGGGGTGTCCGTGGCAAACTTATTGATTGCCACCACCGGGACGATGCCGAACTTCTCGACGTTCCGGACATGGCGTTGGAGATTGACGACGCCGGCGGCCAGCGCCTCCATGTTCGGGACCTTGAGCTGGTCCTTGGCGATGCCGCCGTGCATCTTCAGCGCCCGGA
>JAODMS010000048.1 GCA_025464925.1 Arthrobacter sp.
CGCGTGCCGATGACCGGCCCGATCCCCCGCAGTTTGGAGACCTGCGTGATGATGTCACCGTCGGACCCGGCGAACTCGTCGGTGAGGATGATGACCGGACCGCGGGGAGCGGGGTGCGGGGGCCTTCGCCGTACGCGGGTCCGGGCCTACTTGCCGTCGCTGCGCGCCGGCAGCGGGGCGGGCCGCACCCGGCGGTAGCCCTCCCGCAGCGGCGGACGGTCGGCCGGCAGCTCCCGGATCATTTCCTTCAGCGCCCCGATCCCGTATTCCAGCTGCGGATCCGTGCCCGCGGCGTAGGCGTGCGGCGGGAACGCCACCTCGACGTCCGGGGTGACGCCGAAGTTTTCGACGCCCCAGCCGACGCCGCCGGCAAACCAGGTCGCGTAGCGCGGCTGCGTGACGCCGGTGCCGTCCGCGAGGGCAAAGCGGTTGTCGATCCCGACGACGCCGCCCCAGGTCCGCGTGCCGATGACCGGCCCGATCCCCCGCAGTTTGGAGACCTGCGTGATGATGTCACCGTCGGACCCGGCGAACTCATCGGTGAGGATGATGACGGGACCGCGCGGAGCGTGGTGCGGGTAGGTCCGGGGCTTCTCCCCACGCGGCATGCTCCAGCCGGTGACTTTGCGGCCGATGAGCTCCGCGACGAGCTGGGAGGTGTGGCCTCCACGGTTGCGGCGGACATCGACGATCAGTCCGTCGAGGGCTGTTTCGGTGTCCAGATCACGGTGCAGCTGGGCCCAGCCGTTAGCCATCATGTCCGGAATATGAAGGTAGCCGAAGGTGCCCTGCGAGGCTTCCCGGACGGTACGGCGGTTGGTGGCAACCCATTCCTGGTAGCGCAGGCGCTCCTCGTCCTTGACCGGAACGACTGCCACGCGGCGCTGCCTTCCGGCGAGCTCGCCGTGTCCGGGACCGTTGCGCAGGGTGAGCTCGACGGCGCGGCCGGCCGCACCAACCAGCTGCACGGCCGGAGTCCGAGACTCCGTAAGCTCCACACCGTCGATCGCCAGCAGCACGTCGCCGGGCTTGGCGTCGGCACCCGGCCGGGTCAGCGGAGACGTGGCCAGCGGGTCGGAGGACTCCCCTGCCAGGATCCGCAGGATTTCCCAGCCCCCGCCGGTGAAGGCGAGGTCCGCGCCCAGGCGTCCCTGGCCGTTGCTGCCGTTCTCGCTGACGGCCGCCGGCCGGACATAGGCGTGGGAGGTGCCCAGTTCGCCGTGGAGTTCCCACAGCAGGTCCACGAGGTCATCGTGCGAGCCAAGCCGGTCCACGATGGGCCGGTATCGGGTGTGGACAGAGTCCCAGTCCTGGCCGGCCATGTCTGCGGTCCAGAAGAAGTCGCGCTGGAGCCGCCAGGCCTCGTCGAAAGCCTGCCCCCAGACGCTCAAAGGGTCCAGCTGTACGCGGATGCGGTTGAGGTCCACCCGGATCAGCTGGCCCGATTCCTCATCGGCCTTCGAGTGCGCGGGCGAGACGCGGATCTGTTTGTCCTGGATGAACACCACTTTCGTGCCGTCGCCGGAGAGCCGGTAGCTGTCCAGCGCTTCCACGATCGTGGAGCTGCGGCGGGTGGCAAGGTCGAAGCGGACCAGGCTCGGCGACGTGTTCTTGTCCTCCAGGCTGGCACGGCCTTCACCCGTCACGCCTGACAGCTCACTGTCCAGCCAGAGCAGCGCTCCAGCCGTGGCGGCAAGCGAAGAGTAATTGCCCTGCGGCACGGGAACGCTGATGACGCGGTGGGCCAGGCCCTCGGCGTCGACCCGGACCGCGGGCACCCGACGCCGGGTGGAACGGGAGCCGGCATCCCCCGTATCGCCTGCACCGGCCTCCTCCGAGGCGTCCTCTTCGGCGTCTGCGTCTCCTGACAGGGCGACGGTAGGACCGAAGGGCGACGTGGTCTCGGCGGCAAGGGCCACGAGGTAGGGCTTGATGGGGCTCGGAAAGGACAGGTCGAAGGAATGGCCGTCGTAGACCGGATCGAAACTGCGGTTGGACAGGAAGGCGAGGTACTTGCCGTCCGGGGTGAACGACGGCGATTCGTCGCGGAACCGGCCGTCGGTGACGTCGATGACCGTGCGCCCCGGGTCTCCGGATCCCGCACCGGACCGGGCACTGTGTCCCTGGTCGCCGTCGATCTTCGCGATCCGCAACCTGCTGCGGGAACCGAAGGAGGTGACGGGCTCGGACCAGCCCAGCCAGGCCGAATCCGGGGACCAGCTGAAACCGTCGATGCTGCCGTCGCCGATGCTGCTCAGCAGTGACATGGTCCCGGTGCCGGTGTCGGCCAGGTAGATCTCGCCGAAGGAGGTGCCAACGGCGAGCCAGCGGCCATCCGGACTCGCCTCGAGGGCGCTTGCCCGGCTGGGCCTGGGGAACTCGAGCCTTGTCGGCTCCTGCGACGCCGGGCTCTCTTGCGTCGAAGCAGGAGCTGCCGCGCCGCCGGCCTCAAAACCGGCCACTGCTGCGGATGTCACCGCGGCGGTGCCGAAGCCGGCCGGGGCTGCGGCGGACACGGGCCGGGGCAAGGGCGTTCCGGTTCCGGAATCCTCCTGCTGCTTGGCCTGCCCGGCCTGTTGCGCAGCTCCGTTCCCGCCGGACGGGTGCCCGCCTGCCGCCGGAGCCGCGATCGCCTTCAGGTAGAGGGCTTCGACGCCGTCGTGGTCGGCGACATAGGCGATCCGGCCGTCGCCGAAGGGGCGCGGCAGGCGTGCCCGGACGCCGGGCGTGGCCTCGAGGACGCGGGACGGGCCGTCCTTGTGCCGCAGCCAGTGCAGTGTACCGTGGGCCTCCACCGCGCTGGATCCGCCGGTGCGGTCCGGAACGGCGTCTCTGAGGTGCCGCGAGGTCTTCAGCGGAGCGGGGCGGCGGGCCTGGGAGGCGGAGCCCAGCGAGATCTCCAGCTTGATGGCGTCCGAGCCGAGGTCCGGCAGGAGCCAGAGTTCTCCGGCCGATTCGAAGACCACGCGCCCTCCGTCGGTGGCGGCATGCCGGACATAGAAGTCCTCGTGGTCGGTGTGGCGCCGGAGCCCGGACCCGTCGGGCAGCACTGAGTACAGGTTGCCGTAGCCTTCATGGTCGGAAAGGAAAGCGATCCGGCCACCGACCCACATGGGGTCCGTGAGGTTACCGTCCAGCGCGGGGACCAGACGCTCGAACTCGCCGTTGCCGTCACCGTCGATCCACAGCTTGCCGGCGGCGCCGCCGCGGTACCGCTTCCACCAGGCCGGCTCCCGCGACAGAACGCTGGCCAGGACAACCGGGCGTTCGTCTCCCACGACCGGGCCGAACGCCACGGACTCGACCGGGCCGAACGGAAGTTCTTCCGCCCAGCCGCCCGTGACCGGCAGACGGTAGGCGTGGGTATGGCGGCTGTCCGCCTGGCGGAACGCGCTCGTCACCACGACGTCGCCTTCGGGGGTGAAGCCCTTGACCCGGGTGGAGCTGTGGCCGAAGTAGCTCAGCTGGCGGTAGCCGCCGCCGTCGACGTCCGCGGTGACGACTTCCGGCGTCGTTCCCTGGACAACTGTCCACACGAGGCGTTGTCCGTCCGGAGTGAAACGGGGGTTGCGAGCGGGAAGCTGCAGCGAGGAAACACGCCAGGCGCGGCCGCCGCCCAGGGGCGCGATCCAGACGTCGTCCTCGGCCACGAAGGTAACCAGATCGCCGTGCAGATGCGGGAAACGGAAGTAGCTCGAAGAAGTCATCGTTCGATCATAGTCAAGCCGCTCCTGCCGCCCGGGAGGTTTCCCCGCCGTGCCGGGCATGGTGAGATGGATCATGCGAATCATTGTTGCCGGAGCCTCCGGGCTGATCGGAACCGCCCTTTCCAGCGCCCTGCGCGGCGCAGGCCACGACGTGGCCACGCTCGTGCGGCGTCCCCCCGCATCACCCTCTGAGTTCCAGTGGGATCCGGCGGAAGGCCGCATCGATGACACCGCCCTGAAGGGCGCGGACGCGGTCATCAACCTATCCGGCGCCGGGATCGGCGACCGCCGCTTGACCCGCGCCCGGATCAATGAACTGCGGGCCTCGCGGCTGGGGCCGACGCGGACATTGACGGCAGCAATGCGCCGCATGGAGAGCCCCCCGCCGGTGTTCCTCAGCCAGTCGGCCTCCGGCTACTACGGCAATGCCGGGCCGGTGGTACTGCGCGAGAATTCCCCTGCCGGCTCCGGCACCCTGGCCCGGATCTGCGTCGACTGGGAAGCCGCGGCGCATGAGGCACCTGACGGTGTCCGCGTTGTCACGCCCCGTACCGGCGTAGTCCTCAGCCGCTCGGGCGGCGCCTTGGGCCGGCTCATGCCATTACTGAAGCTGGGTATCGGCGGCCCGTTCGGAAACGGCCGGCAGTATTGGCCCTGGGTTGCCCTGCCGGACGTCGCCGGTGCTTTCTCTTTCCTGCTCACCGCCCCGCTCGCCGGACCCGTCAACGTCTGCGCCCCTGAGAGTGCCGATGTGAACGCGCTGATAGCCCAACTGGCCAGGGCGGTTCACCGGCCAGCGCTGCTGCGCGTCCCCGCTCCGGCGCTCCGCCTGGCGATGGGGGAACTCGCCGATGAGCTGCTGCTTGCCAGCCAGCGGATGGAGCCGGCGGCGCTGAGGGAGGCGGGTTTTCAGTGGCAGTACCCGTCCCTCGCCCAGGCTGCGGCGTGGGTGGCAGGGCGCGGCCGGACTCCTGAGGGCCCCTGAGGCACGGCCGGTGAGCGGCAGCAGGCTAGCCGGCCGAGGAACCCTCGGGGAGGATGTCCTGGATCCGCCACCGGCCGTCGACGGGCACCAGCACCAGACGCATCCGCAGTTCGCCGCCGGCGGCAGCTTCAGCCACCACCGAGCCTGCGGCATCCCGTTCCTGATAGGGCGAGGAGGCTGCAGTGATGGCCACCACGGCACGCGCCGGGCTGCTGTCTGCCGAGTCCTCCACCCGTGTCAGGGTGGTTGAGAAGCCGGCAAGAACATGGCCGGACTCGGTGAGCCGGGAACTGATCCTGCCGTCCGTTAAGGCAGCGGGGGACGCAGGGACGTTGACCTCCGCCAGCAACCCGAAGTCGCTGGAGCTCAACGCCAGGGAACGCAGTCCGGCCAGACCGCGGACCGCGTCTTCGGGATCCGCCGAGTCAAGCAGGGAACGGAGCTCCGGGGATACGGCAACGGCCCCCGGGTCCGGCTCCCCGCCTGCCGGTGGCTCCGCCGCGGCGGCGTCGGGTGCGCCCGGCGTTCCGCCTTCCATATCGCCTTGGCTGGCGTGCGCCGTTGAGTCGGACGGGCCGAAGTCGGGAAAGGTCCACGGCAGGCGACCCCCGGCGATGAGCCAGGCGCCGGCAAGCACCGCGACCGCAGCACCACCCAGGGCGCAGCCCGTGGACAACGCCCGGTAACCGCCGCGGCGGGCAGGACCTCGCCGGCGAAGGAAGCCAGAGCCGCCGGCGGAGTGCCGTGCGGCCGCGGCGCGGCGGGACACGGCGGCACGGCGTGTTCCGGTCCTTCGCAGCCACCCCCGGAGCCTTTCAGCGCTCCGCTCCCGGGCGCTGCGGGGCAAGGCGCGGCGGGTCAGCAGTTGCGGCAGAACCGTGGGGTGGACGGAAACGGAAAGGTCCACCGGTGCCGCCTCGGCGCTGCGGTAGACTGCGGCGGCCAGTTCCGCAGCCCCGGGCCGCTGCCGGCGGTCCTCGTTGAGACCGGCCTCCAGTGCCGCCGCCAGCGCAGCCGGAACCTCCGGCACCAGGAGTGGCAGCGGCGGCCGCTGTGCGCTGCGGCCGGGGGCCCTGCCGGTGAGGCAGTACCAGCCGACCGCCGCCAGGGAGTACACATCGCGTTCCGGCTGCAGCCCGGCCCGGACGGCGTCCACGGGGGCGGGGTCGCGGAACCCTTCGGTCCCGGCCTCCGATACTCCGCTGGAGTCGGCCACCATGCGCGCCACCCCCAGATCAGCCAGCAACGGTTTGCCGTGCGCGGTGAAGAGGACATTGCCCGGTGAGACGTCGCCATGGGTGAACCCGTGGCCGTGAAGGTATGCCAGCGCCTGGGCGATGGGAGTCAGCACCGTCACCGTCTCCGCGGCACCCAGCCTGCCCCGGCCCGCCAGGAGTTCCGCCAGCGAACCCCCGGCCGCATGGTCCAAAACCAGCCCGAGCCCGGCGCCGGCAAGGCGCACCACGCTGTGGGCCTTGACCAGGTGCTCGTGGTCCAGGGCTGAAAGGATCCGCACTTCCCGCCGCATACCCGCTTCCGCGTCCCCATCCTGGTCCCCATCCTTCGGCGGCGGGCGGTCGCCAGAGGGAAAACACTTCAGGGCAAAGTCACGGCCCGTCGCCTGTTCGGTGACCAGCCAGACGGCGGCGTTGCCACCGCGTCCCAGTTGACGGCCGACGTCGTAACCGGCAACCTCAGGCGTCGCACCGCGGGCCTGCTCGAAATCTTCCATACGCAAGGAATAGCCGATCCGGCTCGATCCTGCAGAAGTTATCCACAGTGCCGCGCGCCCGGGGCCCCTGAGAGCTTGAGCACACAATCGGGTACCACGCCGGGCGGGGTCTAAGCTTTATTTTATGACTCTTGAGTTTTTCCAACTGGGTCTCGCCCCGGAATTCATCGACTATGCGCGCGGCTGGGACCTCCAGCGCGAACTTCACCGGAAAGTTGTCGCCGGTTCGGCGCCCAGCACGGTGTTGCTGCTTGAACACTCTGCCGTCTACACGGCCGGAAAGCGCACCGAGGACCACGAACGTCCCTTTGACGGCACCCCGGTGGTGGCGGTGGACCGCGGTGGCAAGCTCACGTGGCACGGCCCCGGACAGCTGATGTGCTACCCCATCGTCAAGCTCCGGAATCCGGCGGGGATCCGCGATTACGTGGAGCGCCTGGAGTCCGTGATCATCGCCGTGCTGGCCGACTACGGCATCGATGCCGTACGGATCAAGGGCCGGGCCGGCGTCTGGATCGACGAGGACGACAAGGGTCCCGCGCGCAAGATCGCCGCCATCGGCATCCGCGTCCATGAAGGCGTCACGATGCACGGTTTCGCGATCAACTGCAACAACGATCTCGCCCCGTACGCTCAGATCATCGCCTGCGGCATCACCGACGCCGGCGTCACCACGATCGCGCAGGAGACCGGCAGGAACGTTTCCCCGTCGGATCTCGTGTCGCGGATCACCGAAGAACTGGGCAACAATGAAGAAGCCCTAGTTGCAACCCATGAAGGAGCTCTACTGTGACACTGGCACCAGAAGGCCGGAAAATGCTGCGCATTGAGCAGCGAAATGCGGCCACACCGGTGGAGCGCAAGCCGGATTGGATCAAGGCCAAGGTCCAGATGGGCCCCGAGTTCGTGCAGCTCAAGAACCTCGTCAAGAAGGAAGGCCTCCACACCGTGTGTGAAGAGGCCGGCTGCCCCAACATCTTTGAATGCTGGGAAGACAAGGAAGCCACGTTCCTGATCGGCGGCTCGGAGTGCACCCGCCGCTGCGATTTCTGCCAGATTGATACCGGCAAGCCTTCCCCGGTGGACATGTTCGAGCCCACCAAGGTGGCCCGCTCCGTCCAGTCAATGCAGCTGCGCTACGCCACCGTCACGGGGGTGGCCCGCGATGATCTCGCCGACGAGGGTGTCTGGCTCTACGCCGAGACGGTCCGCAAGATCCATGAACTGAACCCGGGCACCGGCGTCGAACTGCTGATTCCTGACTTCTCCGGCAAGCCGGAGCACATCGAGGCGATCTGCGACTCCAAGCCGGAGGTGTTCGCCCACAACGTGGAGACCGTGCCGAGGATTTTCAAGCGCATCCGTCCCGCGTTCCGCTACAACCGTTCCCTGGACGTTCTCACCCAGGGCCGCAAGCTGGGCATGGTGACGAAGTCGAACCTGATCCTGGGCATGGGTGAGACCCGCGAAGAAATCTCCGAGGCGCTGCGGGACCTGCACGACGCCGGCTGCGACCTGATCACCATCACGCAGTACTTGCGCCCCAGCGAGCGGCACCTGCCGGTGGACCGCTGGGTCAAGCCACAGGAATTCGTGGACCTGCAGCAGGAAGCGGACGAGATCGGCTTCCTCGGCGTCATGAGCGGACCGCTGGTGCGCTCCTCCTACCGCGCCGGCCGGCTGTGGGCCACCGCGATGCGCAAAAAGGGCCGGGAAATCCCGGCCGAACTCGCCCACATTGAAAGTTCAGGCAGCACCCGCCAGGAAGCCAGTTCCCTGCTCGCGGCACACTCCTGAATTTTGAAGTAACCATTTCCCGCTGAGGGCCGGCTCCGGAGGTTTCCGGCGTCCGGCCCTTGGCCGTGAATCACGTAGAATTAAGGCACTATGGCGACTTCCCGTGATTCCAGTACCTCCACTCCGGCTTCCGACGCTCCGAAGCGCGGCCTTTTTTCCCGCAAGCCCAAGGAAGCGAAGGTCAAGAAGCCGAGCCGGCTGAAGCAGATCCGCGAGGTCTTCCAGATGACCCGCCGCCACGATCCCATGGTCCCGTGGCTCATGCTGCTGGCCTTCCTGGGCGTCGTGG
>JAODMS010000257.1 GCA_025464925.1 Arthrobacter sp.
AATCGGTTCATGCCGCTCAAGCGGTCAAAAAAATCAAAGCTGCCGCAGGCAGTCAAAGTGGCCGAGGTGCAGACGGCGGCGCTCGCCTGGCTCCACAGGTGCCTGGACAGCACCTGCGCCGCGGTCATCGGGCTGGCGCACAGCCAGGCGTCCGGCGCGGCGCCGGCTGCGCCCTCGGCCCACTCGATCCATTTGGCCCACGGCACCCGGTCATGGGTGGCCCAGGCACTGAGCAGCTTGTCCAGGGTGTCCAGGCGCGCCAGGTACACGCCGAGTTCGACGCCGGCGTGGCTTTGCACCTCGCGCTCGCTAGGCGGCTTCGCCTCGTCGGGCTCTTTCAAGGCCGCCGCGATGCTAACCACCTGCGAGCCGATGGCGCGAAGCAGCTTGACAAGCTGCTCGCACTCGGGAACCACGTCTTCGGGAATCCGGCCTTCGCTGAAACGGTGAACGGGCTGCTCGGCGCTGACAAGGTGGGATTCCTGCCAGTAGCGCTCGAGCATGGCCAGCCGGTCGGTGCAGCCCGTGACCAGCTGGCCAAAAGCGACCGGGTCTGGCCGGGTCGAGGCCGGCAGGGCTTTGGCATGGCGCAGCGCCACCGTGCGCAGGCCGGTCAGCAGCCGGCTGCTCGCGCCCAGGCGCGCGCGGTAGGAGAACTGCTCGGCCGCGATGGCGGGCAGGTGGTGCGCCTCATCGAACACAAACAGCGTATTGCCCGCATCAATCAGGCTGCTGTCGGTCTGCAGCGTGGCGAGCACCAGCGCGTGGTTGGCCACCTGTAAGGTAGCGCCAGCCGCCTGGCGCCTGGCCTTGAAAAAAGCGCAGTTGCGAAAATGCTCGCACTGCCCCCCATTGCACGCGTGGGCATTGGCCTGGACTTCGCGCCAGTCCTGCGGGTCAGGCGGCTGCGCCAGGGAGTCGATGTCCCCATCCCAGGCGCCTGAGTTGAGTTTTTTTGCGCTGCCTTTGTACCAGCGCATGGCCGCTGGACGGTCGCGCACTGCGCTGGGTGCAGGCCGGCGGCTATCGGCAAAGAGGTCCTGCAGTTCGCCCGCAAGTTCGCTGCCGGGCACCACGCCCTCGATCACGCCAGCCAGGCAGCTTTGGCAGACGTAGCGGGCCCGGCCCTTGAGGATGTCAAACGTCAGTTCAGGAATAATACCCGCCAGGCGCGGCAGATCCTTGTGGATGAGCTGCTCCTGCAGCGCCACGGTAGCGGTCGAGACGATGACGGTTTTTTGAGCACCTCGGCCGCGACAAGGGCCGCCAGGCAGTAAGCCACCGTCTTGCCAGTGCCGGTGCCCGCTTCCAGTTGCGCCAGATGATTGCCGCTGCGTTCATCGCTCTCGGGCGACTTGGCCGAGAGGAACGTCAGCAGGCACGCCTGCATCATCTCGTACTGGCCCGGCCGGGCGATGAAACCCGGCCAGTTAGCGGCGACCTCGTCATACAAGAGTTCCAGGCGAATGCGTGCGGCTTCGAGCTGCTCGGCATCGATCCCGTGCTCACACGCGTACGCGGGTACGACGGCCGGCAGCTGTGCAGGTCCAGTTGCCGGCACGGCTGGTGAAGCTGGGGTTGGCATTGCAAGCGAGCTCATGGTCTCGATTGTGGATGACGATCCCAAATTACTCAGAGAACACTGAGATTGACCGTGCAGGTCTTTGCCGTCCAGGCCAGGTATGTATTTCATCGCCGCGAAAATGTGGGAGTAGGGCACAGCACAAGCCGGATTTCCCCTTCACAAGGTTTTGGTGTTTGACCCAAACTAATCCAAGCTAATCCAAGTTAACCCAAGCGAGACAGGCGTCCGTCTTGCACGGTGCAAGGCATGCTCAGTTTCACCGTTTATCCGCCCAGGCAGTCTGCTGCAGCCTCGGGGCGGTCCTGTTCGCCGAAAACCCGAACGGTTTTAAAAGCACCGCTGCCTGCCAGGCCAATGAAAAAATCCGCAGCGTCTTGAGCGCCGTTCTCGATAAGATAGGTGCTTGGCCTCAGATGGCTTCTTTCTACTTATGCCCAACGACGACCTTTTCCCCTTTTCAGCCCAGCAGGCCCCCCGGCCCATCATTTCCATCAAGCCCAAAGCCCGCCTGCCCGAAGCGACCCGGGCCAGCCTGCGCGCGGCCATTGCCCAGCCAGGTGAGGCGCTGCGTCTTCGCCTGGCGGACATCGACGAGGACCCGCACCAGCCGCGCACCGTCTTTGATGCGGCCGAGCTGCAAAGCATGGCCGACAGCATCCGGACACATGGCGTGGTGCAGCCCATCGTGGTCCGCTCACCCGTGAACGGACGCTATCTGCTGGCCTTTGGCGCGCGCCGCCTGCGCGCTTCGCGGCTCGCCGAGGTGCCCGACATTCCCGCGGTGATTCGCCAGGCGGGCTCGGGCGACTTTGCCGAGCAGCTCGTCGAGAACCAGCAGCGCGCCGACCTATCCAACACGGACCTGGCCGCGGCCATCGCGCGGCTGGTGGGCGAAGGCGCCAGTACCAAAGACATTGCCGCGCTGTGTGCGCTCAAGGATTACCAGGTCGCCGCCTTTCGGCAGGCGGGCAATTTCCCGCCCGAGCTCGCTTGTCGCCTGGACACATCCGACATGCGCGCGCTCTATGACCTGTACCGCCAGTGGGGAAAAACGCCGGCCGAGGTGGTGGCCGCTTTGCCCGAACCTGGCGTATTCATCAGCGTGACCGAGGCCAGGCGCATCATTGGCGTCATCACCGGCAGGCCGACCGGCTCCATCGTGCTCGAGCGCGCCCGGGCGGAGGTTTTTCAGGAGCGCCGCCCGGCGTTGCCAGGCGGTGAGCCCGGGACAGCGCCCCCAGTGCGCGAGCCGTCCCCGGAAAAACCGATCCCATCCATCGAGGAGCCTGCTGCGTCCAAGGACTTGCCGGTGCAGGCCAGGTCCAAAGCCGCCCCAGGAATTGTCCAGGCACCTCGGGTCGGCACACCCGTATTCCACGTGGCTGCGGGCGATGGGCGCAGCGGGCAGCTGGTGGTGGACCGGCGGGCCAGGGGAAAAGGCTTGGTACTCGTGGCCTACCCAACCGGCATTGAAGAAGTGCAGGCCACGCAGCTGCGGTTTATGCGCGTCGACTGAATCAAATGAATTGAGTGCGCTCCATAGATTCAAAGGACCGGTGGGTACGCCATTTGCACAGGGTCGTGACGAATCATATTCGTAAGCTTCCCTTTTGAAAAATGGCCTCACTGGTCGTTCATGATGAGCTTGCGAGGCACATAGCTGGCACTGCGCCATGGGTCTGGCGGTGCTGCCTGCGGAGTTGCTGTAGGGACTCGATTCGATGCAAGTGGCGCAACTGGTGCAGCTGTTTGAACGACTGCCGGCGTCGAGGGCGCTGCACCGGATTTGGTGATATCACGGGTGACGAAACGCGCATCGAGCCAATCGGCCCACTTGACCGCCCTGCGCATCAAGTCGGCCCGATAGATTGTGTTGTATTGGGGTGTGCGCGAATGGTAATTGGCTGCCCGCGTCCACAAGTCGCCCTTGTCCTTGCGGATGTGCTGGCGCAGCCGCCAAGCGGCCAGGTCAAACGAATAGCAGCCAAATGCTGCCGCGTCATTTGCCGTGATGCCGTACCTGGCCAGATCGCCCAGATACACAGTGTTGAACTGCATCGGGCCCACGTCATGCGTGCCGTTCGTGTTTCTCACCCATTGACCCGGCTTTCCAGCTTCTTTCTCCGCGACCGCAAGAACGATGTTTGCAGGCACTTCATACTTGACGGCGGCCGAAATCGAGCAGATGACGCGCTCTTGAAGCGGGGGCGGCAGATCGATCAATGGCATGGTTCAAGCTTCCTGTCTGTCTTTCAATTTCTCTCAATTACTACCGCCACCCCAACTGGCGCGCTGGCGCTCCTCATCCTCGGCCTGGATGCGAGCGTTGTACTCGGCCAAGGCGCGCTCATAGTCCCGGCCCTCGACCCAATACCCTGCGCGCTCAGGGATGCCCACGTAGCGGGGCACCGCGCCCGAGAAGTCCGTGTAGGCGTTCGAGGTGTAAGCCGTGCAGTAGCTGGGCATTTGGTTGCTGATGTACACCACGCCCTCATCAAGACCCGTCCAGGACCGCCCTGCGGCATTGAGGGAGGCTGCATCGCACCGGCCGGCACCGTTGGCCTGCGCGTTGACCAGGGCTGCCATTTGCGGCGTTTGATTGGCGGCAGGGCACAGGTTCAGGAAGTTGATGCGGCCCCGGATCGTGTCCGAGAGCTTGCGGTGCGAAATGCTGAAATAGCGGCTCAGCGAAGGCGTGCATTCGCCGGGCTGGGTGCCGCTGGAAAGGCACAAGATCGCTTCGCACGCCAGGCGGGTATCGCCTGTGAGCATTTCCTGCGCGCTGGCTGTGGCAGTAAGCGCGCCGAAAGCGGTCACACTCAGAGCAGCCGAGGCGATGAATTTTTTGCGTTGCATGGCTGATACTCCTTTGCGGTCAAGAGGTTTTGGAGTTGCGGTTCACGAAATTCGCGACTTCGGATGCGGCCGAGGGTTCTGCTTGAATGTTGCCTGCAGACAGTTCGTTGTTGTTGAAAGCCATCTCGGCCGGCCCAGCGCTGCTGGGTGCTGGCGCTTGAGAATCGCGCGCTCTGATCGCGGCTGCAATCTTTCCGCCCGTGGTGTCGCCGATGCGGTCAAGAGCCGACTCGCGCATGTTCGCCCCCTTGGCCTTCGCCACGTCCCAGGTGCCCAGCGCCAGGTTGCCCGCTGTGCCCGCAGCAATGGCCGCTGCACGGCCCAACATGCTGCCGCTGGAGCGCTGCTCGCCCGGTGTCAAGCCGTTGCCTGATCCGCCTGCCTTGGCGTCAGACCCTGCGGTATTGCCGCCTGCGTTGGCCTTGCCTTGAGCATCAGGTGCTGATCCACTTCCGCTTGAATGCTTGTCCTCCTTGGCTGGGAAATTGCTTTTCTCGCCTGTTTTGGTGCTGTCGCTTGCACCGCTACCGAAGCTACCGCCCCAGCGGCTGCCAGAGCTGCCAAAACCACTATCCGAACTGCTACCGCGGTCCATGCCGGCGAAGACGCTGCCTCCGCCTGAGCTGCTACCGCCAAGATTTGAAGCGGCCCTGGCGACGCCACCCATCATGTCGCCCATGCCAGAACCACCACTGCCCCCGCTGGAGGCCGCAGAGGCTTTGCTGTAGGCGGCCATGAGGGCTTGCGCGCCACCGGCTGCGCTGGCGGTGCCGGCCGCTAATACCAATCCCGTGTCATGAAATAACCGGAACTGAAGGCAGCACTGCCCAGCTGCGCGAGCACAAAGAGCGGATTGCGCCGGGGATCTGCGTGAAGGTATTCCAGGCCTCGCAGCAGGCGTCCA
>JAODMS010000028.1 GCA_025464925.1 Arthrobacter sp.
GCGGTGTCCTTGGCTTCCTCGAGCTGGCGGACATAGGCGGCGATTTCCGGATCCTCAGTGGCCAGCTCGTCGACGCCGCGTTCCCAGGCGTCTGATTCCTCGACGAGTTCCGTGGTGTCCAGGGGGACCTGCAGGAGCTCCTCGATCCGGTGGAGCAACGCCAGCTGCGCCTTGGGGGACGGCGCCTGGGCCACGTAGTGGGGCACGGCGGCCCAGAGCGAGATGGTGGGCAGGCCCGCCAGCAGGGCTACTTCCCCAAGCACGCCGACGATCCCCACGGGACCCTCATACTGCGACGCCTCCAGGTCCATTCGCTCACGCAGGGCGCTGTCATCCGTGGACGCGCTCACGGGGATCGGGCGGCTGTGCGGCACGTCCGCAAGGAGGGCACCGACGAGGATCACATAGTCCACGTGGAGGGCCGCCGCGTGCACCAGCAGTTCGGCCGTGTAGGCGCGCCATTTGTAGGACGGCTCGGTGCCCTGGACGAAGATGACGTCCACATTCGAGTCGGGAACGCTGGCCTTGAAGATGCGGGTGGACGGCCATTTGATCTTCCGCTCACCGGCAGCGGTCCGGCGGATCGTCGGCCGGGTGAACTGGAAGTCGTAGTACTCATCGGCGTCTACCGTGGCGACCTTCTTGCCGCCCCAGAGCTTGTTCAGATACCGCAGGGCGTCGCTCGCGGCCTCTCCGGCGTCGTTCCACCCCTCAAAGGCGGCAAGCATCACAGTGATGCGCCGCCCCTCGGGCACAGGCTGCAACAGCCGTTCCGGCTCGGGCGCGGCGCCCGTTTCCGTGGTGTCTCCCTCGAAGCTGTTCATCTCTTCACCCTACTTCCAAGGAGCGGCCCCACGCATGGAATGCAGCGCCGCAAGTCCGCAAATCATTGCCGGCATACCGGAGCCGCCCGTGCGGGCGGCTGCGCCGGGGCGGGCGCCGCAGACGCAGGATATCCGCCACGGGCGTAGTGCGGGAGCCTGCTGTGGGGCTTCACCGTAGACTGGAGGGCATGCGATCCTCAGCCTCCCAGCCACTTCTCAAAGCTGCCTTATGGGATATGGATGGCACCATCGTCGACACCGAGCCGTACTGGATCGAAGCCGAGCACGCCCTCGTGGCCGCGCACGGCGGACAGTGGTCCCACGAGCAGGCCATGCAGCTCGTGGGCCAGTCGCTCCACTTCTCCGCGGGAATCCTGCAGGAAGCCGGCGTGAAGCTGGAGAGCCGCGAAATCATCGACACCCTTACGGGGCACGTCATCAGCCAGGTCCGGAACTCCGTGCCCTGGCGGCCCGGAGCACGCGAACTGCTGGACGAGCTCCACACGGCCGGGATCCGCTGCGCCCTGGTGACCATGTCCGAGGCCCCGCTGGCCCGCGAAATCGTCGCCAGCCTGCCGAAGCCCTACTTCGACTTCCTGGTCACGGGCGATACCGTCACGCAGGGAAAACCACACCCCGAGGCCTACCTCAAGGCCGTCGAACTGCTGCGGCAGCAGGATCCGGAGCTGACGCTGCACCAGTGCGTCGCTCTGGAAGACTCCGGACCGGGCGTCGCCGCGGCCGTGGCTTCCGGCGTCGTGACGGTCGCCATTCCGCACATCACGCCCTTGCCCCACGACCCGCGCCGCGCCACCTGGGACACCCTCCAGGGACGCACCGTAGCGGACCTCGAAGAGCTGGTGGCGCTGCGGCACGAGTTCCCGGAGGCAACTTTCGGGCTGGAAAGCGCTGTCACCCCCATCAGCAGGAGCCTGGCCATTGACTGACACCGAAGCCCCGGGACAGCCGCCCAAACGCCTCAGTGACCGCAGGGAGGGGATCCCGCTGGGACGAATCGCCGGCATCCCGGTGGTTCTCGCCTATTCCTGGTTCATCATCGCGGCGTTCACCGTGATCGTCTACGGACCCGTCCTCCAGCGCAACGATCCGGGACTTGGCGCCACCGCCTACCTGGTGGCCTTCGCCTACGCCGTACTCCTGCTGATCTCGGTGCTGGTGCACGAGCTGGCCCACGCGCTGACCGCCAAGATCTACCACTGGCCCACCGAGAAAATCGTCCTCAACTTGTGGGGCGGCCACACCCAGTTCGAAAGCTTTACGGCATCGCCGGGCCGGTCGGTGCTGGTGGCCATGGCCGGTCCCGCCGCGAACCTTGCCCTGGCCGGCGGAGGCTGGCTCCTCGTGTCCACCGGAAACCTGAGCGGCGTCGCTGACATCCTGGCCAACATCTTCGTATGGGCCAACTTGCTGATCGGCATCTTCAATGTGCTGCCCGGCCTGCCGCTGGACGGCGGCAGGCTGGTGGAATCAGCCGTCTGGAAGGCGACCGGCAGCCAGGAAAAGGGCACGATCGCGGCCGGCTGGGGAGGCAGGATCATCGTCGTCGCCCTGGCGGTGTGGTTCATCGTCCTGCCCCTGCTCAGCGGGGAACGCCCGGATATTTCCCTCATGCTCATCACAACCCTGGTGGGCAGCTTCCTGTGGATGGGCGCCACCGCGTCCATCCAGCAGGCGCACCTCCGGGGCAGGCTGCACCTGGTGGACGCCGCCGCCCTCGCCGAGCCCGCCGTCGGCCTTCCACAATCCGCCACCGTCGCGGACGTGCTGGCCCTGGCGCCCGGCGGAACCCCCGCCGTCGTGTTGTGTGGCGGGGACGGACGTCCTGTCGCACTGGTCGATGCCCGGGCCGCAGCGACGGTCCCTCCGGCCGCCGCCGCCACGACGCCGGTCACGGCCGTCTCCTCCGCCCTCGGCACCGGCGCTTACGTGCCCCAGGACTCCAAGGGCCAGGAGCTGCTCCAGTACCTTGCGCAGCTGGAGGGCCAGGCGTACGCCGTGGTGGACCGGAACGGGACCGTTACCGGCCTGCTGCACCAGTCAACCGTCCTCAACGCCATCACCGGCAAGGATCCGCGGGGCAGCAGACGCGGGCAGGGCAGGACCCAAAGGCAGCGCAACAGTCAGAATCAGGACCAGAACCGGTAGAGTTACCTGCCGGTCGTGAATTTCCGGCCCGGGGCGCAAGGCCCCGGGCACAAGGACCCGGCCGCCGGCGTATCCGCGGCCACACAGCTTTACAGGAGCGAGGAACATCTTCATGAGCAGCGACACCGCGGCCAACACCGCAAATCCGGCCGACGCCACCACGGGTACCAGCACGGCAGCCGCCGGCACGCCGCCGATCGGTGCTGCGCGCCGCCGCGGACCGTTCCGGGAAGGTGAGCGGGTGCAGCTCACGGATGAACGCGGCCGTATGAACACCATCACCCTGGAAGTGGGCGGGGCGTTCCACACGCACCGCGGCTTCCTCAACCACGACGAGATCATCGGCCAGCCGGATGGCTCCGTCGTCGTCAACAACGTCGGCCAGCAGTACCAGACGCTGCGTCCCCTGCTCTCGGATTTCGTGCTGTCGATGCCCCGTGGCGCGGCGGTGGTCTATCCCAAGGACGCCGGACAGATCGTCACCATGGCAGACATCTTTCCGGGGGCCCGCGTGGTCGAAGCCGGAGTGGGGTCCGGCGCGCTCTCCATCTCGCTGCTGCGTGCGGTGGGCGACAACGGCTACCTGCATTCCTTTGAACGCCGTGAAGAGTTTGCGGACATCGCCCGCGGCAACGTCGAGACGATCTTCGGCGGACCGCACCCGGCGTGGAAGATTTCCCTCGGTGACTTCCAGGAGGAAGTCGTCCGCAGCGAGGCACCGGGATCCGTGGACCGGGTGGTCCTGGACATGCTCGCCCCATGGGAGTGCCTCGACGCCGTCGCGACCGTCCTGGCTCCCGGTGGCGTCTGGATCAATTATGTCGCCACTGTGACGCAGCTGTCCCGGACGGCCGAGGCCATCCGCGCGGACGGCCGCTTCACCGCACCCGATGCCTGGGAATCCATGGTCCGCGGCTGGCACCTCGAGGGCCTCGCCGTGCGTCCGGACCACCGCATGGTTGCCCACACCGGCTTCCTGCTCGTCACGCGCAGGCTGGCCGATGGCGTCACTGGCATCTCCGTGAAGCGCCGTCCCTCGAAGACGGACTTCAACGCGGAGGACGTCAACGCCTGGACGCCCGGGGCTGTGGGGGAGCGGGCCGTCTCAGACAAGAAACTGCGCCGAGCCGCGCGCGACGCAATCGCCGGAACGAACGTAGTGGACGCGCCGGACGTTACCGAGTAGAAGGATATTTCGGATGGGTCCAGCAGCACCCGCCTTCTTGGGGCTATGGTCTTAATAGAAGCGTAGGAAGGGGCTGATGCACGATGGAGACTCCGAACACTGATCCGGGCCGCACACCGGCAGACGACTCACAGGCGACTGCCGGACGGGCCGACGCGCGGCATGCCGCGGCCACCGACGACGACCGCTACGCCGCCAGTGAGATGTCCGTGGCGGAGCGGCAGGTCAATATCCTCCGGGACAAGCTCCGGCACATTGACCGCCAGCTCGCCGCGGCCACGCAGAACAATTCGAAACTTGTCGGCATGCTCGAGACCGCCAAGGCCGAGATCCTCCGGCTCAAGAACGCCCTCGACCAGGAAGGCCAGCCGCCGTACAGCTTCGGCACCGTGCTGCAGCTGAACCCGAAGCGGCAGCCGTCCGCCGGCAACAGCGGCCAGGCCGCCACCGAAGAGTCCGTGGATATCTTCAACGCCGGCCGGAAAATGCGTGTGGGAGTCAGCCCGCTGGTCAACATCAACCAGCTGACGGTCGGCCAGGAAGTCCTGCTCAACGAGGCCCTGCTGGTGGTGGCCGGACTGGGCTATGAGCGGGCCGGCGACCTCGTGACGCTGAAGGAACTGCTGGGGTCCGACCGCGCCCTGGTGGTCGGCCGCGCGGACGAGGAACGGGTCATCCGGCTTTCCGGTGCCCTGCTGGCGCAGAAACTCCGGGTCGGCGACGCGCTCTCGATAGACTCGCGCACCGGTTACGCGCTGGAGAAAATTCCGCGCTCCGAGGTGGAAAACCTGGTCCTGGAGGAAGTTCCGGACATCACCTACCAGGACATCGGCGGGCTGGGGCCGCAGATTGAACAGATCCGCGACGCCGTCGAACTGCCGTTCCTGCACCCGGACCTGTACCGCGAACACGGGCTCAAAGCGCCCAAAGGCATCCTGCTCTACGGCCCGCCGGGCTGCGGCAAGACGCTGATCGCCAAGGCCGTGGCCAACTCCCTGGCCGCCCGTGCGGCCGAGCGTGCGGGCAAGACAGACATGAAGAGCTACTTCCTGAACATCAAGGGCCCGGAACTCCTCGACAAGTACGTCGGCGAGACCGAACGGCATATCCGGCTGATCTTCGCCCGCGCCCGGGAGAAGGCCTCCGAGGGCAGCCCCGTCGTGGTGTTCTTCGACGAGATGGACTCGCTGTTCCGCACCCGCGGCACCGGTATCTCCTCCGACGTCGAGACCACCATCGTTCCGCAGCTGCTCAGCGAGATCGACGGCGTGGAGCGGCTCGACAACGTGATCGTCATCGGCGCCTCCAACCGTGAGGACATGATCGATCCGGCCATCCTGCGGCCCGGACGGCTGGACGTCAAGGTGAAGATCCAGCGCCCCGACGCCGAGGCAGCGGCGGACATCTTCAACAAGTACATCACTACCGATCTTCCGTTCCACGGCTCGGACCTCGCCGAGCACGACGGCGACGTGCAGGCCACCGTGGACGCGATGATCCAGCGCACCGTCGAGGCGATGTACTCCACCGAGAAGTCGAACGAGTACCTGGAAGTCACCTACGCCAACGGCGACACGGAGATGCTGTACTTCAAGGACTTCAATTCCGGCGCCGTCGTGCAGAACGTCGTGGACCGGGCCAAGAAGTACGCCATCAAGGATCTGCTCACCATCGGGCAGAAAGGCCTGCGCATCGACCACCTGCTGCGCGCCGTCGTCGACGAATTCCGTGAACACGAGGACATGCCCAATACCACCAATCCGGACGACTGGGCACGGATCTCAGGCAAGAAGGGCGAACGCATCACCTACAGCCGCACCATCGTCCAGGGCAAGGCGGGCCAGGAACCCGGCAAGTCCATCGAGACGATGCCCAGCACGGGCCAGTACCTGTGACAGGACCAGTGGCCGGCAGGCCGGCCGACGCCACCGGAGGTTTGCCTGTGGGCGGCGCGATGAGGGTGATGGGCTCGGAGACCGAATACGGCATCCACGCGCCCTCTGCCCCCGGCGCCAACGCCACCATGATGTCCGCCCGGGTCATCCAGGCCTACGCCCAGGTGACGCGGTTGCGCGCCGCCGGTGGAGCCGAAACCCGCTGGGACTATACGGACGAGGAACCGCTGCATGACGCGCGCGGCTGGACGCTCGAACGGAGTGCGGCGGAGCCGGATCAACTCACCGACCGGCCGCCGGTCCTTGATGCCGAGGCGATAGCTCTCGCTTACGGCAGGGAGGAGCTGGACCACGACGGCGAGGACGAGCCCGGTACGCTGTTGATGAACATGGTACTGGGCAACGGGGCACGGCTCTACGTCGACCACGCCCACCCCGAGTACTCCAGCCCGGAAGTCACGAACCCGCGCGATGCTGTCATCTGGGACGCCGCCGGCGACCTCGTTGCCCTGGCCGCCGTGCGCCGCCTCGCCGCGGACCCGGACCTGCCGCCCATCAACCTGTACAAGAACAACACCGACAACAAGTCGGTCTCCTACGGTTCGCACGAAAACTACCTGATGCCCCGCGCAGTGCCGTTCGGCGACATCGTGCGCGGGCTGACGCCCTTCTTTGTCACCCGCCAGATTCTGTGCGGTTCGGGCAGGGTGGGAATGGGCCAGGACAGCTCCCGGCCCGGCTACCAGATCAGCCAGCGCGCGGACTTCTTCGAGACCGAAGTCGGCCTTGAGACCACCATCCGGCGCCCCATTATCAACACCCGCGACGAGCCGCACGCCACGGCGGACAAGTACCGCCGGCTCCACGTCATTATCGGCGATGCCAACCTGAGCCAGGCGTCCAACTACCTTAAGTTCGGCAGCACCGCCATGGTCCTGAGCCTGATTGAGGCCGGCCTCGCACCCCGGGTGGAAGTCCACGAACCTGTCGCGGCGCTGCAGGCCGTCAGCCACGACACCTCGCTCACGGCCACCCTGCGGCTGCTCGACGGACGCCGGATCACCGCCCTGGACCTGCAATGGATCTACTACGAGGCCGCCGCGAAACATGCCCAGGACACCGGCGGCGCCGACGCCGTGGCGGGGGACGGGCACACCCACGCGGTGCTGGAGCGCTGGTCCGCAACGCTTACTGAACTGGGCAGCGACCGGGCCGCGGCCGCCTCTTCGGTGGAATGGCTGGCCAAGCTCTCCCTGCTTGAGGGATACCGTCAACGCGACGGACTGGGCTGGGATGATGCTCGGCTCGGCCTCGTGGACCTGCAGTGGGCCGACATCCGTCCCGAAAAGGGGCTTTACTACCGGCTGCTCGCCCGGGACCGCATGCAGCGGATCGTCGACGACGGCTTGATCGGGCGCGCGGTGACGGAGCCGCCCTCGGACACGCGCGCATACTTCCGCGGACGCTGCGTCAGCCGCTTCGGGACCGACCTGGTGGGGGCCAGCTGGGACTCCGTCATCTTTGACGTGCCCGGCCGCGGCAGGCTCCAACGGGTCCCTACCCGCGAGCCGCTGCGCGGAACCGAGGCCCTCACCGGCGCCCTCTTTGACCGTCACCGCGAAGCCGGGCCGTTCCTCTCTGAACTCTTGGGGGTCACTCCCGGTTCATAGGAACAAAGCCCCCCGCCAGCGCCCCGGACGTGACAATATTGCTACAGGATGTCCCTTGCGAAAAAGGGGACGGACAGAAGGAGGAACCAATGGCAGGCCAGGAGCAGCAGAAGCCGCAGGCGCGGGACACCGAGGTCGACGAGGATGTGCCCGCCGCCCCGCCGGTCCCTGCGGAGGGCCAAGCATCAGCAGCAACACAGGGCGTCGACGATCTCCTGGACGAGATAGACGGTGTCCTGGAATCCAATGCCGAGGAGTTCGTCCGAGCCTTCGTCCAAAAGGGCGGCCAGTAGGACCGCCCACGGGACGCCGGATAAGGGCGACACGAAGGGCTGAGACCGGACGAGTGGTTGATCCACCACATTGAGGGAGTTCACCAGTGCAGGAAACAACAGCCAACCAGGTAGCAGCCAACGCGACGTCCTCGTTCACCGAACACCTGCAACGCCAACGGCCGGAACTGCTCCCCTTCTACCAGCTGCCTTCCGCCGCGCTCACCTCCCACGCCGCCGCGCCCGTCCATGTGCCGCACGGAACGACGATCGTGGCCCTGAGCTACGCCGGGGGAGTGCTGATGGCGGGGGACCGGCGGGCCACGATGGGCAATGTGATCGCCAGCCGGCACATTGAGAAGGTGTTTCCGGCCGACCAGTACTCAGTGCTGGGCATCGCAGGGACGGCCGGCATCGCCCTCGACATCACCCGGCTGTTCCAGGTTGAGCTGGAACACTACGAAAAAATCGAAGGCACGCTCCTGAGCCTGGATGGAAAGGCCAACCGGCTTGGTGCCATGATCCGCAGCAACCTCCCGATGGCAATGCAGGGGCTCGCCGTCGTCCCGCTGTTCGCCGGCTTTGACCGGCCGGCCGGCGTCGGCAGGCTCTTCTCCTACGACGTCACCGGCGGACGCTACGAAGAGCAGGAGCACCACGCCGTGGGCTCAGGCTCGATGTTCGCCCGCGGGGCGCTGAAAAAACTCTGGCGGCCCAACCTTTCCGAACAGGACGCGGTCGCCGTCGCAGTGGAAGCGCTGTATGACGCCGCCGACGACGACGCCGCCACGGGCGGCCCCGATCCCATCCGGCAACTCTGGCCGGTGGTCTACATCGTCAACCGGTCGGGAGCGGTCAGGGTCCCCGAGCGCGAACTCGCCGCGGTGGCCGGCACCATCATAGAATCCAGGGCCGTGGCCCAGCGGGAGGCCTGAGATGACCCAGCAGTTCTATGTCTCGCCCGAACAGCTGATGAAGGACCGTGCGGATTTCGCACGGAAAGGCATCGCCCGCGGACGTTCGGTGGTCGTCATCAGCTGCCGGGACGGGATCGCCCTCGTGGCGGAGAACCCTTCACCCTCGCTGCACAAGATCGGCGAGATCTACGACAAGATCGCCTTTGCCGCCGTCGGGAAGTACAACGAGTTTGAAAGCCTTCGGCAGGCGGGTGTGCGGTACGCGGACGTCCGGGGCTACTCGTACGACCGCGAGGACGTCACCGCCAGGGGACTGGCGAGCGTCTACGCGCAGAGCCTCGGGGCGGTGTTCACTGCCGAGCAAAAACCCTTCGAGG
>JAODMS010000049.1 GCA_025464925.1 Arthrobacter sp.
CGAAGAATGTCGTCCTTCGACTCGAATCCCGAACCCAAGGCACCCCCGATGAGCGCCGCCGATGTAGTCATCCACGCGACTTCCGCAAAGTCCCAAACAGTCACGGGATGTTGCAGGGTCAGCGCCAACAAGGCATCGTCGATAGTGAACGCCGCGGCCAGCAGCACGGCCACGAACAGCAGGACGTAGCTGATCACGACGCCGATAATCAATGACCACACTGTAGAGACGTTATACAAGGCAGCCTTGGATCGTTCGAGGGCATCATCGCGCCGGGGGCTTTCCCATAGATCGTGTTGGGTGATGATCCAGAACACCATCGAGCTGATCGTAAGGACCATCAGCAAAGTCAGCCTCGGCGCCCCCAGCAGGTCTGCGAGTTGCCAGATAGTGTTCGTGACAAGGGCGAAAGCGCCTGTCGCGATCGCGGCGGCCATGGCGCTTCTCAACCCGAAGACCAGCCGCCAAGGACGGTTCGCCCGCAGCATGCCCGCCAGCAACCGTCCGCGGCCGAGACGGGTTGCCGAGACGTATCGGAACCCAATCGGCCCGTCGTCAAGAACAGCGGTCTCAATATGCCGCGATTGGTGCAGCGAGGGCGGACCGAATTCCCCGGCGTCATCCTCGGGATCGAAGTGACGGTGCATCGCCCAGCCGAGATCGGCGACGGCAGTGCGGACCCGGCGGTCGATGTTGACAGCGCCGAGCGCGGGCAGGGAAACCAGGGAGATCGGCTCCCCAAGCGCAACTTCCGCGACCACAGTCCGGCCCTCGAAACGAATCGGTAGATCCGTCAGGCAGACCATGACATCCCACGCACGGCGGATCCGGTGCTTCGCCATGGAGTCCAGCATCGGCGCCAACCCATTGCCAGCCGTAAAATCCTGGTACTCGATCACCACCGACCAGTCGTGGCCCTCATCTGAAAAGTTGAGCAGATGGCCCACCTCGACGCCGTTACGCTCAGCGAACTCCGCTGTGACCTCCGGTTCGGCAAGCACGCCCAGCGTCCGGGCATTGGTGGGGCTCACGTCGCCCGAGCTTTCCGGCACGCCCGGCCTCCAATGGTTCTGTGTCTATGACCAGTAAAGTCGACGTTACCGTCGCCGTGGACACCGGTTCCCGATACCTGAGTCCGTGGGGTGTTCCCCTGCCCGCCGGATTGCCCGGCCCGCACCGTGCTGACCGCGGCTATTCGGCCGATTGATGCCTGGCTATGGGACATGAAAAGGAGCGCCGTGCGGACGAAGGCGCCATGCGCGCGTTGCGACGTGCAGGTTTAGCCGGGTCTCGGGGTCGGCAAGGTCGAAGCCGGTGATCTGCCGAATGGACTTCAAGCGGTAACGCAGAGTGCTTCGATGGATGGTCAGGCTCTCGGCCGTACTGTCATAGTTGCCGCCGTGGTCCAGGTACTCGGCCAGGGTTTGCACCAGGTCAGACCCCCGGCTGTCGTCGGCGCGTTGAAGGGTACCGAGCCACTCGTCGACATAGCCGGCCAGATCCGGTTCGCCCCCAGCTGTGTCCAAGATGCGGTAGATCCCCAGTTGATCAAAGCGGGTGACACCGTAGCGATCGATTGAACCGGCCCGAATGTGCAGCGCGTGCAGGGCTTCCGAGAAGGAGCGCGGAATGTGGGCGACATCCTGGCTTGGACCGCCGATGCCCACGGCGCCGGTGG
Organism: Arthrobacter sp.; assembly: GCA_025464925.1. The sequence goes on from JAODMS010000049.1 coordinate 1,679, forward strand.
CACTTCGCAGGGTCCTGGCAACAACGGAAAAGACCTCGGCACCCAACGGATCTCCACGTACCACGGCAACAGCCATGTCCGCGCGCCGTGAAACGAGCGCGGATGAACGGAGTTCCAGGAACGTCCTGCGCAGTGCGACCACGACAGTATCGTCAGTTCGTGGCGGCTGCCACTCCGCCACGATGACGTGCTGCGGACCGCTGATGTCATATCCCAATGCCTCGGTACGAACGCCTGCGGTCGCGCCATCCATTCCGGACACGAGTTCGTCCACGAGGTCGCGCCCCAGCCTTAGTTCCAGCCGGGCCAGGCTGCGGCGGTGCGACAACTCGACCTCCAAGAGCCGCGTTGCGTACTTCAAAGCGAAGATGTCGCCGGCTGTGACCGGCCTGTCGGTTTCCAGCATGCAAATAGCCCCCAACACCTCGTTGTGCGACAGGGCAAGGGCAACGAGCCTTCGCGGTTCGCGGACTGGTGAGCCGGAGGCAAGCCAGAGCTGCGCAGTCCGCGATCTGGCCGCCGCGCCAAGCCTGGGGTAGGGGCGTTTGGACCCGATCCCAGCCGCCGCGCTAATATGCCCGAACGCGTCCTCAATACAGATGGGCCGCCCCGTCAGCCGTGAAAGGACCTCCGCCAGGAGCCCCTCCCTGGAGTCACTGTCCCCGAGGTCGGGAGTCGCGCCCTGGTCCAAGGCATCCCGGATCCTGGCGTGTTCTTCAAGCTCAAGTACCGTCGCCGAGAGGGACAGGAGACGCTGGTCCATGTCGTCACGGCGGAGCAGCTGACCGATTGCGTCATTCGGGAGTTCCCCGGGGGATCCCCTGGCGCGAGTCGTTCCCGTTGTCCCCGCAGCTGTCCCGAGCTGCATCAGCTGGGGGAGATCCGGAGGGTCGGCGGCGGACAGCACCAGACACCCGTTCAGCTCGCCACCGTCACCAACGGTGAACAGCGCATATCGCCAGCCCGGCCTGGCGCACGGGAGAACGGAGTCCCTGCCATTGAGGCGCCGGACGTCCTGATCCTGAGGCAACGCCGCGCGTTCGGGGACGGGGTTCAACTGGCCATTCACCGCGAGGTAACGGTCCTTGACCTCACAGAACGACATCTCCGACACCGCCTGCGCGGCCGTGTTGAGGATTTCCTCTGCCACACGTCGATCGAACATAATGATCCTCGTCTCTGTCCACAGCAAAGGGGCTTTTACAGGGGATACAAGCCTGGGCAGACCGTAGCCTGTTGCCCTCTGTGATCGAGACTCGGCTTAAGCCGCTTGTCCCCATCACGGAATTTAGAATCGACCATTTTCGGGTCCCACGGTATGCCGTCCTGAACATGGACCCTCGACGCAGGCTATCCAACGCCGTACTTGGCCGGGATACCGGTGAGTCGTCTCTTGCGGGCCCGGCCAACTCTGCGGCCGATGCGGCAAGGCCGGGATCGGCTTTCCAACACCACCAAACTACGCCCGTATGTCGCCGTTGTTAAGCTCCTGTCATGTCCCTGCGGATTGCCGTCGGTGCGGGACGCTCAACGGCATTTCGGGACGTCACCGACGCTTCCACGGCATAGTCAGGTTCCTCGGCCGCCGGCAGGTGTGCGCGCAGTAAGGACGACTGATTTCGCCGCCAAGCCTATTGTCCCGTCCGCTTCGAAGATCCGAAGGTCCGTTCCGCGGGCAGCGGTATCGAGTACTTGTTCCCAGTTGTCAGCGTACTCAGCCGGCCGCAGGGTAAAGGTCGGCATACATTCCCCGCTCCAAACAGGAATGTCGGTGAGCCCTTTTACCTGGGCCTCGTAGATCACCGCCCGGTGGCAGGGGATATTTGGCGGCCGGTCACCTTGCCAGTCAAAAATATGAGCTGATCACCACTCCTTTGACCATGAACGGCGCCGAGTCCTCTGCGCTGAACGATCCTGGATCCCGGAGTTGGAGGAATACATGTCGGGGTTCCGACGAATGGTTCCGCTTACCGCCTTGGAATAGGGGTAAAGCAGAAGCTTGTCGGCGTTGCAGCGGAGTCCCCTGCGCGGTCGACGGGCCCTGTATTACGGCACCGTATCTCTGGCCGGAGGCACGCGAGGCAGATAGCAGTGCCAGAGAAAGGCTTTCTTGGCCTCCAGCCGATCTGCGGTTCGATCGTCCATATCGACGAGGCACAACTTAATGGCCGCGGCGACTTGACTGAAAATCGCGAAATTGGTGCCGTTGCCGTCGTATGTCACACCCAGGGGTAGGCACGGTCCTGCTGGACTTTCACCGTCCCTCACTCCAACGCGCACCGGCCGGTCCATCCCGGAGGAGGCGCAGGTGCTCGTGGACCATCGCCACGGCTGTTGAGCCTTCACCGGCGGCAGCCGTTACGCGTTTCACCGATCCATGCCGAACATCGCCGGCCGCGAACATCCCGGGAACGCTGGTTTCCAGGGGCAGCCGTCTGCGCCCCAGATGGCTGAACTCAGGAGGAAGGTCCTTGAGATCAGCCCCGGTGAGAACAAAGCCGTGGTCATCCAGGGCGAGGCTGCCCTGCAGCCATTCCGTGTGCGGCTTGGCCCCGATGAAAATGAAGAGGTACCGGGAGTCGAAGACGCGCTGTTCGCCTGCGGCTCCCAGATCGACGACGATCCGTTCAAGCGAGCCGGAACCGTCCACGGCCACGATGTTGGCCCCCAGCAGCACCTCTATGCCGGGGTGCTCTTCGATCCGTTCCGCGAGGTACCCCGACATGTCCGCGCGAAGGTCCGCCCCGCGCACCACCAGCCGCACTGGTGCTGCCGTGCCAGCCAGGAAAAGCGCGGCCTGGCCCGCGGAGTTTCCACCGCCGACGACGGTCACCGGCTGCAACCCGCACAGCCTGGCCTCATGGACGGTGGCGGCGTAGAAGACACTGATCCCCTCGAATTCCTCCAGCCCGGGGACTGGCAGCCGGCGGTAGCGAACCCCGGTTGCGAGCAGTGCGGCCCGGGAGGAGGCCGGGCCGCTCTCGTTGAACGCGGCTCGGAACTCCCCGTCCCTCAACTCGATGGTGCGTGCCCGGCAGGCAACGTTGATCTGGACTCTGAACTTACGGGCCTGAACGATCGCTCTTTCAGTAAGTTCCCCGCCGGAAATCCCGGTGGGAAAGCCGAGGAAGTTTTCGATCCGCGGCGAGGTGCCGGCCTGCCCGCCTATCGCGTGCTCTTCTTTAAGGATGACCGACAACCCGTCGGACGCCGCGTAAACGGCGGCCGCCAGGCCGGCCGGCCCGGCCCCGATCACCATGAGATCGTAGGGGGCCGAATGCTCTTTCACCGCCCGTAGGCCCATGGCAGCGGCCAGATCTGCATTTGTGGGGTTTCTGAGGATCCGCGAGGCGCCAAGCACCACTGCGGGCAGGTCGTCCGCGAGGATCCCGGCCCGGTCCAAGAGGGCCTGCGCCTGTTCGTCATTCTCCAGATCGACCAACCGGTGGGGCAGGCGGTTGGCGGCCGCAAATTCCAAGAGGCGAACGGTGTCACGGCTGAAACGGGATCCAACGATGCGTATGCCCGCGCCCGAACTGATCAGCAGGATCCGGCGCTGAAGATAGGCCCGCAGGATGGTCTCGCCCGCCGAGGCGTCCGTCAGCACCACACGGCGCAAATCGTCCCCGCTGATCTGGAGCACTTCCCCTGCCTCAGCGGACACTGTGCTGAGAAAGGCCGGTTGCCCCTCGACCAGACCCAATTCCCCGAGAAACCGTCCCGGACCGTGGACTTCCAGGATCCGCGTGCCCGGGCCCAGCTCAGCAGGCTGCCTACTCCCGGAGGCATGCAGCCCCTCCACGACCAGTACCTTGCCCTGCAGTATGACGAAGAAATCAGCGCCGAAGTCTCCTTCTTGTATGAGGACTTCTCCTGCTGAAATAGCCCGGACGGTTCCGGCGCGGCCCAACAATTCGATCTGGGCCTGGCCGAGCCGTGGATAGGCGCCCGAGACGTCCGGCGTCTCGATCATCGTCGAGCCTGTGACAGGTTCCATCAGCTGGTTGCGCCCGCCGGTACCCTAGACGAATGCCTCATGGGGATAGCACCAGCGCCAATCCTCGCCGGGCTCCAAGGAACGAACGATTGGATGCAACTCGTTGGCGTGAGCCCGGGCGTGCCGCATGGGCGAAGAATCACAACACCCCACATGGCCGCAGGAGAGACACAAACGCAAATGAACCCACGGGGTACCCAAAGCAAGACACTCCTCGCAGCCCTGCGGTGTGCGTATCCGGACCGGACGGATCTGCGCAAGATGTGGATCACGAATTCCAAGAATCATGATGGCTCCTATTTCAGACCGGCC
>JAODMS010000064.1 GCA_025464925.1 Arthrobacter sp.
CCAGCGGCATCGCCCAACGGCTCGGCGTCGACCCCCTGATCGTCCGCGGCGTCCTGATCGTCCTGGCCATCTTCGCCGGTATCGGCGTGCTCCTCTACGGCCTCGCCTGGGCCCTGCTGCCCGAACCGGACGGGCGCATCCATGTCCAGGAGGCCGCCGCGGGCCGTTGGAGCTCCGGGATGACGGGTGCGCTGATCACCACGCTCATCGGCGTTCCGGGAATGGGCACCGGGGTCTGGGGCTGGGACCGGCACGGCTTCGGCGGCTTCCTCTGGACGGTCTTCTGGATCGGGGGCGCCATCTACCTCGTCTACTACCTGACACAACGCAACAAGGCCGGGGCCGGAACCCCGCCCGTGTCATGGCGTTCCCAGGCCGGCGGCCCTGGCCACGCAGCCACCGTCGCTGGCGCGCCCTCCGGCGCCGACGACGGCCCCGCCGCCGGTTTCCCCGCCGGCGGACTCCCGCCCGGCGGTGGCCCGACCTACGGCCAGTCCGCCCATGCCCCCGCAGGCTATCGCCAGTCGACGGTGCCCGATGCCGGCCCGGCCTGGGGCCCGCCGCCGTCCGGACCCACGCCGCCCCCGGGTGGTTACTACCCGGTGCCGGACGGAACTCCGGCGCCGCCGGCGAGACCCCGGAATCCGGGTCCGGGCGCCCCCGCGGTGGCTGTCACGGCTGGGCTCGCCCTCCTGGTGGGCGGCGGCATCAAGGCCCTCGACGCCGCTCATGTGATCGAGCTGGGCGACTCCGGCACCGCCGTGGCCTGGGCGGGCGGAGCGGCGGTCCTGGGCCTGGGAATCCTGTTCGCCGGGCTCAGGGGACGCACCTCGGGCATCTTGGGGTTCTTCGCCGTAGTCGCGCTCTTCATCGGCGGGATCTTCACTGTTGTGCCGAACGGTGACAGATTCCGCTTCCAGAACGCCGACTGGACGCCGGCCAGCATTGAACAGGCGCGGAACGGCTTCGACATCACCGGCGGCAGAGGTACCGCGGACCTGACAAAGCTGGCGCTGAACCCGCCGCTGGGCACCGACGTCGTCGTTCCCATCGACGCGACGGCCAGCAACCTGACGGTAGTCATCCCGGACACCGTCCCCGTGCAGGTCCAGGCGGACCTGGCCATGAGCAACCTCCAGGAGGGCAGCCAGAACCACGGCGGCATGACAAACCAGCAGAGCGACTACAACACGGGCAAGCCCGGGGCCCGGCTGGTCCTGAGAATCTCCGGCACCGCGAGCAACGTCACCATTCAGGAAGGGAACTGACATGAGCAGCTATGACGGGCCGGCGGGCCGGAAGACAGGCAGCGCAGCTGCCACTCCCCTGCAGCCCGAGGCGCCGGAGCCGCGGGAAAGCTCCCCGGTCCGGGTTGGAACGGCGGTGTGGGGGCTGGTCGTGCTGGCCCTCGCCGCGTTGATCATCCTCTCCCGGCTCGGCATCGTGGCCTTGAACGGTACGTATGTGCTGATCGGCCTGATGATCGGTGCTGGCGCCGCGCTGGTGATCGGCGGCCTGCTGTCGGCCCGCGGATCGGCGCGCGGGCGTGACAAAGAACCGACGACAGGGAAGTCTTGAACCATGGATAAATTTTTCAGCATCGTCAGGGGCCTTGGCCTGAAGCGTGGCCCGCAGCGTTGGATGGGCGGTGTCTGCGGCGGCATCGGGGCCAAATTGAACGTGGACGCGGCGTACGTGCGGATCGCCTTCCTGCTCCTGAGCCTGCTCCCGGGCCCTGCCCTCGTTTTCTACCTGGTGGCCTGGCTGCTTCTCCCGGACCAGCGGAACGCCATCATCCTCGAAAGCTTCCTGAGGAACCGCTCCATCCGCCCCTGAGTCCCGCCAGCCGGAGGACCCGCCGGCCGGAACCGGTGCCGGCCCCGAGGTGCCCCTGCCAGGGATGGCGGGGGCACCTCTCGTTGTCACCGTTTGTGTCCTGCCCCACAGGCCCCACTAGACTCTAGGTGAGCTCAGCGTGGCGCTCTGCCTGTACACCTTCGAACCAGGATTTGAGCCAAAACATGAAAATAGGAATCCTTACCAGCGGCGGAGACTGCCCCGGACTCAATGCCGTCATCCGTGGCGCCGTCCTCAAGGGCATTGCAGTCCACGGGCACGAATTCGTGGGATTCCTGGACGGCTGGAAAGGCGTCGTAGAGGCCAACATCATCGAGATCCCCCGCAGCCTGGTCCGCGGCATCGCCAAACAGGGCGGCACCATCCTGGGGACGTCCCGCACCAACCCCTTCGAGAACGGCGGCGGCCCCGAGGTCATCAAGGCCAACATGGACCGGCTGGGCATCGATGCCATCATCGCCATCGGCGGCGAAGGCACCTTGGCCGCGGCGAAGCGCCTCACCGACGCCGGGCTCAAGATCGTGGGAGTTCCGAAGACCGTCGACAACGATCTCGACGCGACCGACTACACCTTCGGCTTCGATACCGCCGTCGAGATCGCCACCGAGGCGATCGACCGCCTGCGCACCACGGGAGAGTCGCACCACCGCTGCATGATCGCCGAGGTCATGGGCCGCCACGTGGGCTGGATCGCCCTGCACGCCGGGATGGCCTCCGGCGCGCACGCCATCCTGATTCCCGAGCAGAAAGCCTCAATGGAGCAGATCGCCGCGTGGGTCCTCGCGGCCCGCGACCGCGGCCGCGCCCCGCTCGTCGTGGTCGCCGAGGGCTTCGTCCCGGAAGGCCAGGAAACCCCGCATTCCGAACGCGGCCTGGACACCTTCGGCCGCCCGCGGCTGGGCGGCATCGCCGAGTTGCTGGCCCCTGAGCTGGAAGCCCGCACGGGCATCGAGACCCGCGCCACCGTGCTCGGCCACATCCAGCGCGGCGGCGTTCCGACCGCGTTCGACAGGGTATTGGCCACCCGGCTGGGCATGGCGGCCATCGATTCGGTGGTCGACCACCGCTGGGGCACCATGGTTTCCCTCAACGGCACCGACATCGTGCACGTCGGGTTCGACGCCGCGCTCGGCAACATCAAAGCCGTCCCGCAGCACCGCTATGACGAGGCCGCGGTCCTTTTCGGCTGAGCCTGGCCCGCCGGTAGGTAGGGTTGTGTCATGACTCTTGAGCCCGGTTCCGCGGACATCATCCAGCTCGCATGGGCGCGCCACCTGGGATTCGACGACGGCGACTTTGCGGCCGCCGCCGGTGTCCGGCTCAACCGCGCGGACGAGTCCCGCCGCTCGGTCGACTTCGTCCGGCTGTTCGGCACCTCCGCGCTGGTGGGGCCGCAGTGGGCACTCGATGCCGCCGTCGGGATCCCCGACGAGGAACTCGCCCAGCATGTCACCCTGCTGACCATCACCCGGCTGCACGGCGGCCACGGCCTGGGGGCGGCGGCGCTGCTCTTCGCCGACGAGCTGCCCCTGTTGCAACCCGCCAAGCAGCTTACGGTCTCGCACGGGAACCCGGAAACGGTGGAGCTGGAAGGCCGCTGCCCGCCGGATGACGTGAACGAAGTCCGGCTGGCAGAGCTGCCGCACCGCTTCACGATTCTGCGCGATGACGTCGGCCGGTCCGTTCCCGTGGCCTGTGGCGCGTATGCGGAGTGGGAAGGGATCCTGGCGGACGTCGGGGTCCTGGTGGATCCGGAGTGGCGGCGCCGCGGGCTGGGCTCGCTGGCAGCCTCGGTCGCGGCCCACGAGGCCCTCGCCTCCGGGCTGACGCTCCAGTGGCGGTCCGATGTCAGCAACAAAGGCTCCCTGGCGATCGCCCGCAGCCTGGGCTTCGCCGCCGGCGGCATCCAGACCAGTGTCCTGCTGGGCTGATCCGGATGCCGCCGCCGCGTTCCGGGTCAGCTGCGCCGGACGTTTGCCGGTTCGCCGCTTGACGTATCCGCCGGAACGGCGCCGGTGCCGCCCCAGCCGTGCTGCGGCTTGGGCCTGGCGAAGAACAGGGCCACCGCGGCGCCGAGCAGGATGACCGCCGCCGGCAGCAGCATGGACTGGCCCATCGCCGTCGAGAACCCGTCGTGGAGTGCTTCGGGCAAGGCATTGCCGAAGCCCATCGGCGTGGCCTCCCCTGTTGCCCCCGGCGCGACCGGAAGTTCCGCCGCGAGGCGCGCCTGGATGAGGACCGCGATGGCAGCGCTGCCGAGGACCGCGCCGATCTGCCGGGTGGTGTTGTAGACACCGGAGCCGGCTCCCGCCTGGCGCGGCGGCAGGTTGCGGGTGGCGGTCGAGCTCAAGGGAGCCCAGATGCCGGCGTTCGCGAGGCCCAGCACGGCGCTCGGCAGCAGGAACAGCCAGATCGGCGTGTCCGGGTGCATAAGGGAAGCGTTCCAGAACAACGCCACCGACATGAGGACCAGGCCGCCCGCCGTGATGTATTTCGGGTTGACCCGGTCGATGACCTTGCCCACGACGGGCGCCAGGCCGCCCGAGATGAGGGCCATCGGAACCATCAGCAGGGCTGACTGGGTGGGGGTCAGGCCGCGGACGATCTGGTAGTAGAAAATCAGCGGCAGGGTGAACGCCGTCACCGTGAAGCCCACGGTGGTGATTCCGACGTTGGCCAGCGAAAAGTTGCGGTCCTTGAAGAGGGTCAGCGGCAGCAGCGGTTCACCGTCAAAGAACCGGGGGTTCACGTACTGCCACACCACGAACGCCGTCAGGACGGCGATGCCGCAAAGAATGAGCCCCCAGACGGTGATGGGGCCGGTGATGGTGCCCCAGTTGTAGGTCTCGCCCTCCTGGATGCCGAACACCAGCAGGAAGAGGCCGACGGCGCTGAGCAGCACACCGGGGATGTCGAACTTATGCGGGTGCGTGCTGAGGGCGGGAACGAAGCGCCAGGCGAGGATGAAGCCCGCAATGCCGACCGGGACATTGAGGAAGAAGATCCATTCCCAGCCGAGCGAATCCACCAGGACGCCGCCCAGGATCGGACCCACCAGGGTGGCGGCGCCGGCCGTGGCGCCCCAGATGCCCATGGCCGCACCGCGCCGGTCCGGCGGGAAGATACGGGTGATGACTGCCATGGTCTGGGGTGTCATCATCGCGGCACCGAGGCCCTGGAGCACCCGGGCCTCGATGAGCGTCTGGACGTCCCCGGAGAGTCCGCACCAGAGGGAGGCCGCCGTGAAGACCACCAGGCCGGACAAGTAGAGCTTCTTAGGGCCGAAGCGGTCGCCCAGCCTGCCGGTGATCAGCAGCGGCACGGCGTAGGCCAGCAGGTAGGCGCTGGTTACCCAGATTACCGAGTTGATGTCGGCGTTCAGGCCTTCCATGATAAGCGGGTTGGCCACGGAGACGATGGTGGTGTCGATCAGGATCATAAAGAAACCGATCACCAGGGACCACAGGGCCGGCCACGGCCTAGCTACGTTTTCCATAAATTCCTTCAGCTTGCTGAGGTGGGTGCGGAAGTGCTTCGCTGCCGGCCGCAGCGCGTCAGCCCAGGAGCGCCAGGATGTCTGTCCGGGCGAACATCTGCGCAGCCGCCCGCGCGGACGGAGTCCCGGCGTCGGGGTCGGCCCCGGCGTCGAGCAGCTCCCGGGCGACGTCCGTGTAGCCCTTGAAAACCGCTCCGGCCAGGGGCGTCTGGCCCCGGTCGTTCGCGGCGTTGGCGTCGCCGCCATGGCGCAGGATCAGCCGGACGCTGTCCGCGTGGCCGTGGTAGGCCGCAAGCATCAGCAGGGAGTCGCCGGCGGCGTTGGTGAGGGTGGCCGGGGCGCCCGCGGCCAGGTAGCCGCCGAGCAGCGTGGAGTCGCCTTCGCGCGCTGCCTGGAACAGCGTGTGCGCCAAGGCGAGCGTCTCATCGTCGGGTGCGCCGGGAGCGGCTGCTGCTCCTGCTGCGGCGTGTTCGTCGGTCATCGGGTCCCTCTCAGGAAGCCGGTCTGGCGCCCCACCACCTGGCCGGCGTCGGGAGCCACGATGAGCTCCTGCGCCGCGGGATAGGGCTCGTCGCCGTCAAGCACTGTCAGCACGTCGCCCGGAGCGACGGAGCGCTTGATGACGGCCAGGGCCACCGGGCCCATTTCGTAGTGCTGTGCCACTGAGGTCACGGTCCCGACCTTGCGGTCCCCGGCCCGGACCTCGCTGCCAACGGCCGGCATGGTGTGCTGCGAGCCGTCGAGCTGCAGGAACACCAACCGGCGCGGCGGGTGGCCCAGGTTGTGCACGCGGGCAATGGTTTCCTGGCCCTTGTAGCAGCCCTTGCTGAGGTGCACCGCGGTGCGCAGCAGGTCCAGCTCGTGCGGGATGGTCTTGTCGTCGGTTTCCGCACCCCACCGCGGCCGCCAGGCAGCGATGCGAAGCGCCTCGGCGGCCCACACGCCCGCCAGCGGCCGCCCGCCCACCGTGGCTTCGAGTTCCGCCGCCGGCAACAGGTATTCAAACCAGGGCCGTTCCAGGCCGGGGTGGGAGTCCTCGGGCACGACGGCGTAGGAGTAGCCGCCCGCGCCGATGTGCGGCCAGGGGTCTTCCCACACTGACAGCCCGGACCACTCCCCGATCCGGGCTGTGGAGCCGATCACGGCCCAGTCCGCCGAAACATCGGCGACCTCGACCCGGAGCATGAACTTCATCCTGGTCAGCCACTCGGCCAGCGGCGCCGCCTCGGCGGCCTCCACGATCAGCCAGGTGGTCCCGCCGTCATCCACCACCCGGGCGTCGAATTCGATCCGGCCCTGCACGCTCAGCAGCAGCAGCTCGGTGGACTGGTCCGGCGCCAGATTGGTCAGCTGCTGGGAGGACAAGGTGTTAAGCCAGCTCAGCCGGTCGGGTCCGCTGACGGTGACCACACCGCGGAAGGACAGATCCACGACGGCGGTGCCGGCGGCCAGCGCCCGTTGTTCCCGGAGAGGTTCGCCGTAGTGCGAGGCGACGCCGGCGTCGGCGCCGCCGGCTTCGACGGCGCCCGGGCGCGACAGCAGGGGGCTTTTGGTAGTCATATCTAGTAGAAGTCCTCGGAGCTCAGCGGTATTCCGGATTTTCGAAGTCGGATCGGGTGCCGGCCTGCCAGGCCTCGGGCAGGTTGCCGTAGGCGGGAATGCCGCCGGCGTCCTTGAGCATCCGGGCCGGCTGTTTAGCCCAACCTGCTGAGCATGGCTGAGGCATGGGCTTCCAGGCCGCCGCCCGGCGTCGAACCTTTGCCGGTTGCCACGTCCCAGCGCCACAGCAGCTGGCCGTCCACCAGCCCGAAGATCCGGGTGGCGGCGGTGTAATCCTTGGAGTGGCTGCCGCGCATCACCATATCGGTACTCAGCTGGATCTGGGGACCCTTGATCTGGCCGTAGTACAGCTCCGAGATCCCGCCCGGGTGGGCAAGGGAAACGGAGATGTCGAAGCCGCCGTCGGTGTTGCGCAGGGCCTCCACCTCATCGGCGCTCTTGAGGACCGGAACGATGTCACCCGGGACCAGGCCGGGTCCGCTGTCCTCCTCGCGCTGCTTGCGATCAAGGGCCCAGAAGCCGGTCTCGACCGTGAGCGGACGGAGCTTCATGCCGTCGTCGTCGGTCAGCCAGCTCTCGGCGCGGTACTGCAGGTACGGCAGGCCGTTGTGCGTGAAGGACACATGCTGGAGGAAGTGTTCGGAATTCTCTTCCCCGGCCCCCAGCCGGCCCAGCCCCTCCCACTCGCCAATGAGCCAGGACAGCGGAACGATTTCGGGTGTCAGATCGGTAGGAATTTCAATCGGCACGGCAGCTACCTCTGGAAACTACTGGTTCTGGACGGGAATTTACTTCTGCCCTTGGAACAGGCGGTACACCACATAGCCTGCAAACCAGGCCATGGAAAGGCTGGCGATACCAAGCAGAACAAGGAAAAAGATCTCAAATGCAAGTACGGACATGATGCCATCCTAACGCTTAGTAGATGAGTAGTTTGTCGATGAAGTAGGCCAGGGAACCGACCGCGGAGATCGGGCCCAGTCCCATTCCCAGGGCGGCTGGGAGGTTCAGTTGCTCGCTGTGCAGGATTACCAGACGACGGAAACTTACCAGCACGGCCCCCACCACGGCACCGACGACGGCGGCCGGAAGAACGGCGATGTCGGAAAACACCAGGCCCACCAGTGGACCGGCCAGCCCGGCACCGACAATTCCCAGCGGCGCCACAACCCGGTCCGGCCAGCGGATCAGGCCCGCCAGCAAGGCGATGGCGGCACTGATGCCGGCGACCAGGAACATTTCCCGGACACCGTTGAAGCGGAAGCAGGCGATCCAGCCGGCGCCCAGGCAGGAGAGCAACACGCCGGCGCAGGAGCCCAGGGTGGATTCGAGGCGCTGGGACTGGCCGGTGCCCCGGAGCAACTGCATGACGAAAATGGCCAGGACTCCGGCGGCGATGAACCCCGGCGTCCAGTCCAGGAAACCCGGGGCCGGGAGGTAGGCGGCCGCCACGGCGGAACCCACTCCGGGCAGGCCGATCAGGGCGGCCAGGGTTTTCTTGGCGGGGATGCCCAGGAAGTGGGGCCACCCGATACCGACGCCGACGGCGGCGAGCGCCACGACGGCCAGCAGGACCTCGGGCGAAGAGTAGGCGCCGGCGATGATGGCGGCGAGCCCGGCGAGTCCGAGAATTCCGATGCTCCCCGGCTTCACTGTTTACACGCCATCAATCCGTACCTTCGTTCACTGCGGACCCCAATTCGATCTGCCAACTTCTTCGGGGCCGTGGGCCCTGACGGATCAATCCTGCCCTATGTGACCGTTTTATGTCGCAAAAGGACATCCTGCGGGCAACGGGATCATGGCCGGAATGCGGCATTTAGGTATACTCGGTGACAGTTACGATTCCTGCTACAGCCCCTGTGGGAGCCTTGGCCGGGCCGCTTGACCGCGGCCTGATCCAAAGGCCCCTGAACCGTCGGAGGAAGCCTGTACCGGCCGGTGGAAGCCCGGCTCAGACGCCCAACGATGCGCGGACACCCCTTGGAGGAACCATGTCGCACATCCTGCTCCTGACGAACAGCACCGGATCATCGGTGGACGTCCTGCCTGCCCTGGAACTACTGAACCACCGCGTACACATACTGCCGGCCGAACCCACCGCGCTGCTGGACACCGATCCCTGCGACATCGTCCTGCTGGACGCCCGCAAGGACCTGGTGGGCGCGCGGTCCCTCACCCAGCTGCTCAAAGCCACGGGCCTGAGTGCCCCGCTGATACTGATCCTCACCGAGGGAGGCATGGCCGCCGTGTCGTCGGCGTGGGCGGTGGACGACATCATCCTGGAGTCCGCCGGGCCGGCGGAGGTGGAGGCCCGAATCCGCCTCGGCGTCGCGCGTGCTGTTCCGGCCCAGGACGACGCCCCCACGGAGATCCGCGCCGCAGGCGTCGTGATCGACGAGGCAAGCTACACGGCCCGCGTCAACGGCGCGCCGCTGAACCTGACGTTCAAGGAATTTGAACTGCTGAAATACCTGGCCCAGCACCCCGGCCGGGTCTTTACCCGTCAACAACTGCTGACGGAGGTCTGGGGCTACGACTACTACGGCGGCACCCGGACCGTGGACGTCCATATCCGGCGGCTGCGGGCCAAACTGGGCGCCGACCACGAAAACCTGATCAGCACCGTGCGCAACGTCGGCTACCGCCTGACGCTGATCCGCCAGCCCGAGGAAGAACTGACCGAGGCCTGAGCGCAGGCAGCGGCACGCAGGAAACGCGGAAAGCCCCGGACTCAGGAGTCCGGGGCTTTCGCACACTTCAGTGGAGGACATACGGGTCGAACGTATCGAGGCCACCCCAATGGTGGATCCCCCTCACATTCCGCTGAACAAGCCGGATGAAGTAACGACTATACGTCCTGTTCCCGAAAGCAACAAAATCCGGTGCGTGGAGACGGCGGTTCCTGCTCCACGGGGCGGGAAATCGGCCGCAGCGCCCGTGCCGGACGTATAGCCTTGCACCATGAGCGCTGCGCATCCCCAAAACTGGCCCGCCCTGGTCGTCAAGGGAGCTGTGACTGAACAGCTGCTGAGGGACGTCAAGACCCTCGTGGCCGCTGCCGAGGAGTCCGACGGCAATCCGCCCCTGTCCGAACAGACCCTCGTGACGCTCCGCGCCGCCGATGCGGGCGCAACCGCAGGTACAACTGCGGTGCTGACACTGGCCCTGTACGCCCCCGACGAGGAATCCGGTGCCGTTCCGGCGCAGGATCTGGCAGGCTTCGCCGTCGTCGTCGAGGAAGCGGACGGGACGGGCGTGCTGGAACTGGCCGTCCACCCAAGTTACCGCAACCAGGGCGTGGCGGACCGGCTGGTGGGCGAACTCAGGGAAACCCGCGGATTCGCCGGCCTCAAGGCCTGGTCCCATGGCAACCACGAGGCCGCGGCCGACCTTGCCGCGCGCTACGGCTACGGCCCTGTCCGGGAACTGTGGAAGATGCGCCTCAGCACGTCGGCGGCGGAACTGACCGAGTCCGCTCTTCCGGATGCCCGCCTGCCTGATGGCGCCGTGCCTCATGTTGCCGTGCCTCATGTTGCCCTGCCGGATGTCGTCCTTCCCGGGGGCGTCACGCTGCGGGCCTTCGTGCCGGGGCAGGACGAGGATGCGTGGCTGGCAGCGAACAAGGCCGCCTTCGCCCACCACCCCGAGCAGGGCAACATGACCCGCGCCGACCTGGAGGCGCGCATGGCCGAGCCGTGGTTTGATCCCGCGGGCTTCCTGCTGGCCGTGGACGCCGCCGACCGGATCCTGGGGTTCCACTGGACCAAGGTGCATCCCCGGCACGGCGGGCACCCTGCGATCGGCGAGGTCTACGTCGTCGGTGTCACCCCGGCCGCGCAGGGCACCGGGCTGGGCAAGGCGCTGACCATCGCCGGGATCAGGTACCTCCAGGACCTGGGCCCGCACGCCATCATGCTCTATGTGGATGCTGACAACATCCCGGCCGTGTCGCTGTACCGCCGGCTGGGCTTCACCCGCTGGGACGTCGACGTGATGTACGCGCCGCTGGCCGCGACGTAGGCCGGTCGTCGGCCCAGCGGCCGGGCCGGCCGGAATCTGGCTCGGAGAGACGCGATTACTTGTAAGGTTGAAGCTAAATCGCGCCAGCATTAGGAGAGACCATGCCACGGGAATCTGCCCGGACCGCCACGTCCGAAACCGCCAAGGCGGAAAAAGGATTGCTTCCGGTGCGTGCGCGCTTCGGTTCCTCCGAGGTGCCGGCCTCACGCGCCACCCAGGACCGGATCCACATTCCCGAGTTCGCGCCCAACCTGGGGCCGGAGGGAGACTTCAGCCCGGAGCGGTTCCTGGACCGGGAGCTCAGCTGGCTCGCTTTCAACTCCCGGGTCCTGGAGCTGGCCGAAGACCCGAACCTGTTCCTGCTCGAGAGGGTCAGCTTCCTGTCCATCTTCGCCTCCAACCTGGACGAGTTCTTCATTGTCCGGGTCGCCGGGCTGAAGCGCAGGATCGCCACCGGGCTCGCCGTGCCCTCCCCCGCCGGGTTGAGCCCGGTGCAGGTCCTCGAGCAGATCGGCGAGGCCGCCCACCAGCTGCAGCAACGCCACGCACGGGTCTACGCGGAACAGATCCGCCCCGCCCTGGCCTACGAACATATCCACCTCATGCACTGGGACGAGCTGGACTCCCAGGCCAAGGACCAGCTCAGCGCCATGTTCGCCGAAAAGGT
>JAODMS010000260.1 GCA_025464925.1 Arthrobacter sp.
AAGTCACCGATGGTCTGGCCAAAGGCTTTGCGCTCTGCGGTGTAGGCTACGGTGTAATCGACCACGGTTTCCGCGACGGTGGCCGAGCGAATCGCTTGCGCCAGGCGCTCTTGTGCCAGCTTGGTCATCATCAATTCGAAGCCCTTGCCTTCCTCGCCGAGCATGGCCGATGCTGGCACCCGCACTTCGTCGAAGAACAGCTCCGAGGTGTCCTGACCTTTCAAGCCCAGCTTTTCCAGATTCTTGCCGCGCCGTACACCCGGCAGGCTGGTGTCGACCAGGAACAGTGTTACCCCTTTGGCCCCTGCGGACTGATCGGTCTTGGTCGCCAGCACGATGACGTTGCACAGCTGTCCATTGGAGATGAAGACCTTCTGACCCGAGATCACATAGTCATCCCCGTCGCGCACGGCCTTGGTCCGGATGGCCTTGAGGTCACTGCCGGCATGGGGCTCGGTCATGCCGAGCGAGCCAATCGCTTCGCCGGAAACCATCTTTGGCAGCCATTGTTTTTTCTGGGCTTCAGTGCCAAAGGCCTTGACGTAGGTCGCGACCAGATCGCAATGGATCAAGAAACCGGGCCCGGTGTGGCCGGAGCGCGCCATCTCCTCGAACACAACCACGTCGAACAGATAGTCTAGTCCCAGGCCGCCGTATTCCTCGGGCACGGTACAGCACAACATACCTGCATCGCCAGCCTTGAGCCAGAGCTCGCGCGGCACAATGCCGTCGTGCTCCCACTGGGCATGGTAGGGCGTGATTTCCTTTTCGATAAAGCGGCGCACCGTGTCGCGGAACGCTTCGTGGTCTTCATTGAAGAGCGTACGTTTAAACATGATTTCTTCTTTCTTTGTATCAGTATGACTTGGGCAAGCCAAGCACCTTCTCAGCGATAAAGCACAAGATCAACTGTTCGGTAATTGGAGCGATCCGGGTAACAGTCACTTCGCGCAACAGCCGTTCGACGTGGTAGTCCTTGGCATATCCCATGCCCCCCATGGTGAAAACGGCCTGCTGGGCCGCAGCATGCCCAGCGCGCGCCCCGAGGAATTTGGCGGTGTTGGCCTCGGCGCCGCATGGTTGATGCTGGTCATACAGCCAGGCGCCCTTCATCGTCATCGCCCACGCCGCTTCCAAGTCCATCCAACGCTCGGCCAGGGGATGCTGGATGCCCTGGTTCATCCCAATCGGGCGGTCGAACACCACGCGGTCCTTGGCATACTGGGTGGCCCGGCGCAACGCGTCCTGACCAATGGCCACGGCTTCCGACGCGATGAGCAGGCGTTCCGGGTTCAGGCTGTGCAAAATATAGCTGAAGCCCTTGCCTTCCTCGCCGACACGATCCGAGTCCGGAATGAACAGGCCGTCGATGAAGATCGAATTGGAGTCCACGGCCTTGCGGCCCATCTTGGGAATTCGATGCACCTCGATCTTGGAGCGGTCCAGGTCGGTGTAGAAGATGGTGATGCCGTCGGTCGGCTTCTTGCAGTCTTCCAGCTTGGTGGTGCGCGTCAGCAACATGATCTTGTTCGCCACTTGCGCCGTTGACGTCCAGACCTTTTGCCCATGCACCACATAACCGCCCGGCACCTTCTGGGCAAAGGTCTTGATGGCGGTGGTGTTGAGGCCCGCATCAGGCTCGGTGAAGCCAAAGCAGCACTGATCCTTGCCTTCAATCAGGCGTGGCAACCAGCGTTGGCGCTGATCGGGTGTACCGAAGACCACAATCGGATGCGGGCCAAACAGGTTGATGTGGACGGACGAGGTGGCAGCCATCCCGCCCCCGTGGCTACCCACCTCATGCATCATGATGCAGGCTTCGGTCACGCCCAGGCCGGCACCACCGTACTCCGTGGGCATGGTGATGCCCAGCCAGCCGGCCTCCGCCATGGCGCGGTGAAATTCCCGTGGGAACTCGCCATCGTCGTCGCGCGCGAGCCAGTAGTCATCATCAAATGAGCGAACGACTGCACTCACGCCATCGCGTATGGCCCGGTGGTCGTCTGTGATTGAAAAATCCATGTTTGTTCTCCGTGTATTTTTATGGCAAGGCGCTTGACAGGAGGCTCAGCCACTCAAACCCAGGGTGCGCAGGGCCTGGGTCAGGTGGGGTTTGTCGACCATGACCCCATCAATGCTGAGCGTGCCGACATCGGGTTGGGCGGCGAAGGCGTCGACGATGCGTCGTGCATGCACCAGTTCCACCTCGGACGGCGAAAACGCTTCATTGATCGTGACGACCTGATCGGGGTGAATCGCGATCCGCCCGCGAAAACCGCGGCGGCGCGACACCCGACACGACGCGGCCAGACCGGCCGGATCGCGAAAATCCGCATACAGGGTGTCAATTGCAGAGACCCCGGTGGCCGCCGCTGCACACAGGCACATCGAATTGGCCAAGCTGTACAGCGGCGACAACTCGCCGCTTTCCTCGCGGTTCGAAATCGCGCCAATGGCGGCGGACAAGTCTTCGGCGCCCCAGGTGATGCCGGCCAGCCTTGGCACGGGTGCGGCAAAACTCTGCATCGTCAGCATGGCTTGCGCGGTCTCGGTCGCCACCGGCACGATGCGCACGCTGCCGGGTGCAATGCCCGCCCGCGCCTCCAAGGCATCCAGACAGTAGCCCAGCCGCAGCACGTCAGCGGCACT
>JAODMS010000093.1 GCA_025464925.1 Arthrobacter sp.
GTGCTGGACACCTCATTGGTGCGTGTGTCCCCCGAGGCCTACACCGCCGTGATCGGTGCCTACAAGAACCCCCTGATGGCCCTGGGTGAAACGGGCCTTGTCGCAGCGATCGTGTTCCACGCCTTCAACGGCCTGCGGATCATCGCCGTCGACTTCTGGAAGAAGGGCGCCAAGTACCAGCGCCAGATGCTGTGGACGGTACTCGCCCTCTGGGTCATCACCATGGTCGGCTTCTCCATCCGCCACCTTTCCCTCGCCCTCGGAGGTCACTAAGCCATGACTGCAACGATCCAGAGCCCCCGCAGCGGGAGAATTGCTCCGCAGTACCGGCGCAGCGGCACCGCCAGGAGCAACTTCGAAATGCTGGCGTGGCTGTTCATGCGGCTTTCCGGCGTTGTCCTCGTCGTCCTGATCTTCGGACACCTGACCGTCAACCTCCTGGTCGGCGAGGGCATCCACGCCATCGACTTCGGTTTCGTGGCCGGCAAATGGGCTGACCCGTTCTGGCAGGCCTGGGACCTGGCCATGCTGTGGCTTGCCATGCTGCACGGCACGAACGGCGTCCGCACCATCATCAACGACTACGCCGAGAAGGACTCCACGCGCTTCTGGCTGAAGATCGTCCTCGCCGCGGCCACGTCGGTCATCATCATCCTCGGCACCCTCGTCATCTTCACCTTCGACCCGTGCCCCGTGGTCAACGGTGTCCAGTTGCCGGGCGGATTCTGCCCCGCGCCGTAACGGCGTACGCCGTTCCGGACCACCGGACCACTGCCCTTCAGGCATAATCCGGTGGTCCGGCGGTGCAAGCGGTCCTTTCCTGCCCCGCGCAGGTGGGAATTGCACAAATTTTCTACCGGGCAGGCTCCGCCGGCCGGTGTCTAATAACGAAGTTGAGAGAAAGAGCGTCTGGTATGCAGGTCCATAAGTACGACGTCGTTATCGTCGGCGCCGGTGGCGCCGGGATGCGCGCGGCGATCGAATCCGGTCAGCGCGCGAAAACAGCGGTCCTGACCAAGCTCTACCCCACCCGTTCCCACACCGGGGCGGCCCAGGGTGGCATGTGTGCGGCGCTGGCGAACGTCGAGGAAGACAACTGGGAATGGCACACCTTCGACACCGTCAAGGGTGGCGACTACCTGGTTGACCAGGACGCGGCCGAGGTCATGGCGAAGGAAGCCATCGACGCCGTCCTGGACCTGGAAAAGATGGGTCTGCCGTTCAACCGCACGCCCGAGGGACGCATCGACCAGCGCCGCTTCGGCGGCCACACCCGGGACCACGGCAAGGCGCCGGTCCGCCGTGCCTGCTACGCCGCCGACCGCACCGGCCACATGATCCTGCAGACCCTGTACCAAAACTGCGTCAAGCACAACGTCGAGTTCTACAACGAGTACTACGTCCTGGACCTTTTGACCGTCGAGGAAGACGCCGTCCGCGAGGACGGCACACCGTACAAGCAGAAGCGCGTTGCCGGCGTCGTCTCCTACGACCTCGCCTCCGGCGAACTGCACGTCTTCCAGGCCAAGTCGGTGGTGTTCGCCACCGGCGGCGCCGGCAAGGTCTTCAAGACCACCTCCAACGCGCACACCCTTACCGGTGACGGCATGGGGATCGCGTTCCGCCGCGGCATCCCGCTGGAAGACATGGAGTTCTTCCAGTTCCACCCGACAGGTCTGGCGGGCCTGGGCATCCTCCTCTCCGAGGCCGCCCGCGGTGAAGGCGCCATCCTGCGCAACTCCGAGGGCGAGCGCTTCATGGAGCGCTACGCCCCCACCATCAAGGACCTCGCCCCCCGTGACATCGTGGCCCGCTCCATGGCCAACGAGGTCCGTGAAGGACGCGGCTGCGGCCCGAACAAGGACTACGTCCTCCTCGACCTGACACACCTTGAGCCCGCGCACATCGACGCGAAGCTGCCGGACATCACCGAGTTCGCCCGCACCTACCTGGGCGTGGAGCCGTACACGGAGCCGGTGCCGGTTTTCCCGACGGCGCACTACGCCATGGGCGGCATTCCCACGAACATCAGCGCCGAGGTGCTCCAGGACAACGACACCGTCGTCCCGGGCCTCTACGCCGCCGGTGAGGTTGCCTGCGTTTCCGTGCACGGTTCCAACCGCCTCGGCACCAACTCGCTGCTGGACATCAATGTCTTCGGCAAGCGTGCCGGCATCGCCGCCGCGGAGTACGCCAGGACCGCCGGTTTCGTGGACCTTCCCGCGGATCCGGAACGCGAGACCCTGCAGCTGCTGGACCGCATGCGCAGCTCGGACGGCACCGAGAAGGTCGCCGCGATCCGCAAGGAGCTGCAGGACACCATGGACGCGAACATGCAGGTGTTCCGCACCGCCGACACGCTGGACCAGGTCCTCAAGGACATCGCATCCTTCGAGGAGCGGTACCAGCGCGTCAGTGTCCAGGACAAGGGCAAGCGCTTCAACCTCGACCTGCTCGAAGCCGTGGAACTGGGCTTCCTGCTGGAACTGGCCAAGGTCATGACCGTGGCGGCCCTGCACCGCGAGGAATCCCGCGGCGGACACTTCCGCGAGGACTTCCCCGAGCGCGACGACGAAAAATTCATGAAGCACTCCATGGCGTACAAGGATGAGTATGCTCCGGCGGACGGTTCCGCGGAGAGCATTGCCGGCATCCGGCTTGGCACCAAGCCGGTTGTCTTTACACGTTACGAGCCGATGGTGAGGAAGTACTAAGATGACCGCTGAACTTGCTGAGCCAGCCTCCAAGGTCGAGCTGCCCGCGCACGTCGGAGGCGGCGGGGAGATCCCGTCCTTCGACGTCACCCTGCGCGTGCGCCGCTACAACCCCGAGGTCTCCGAGGACGCTACCTGGGATGACTTCAAGGTCACCATGTATGGCACTGACCGTGTCCTCGACGCGCTGCATAAGATCAAGTGGGAAATGGACGGCAGCGTCTCCTTCCGCCGTTCCTGCGCCCACGGCGTCTGCGGCTCGGATGCCATGCGCATCAACGGCCGCAACCGCCTTGCCTGCAAGACCCTGCTGAAGGACCTGGACACCTCCAAGCCCATCACGGTCGAGCCGATCAAGGGCCTTCCGGTGGAGAAGGACCTGATCGTGGACATGGAGCCGTTCTTCCAGTCCTTCCGCGAAGTCATGCCGTTCCTGATCAATCGGGGCCACGAGCCCACCAGGGAACGCCTGCAGTCCGCCGAGGACCGCG
>JAODMS010000139.1 GCA_025464925.1 Arthrobacter sp.
CGAACCTTGAAGGCATCATCAACCCGCCGATCGACGAGCTGCTGA
Organism: Arthrobacter sp.; assembly: GCA_025464925.1. The sequence goes on from JAODMS010000139.1 coordinate 46, forward strand.
AGGCCGCCGACTCGAAGTACGGACTGGTAATCTTCGGCGCCAAGCGCGCACGCCAGATCAACGCCTACTACGCCCAGCTGCATGAGGGCCTGTTCGAGTACGTTGGCCCGCTGGTCGACACCAAGCTGAACGAGAAGCCGCTGTCCATCGCCCTGCGCGAGATCAACGAAGGCAAGCTCGTTTCCAGGGCGATCGAAGCTGCAGAGTAAACAGACTGCCTGTTGACGGAGGTCACGTGCGCATAGTCCTCGGAGTCGGGGGAGGGATTGCCGCCTACAAGGTGGCGTCGCTCCTCCGGCTATTTACTGAAGCCGGCCAAGACGTCACGGTCATTCCCACTGAAGCTGCCACCCGTTTCGTCGGCGTCGCCACCTGGGAAGCCCTGTCCGGACACCCGGTCAGCAGCAGTGTTTTTGACGAGGTCCACACCGTCAACCACGTCCGCCTCGGCCACGAGGCGGATCTGATCGTGGTGGCTCCGGCGACGGCCGACCTGCTGGCCCGCGCCGCCACCGGCCAGGCCAATGACCTGCTGGGCAACACCCTGCTCATGGCCGGCGGCCCGGTGCTGATGGCCCCGGCCATGCACACCGAAATGTGGCAGCACCCGGCAACCCAGGCCAATGTCGAAACCCTGCGCAGCCGTGGCGTCACCGTGCTGGAACCCGCCAGCGGCAGGCTGACGGGGGCTGACTCCGGTCCCGGACGGCTGCCTGAACCTGAGGCCATTTTCGAGGCCGCCCTGGCCCTCGCCGGCGCGCCGGCGGTGGCGGAGTCCTCGCTGTCCGCAATGCCGCCGTCGTCCGCTGCATGGCCCCTGGCCGGCGTGACCGTGACCATCAGTGCCGGCGGCACCCGTGAGCCGCTGGATCCCGTGCGTTTCCTGGGCAACCGGTCCTCCGGAAAGCAGGGCGTGGCACTGGCCGTCGCCGCCCGCGACGCCGGTGCCAGGGTCCGGTTGCTGGCGGCGCACATGGATGTCCCGGCGCCGGACGGCGTCGAGCTGGTTACGGTCGAGACAGCCCTGGAGCTGCGGAAGGCAGCCCTGCACGCCGCCGCCGACTCGGACGTCGTGATCATGGCCGCCGCGGTGGCGGACTTCCGCCCGGCGGACGTCTCGAGGACGAAGATCAAGAAACGCGACGACGCCGCCGATCCGGTCATCTCCCTGGTGCGGAACCCGGATATCCTGCAGGAGCTCGTCGAGGTCCGCGACGCCGCTTCCCGGATCCAGTTGATTGTCGGTTTCGCCGCCGAGACCGGGGACGCCGAGGCCGACGTCTTCGAGTACGCCGCGGCCAAGCTGCGCCGCAAGGCCTGTGACCTGCTGGTGGTCAACCAGGTCGGCCAGGATCAGGTCTTTGGCCAGGACACCAACTCCGTAGTCATCCTTTCCCGGTCCGGCTCCGAACCCCAAGAGGCGTCGGGCTCCAAGTCCGACGTCGCGGCTGCCGTGATCGACCGCATCAGCGCTGAGCTGAGCCGGGTTGTCCCGCCAGCCTGAGCCGGGCGTAATCAATGTCTCCTTAGCTGGGGGACACACCCGCCGGACGTCCGTTTTCCAACCAGTAAGGTAGTTGAGTGACTTTACCGCTGCACATCCCTGACTTCCACGGGTCCGCGCCCGCATCGCTCCGGCTGTTCACCTCCGAGTCGGTGACCGAAGGGCATCCGGACAAGATCTGTGACCAGATCAGCGATGCGATCCTTGACGCCCTGCTGGCCAAGGACCCCGAGTCCCGCGTTGCCGTGGAGACCCTGGCCACCACCGGCCTGGTCCACGTGGCCGGCGAGGTCACCACGGATGCCTACGTGGAAATCCCGCAGATCGTCCGGGAGACCATCCTCAGCATCGGGTATGACTCCTCGGCGAACGGCTTCGACGGCGCCCGGTGCGGGGTGTCCGTTTCCATCGGCCAGCAGTCCAACGACATCGCCGGCGGCGTGTTCAACTCCCTCGAAGCGCGGGAGGGGCGCCAGGAGGACGACTACGACCTCCAGGGCGCCGGTGACCAGGGCCTGATGTTCGGTTACGCCAGCGATGAGACCCCGTCCTACATGCCGGTTCCGATCTGGCTCGCCCACCGACTCTCGGAGCGGCTTACCGAGGTCCGCAAGAACGGCGAACTGCAGTACCTCCGCCCCGACGGCAAGACCCAGGTGACGGTAGGCTACGACGGCGACCGCCCTGTCTCGGTCGAGACGGTCGTGATTTCCAGCCAGCACGCGGAAGGCGCCAGCCTCGAGCAGCTGCGGGCCGACCTGGCCGCGTATGTGGTCGATCCGGTGATGGCCCTGTCCAACCTAGACATCTCACGTGCCAAGAACATCCTGAACCCCGCGGGCGCCTTCGTCATCGGCGGTCCGGTGGGCGACGCCGGCCTTACCGGCCGCAAGATCATCGTCGACACCTACGGCGGCATGGCCCGCCACGGCGGCGGAGCCTTCTCCGGGAAGGATCCGTCCAAGGTGGACCGCTCGGCAGCCTATGCGATGCGCTGGGTCGCGAAAAACGTGGTGGCTGCCGGGCTGGCCAAGCGCGCCGAAATCCAGATCGCCTATGCGATCGGCCAGGCCCGTCCGGTGGGGACCTACGTGGAAACCTTCGGGACCGAAACCGTCGACCCGGCCCGGATCAGCGCCGCCATCGCCGAGATCTTCGACCTGCGCCCCCGGGCCATCATCGATGCCCTCGACCTCAAGCGCCCGATCTACGCCAAGACCGCCGCCCACGGGCACTTCGGCCGTGACGATCCCGACTTCACCTGGGAACGCCTGGACCGGGTCGATGAGCTGAAGTCTTTCTTCAACGCCTGAGCCGATGCCGGACGCCGGCCGGCCCGTGCCGCGGCTACGCGGCGGCACATTCCAGCGGTGCGGCATAAATGTCGCTGCCCTGTGATGTGCTGTAGCCAGGCCGCCGGCAGGACGGCCACCGCCACTCGCTGCTGAACGGAGGTAGCCGCTATGACATCCTTCCGTGGCGGCGCTGCTGCGCCGGACGAACCCCTCCAGCTTTCGCTGCTCCAGGGCTTTCCCTTGACCCCCGTGTCCTCTGCCGGGCCCGCCCTCGCTGCGGCGCTGCCGGTGGCCCGGGTGCTGCTCGACTCATCCTTGCCGCATCTTGACCGGCCGTTCGACTACAGCGTTCCCGCCAGCCTCGATGCCGCGGCGCAGCCAGGCGTCCGCGTCAAGGTGAAGTTCAACGGACAGGAACTGGCCGGATACCTGATGGACCGGGTGGCGGAGTCCGACGCCGGACACGCCCTGGTGCCGCTGTACAAAGTCGTCTCCCCGGTGCCGGTGCTCACTCCCGCGGTGGCTGAACTGGCCGGACGGGTCGCGGCGCGGTACGCCGGAACGGTCAGTGATGTCCTGCGCGTAGCCGTGCCGCCGCGCGTCGCCATGCTGGAAAAAGAGTTTGCGCCGGACGGGCGCCTGGACCCGGAGCTCTTTGGATCCGTGGCTGCGCCTGGGACAGCGGCCTCCCGGGAATCTGAACCGGCCCCGGGGCCCACACCGAAGGGGAGCTGGGGCTGCTACCGCAACGGTCCCGCGTTCCTTCAGCACCTGAGCGCGGGGGAGTCGCCGCGCGCGGTGCTCAGTGCACTGCAGGGCTTCGGCCCGGGCGGCTGGCCGAGGATGATCGCGGAGGCCGTGGCGGCCGTCCGGCTGTCCGGCCGGGGCGCAGTCGTCGTCGTGCCCGACCGCCGCGATTTGGACCGGGTGGAGGACTCGCTCCTGAAACTCCTTCCCGCCGAAGACATTGCCCGGCTGGCCGCAGACGACGGCCCGACCCCCCGCTACCGGAACTTCCTGCGGGTACTCAGTGGCGCCGCCGGCGTCGCGGTGGGCACCAGGTCCGCCGCCTTTGCGCCCGTCCAAAATCTAGGGCTCGTGGTGTGCTGGGACGACGGCGACGATCTGCACATCGAGCAACGCTCGCCCTACGCGCACACCCGCGAGGAGCTGCTGCTGCGCGCCGGTCAGGAGGGTGCCGCCTGCCTGCTGGCGGCCCACTCCCGCAGCACCGAAACGGAACGGCTCGTCGAATCCGGCTGGGCGTGGCCGGTGGAGGCCGAGCGGACCGTGGTCCGGCGGACCGTCCCGCGCGTGCTCAATACGGCCGACAGCTTCGAGCTGGAACGTGACCCGCTGGCCCGCATCGCACGGCTGCCGGGCGCAGCGTGGCGGGCCGCCAAGGAAGGCCTGGAACGCGGGCCGGTCCTGGTCCAGGTGGCCCGGGCCGGGTACGCCCCCTCGCTGGCGTGCGACAACTGCCGGGAACCTGCCCGCTGCAACGCCTGCAGCGGGCCCTTGGCCATCGCCGGGTCCAGCGGCAGTTTCGCCGTGCCGCAATGCCGCTGGTGCTCCACCCCGGCCCCTGCGTGGCGCTGCACCACCTGCAACGGCATCCGGCTCCGACGCGGCTCCACGGGCGCGCTCCGCACGGCCGAAGAGTTGGGCCGGGCCTTTCCCGGCACGCCGGTGGTCACCTCCTCGGGGGACCAGATCAAGGCCACCGTTCCGGACACCCAGGCTCTGGTGGTGGCAACGGTGGGAGCGGAGCCGGTCGCCGCCGGCGGTTACGCAGCGGCCCTGCTGCTCGACGGCGACTCGCTGCTGCGCCGGGAAAACCTCCGGGCCGGGGAAGACGCCGTCCGCCGCTGGTTCAACGCCGCCGCCCTGGTCCGCCCGGCACCGGACGGCGGCCTGGTGGTCATTACCGCCGACGATGCTGCCGGGGTCGGTGCCCTCCTGCGCTGGGATCCCGCCGGCTATGCCCAGCGGGAGCTGTCCCTGCGGCAGGAGTTGCAGCTGCCGCCCGCCGTGCGGATCGCGTCCGTTACCGGCGGCCGGACCGCCGTCGGGCACTTCATCCAGGCCGTCGAGCAGCGGCTGGGCGCGCAGGGAATCGTGCTGAGGACGGCGGGACCAGCACCGCTGGTGATGGCAGCGGGCGGCCCTCCGGCGGAATCCCCGGACGGCACGGTCCCCGCTGGGCGGCCAGCGCCGCGGGAGGCGCCGCGGGAGGCCGGTGAAGAGGTTCGGACCTTATTGTTCGTCCCGTATGCGCAGGCCGCGGACGCCACCAAAGTGATGCGGGCAGTCAAGGCGGCAGCCGCGGCCAAGCGCAGCGATGACCCGGTGCAGCTGCGGCTCGACGGCGTCAACGTCCTGTAGCCGGCGTCGGTCAGGCCTGCCGGCGGCCCGCAGACCCGGACCCGCCGCCTCGCAGCGCCACGGCCGCTTCGGCGAGGTCGAGGAGCCTGCGTGCCGACTCGTCCCAGCTGAAGTCGGCGGCACGCTCCACGGAACGGCGCGAACGGGCCTTCCACAACTCCGGCTGCTCGAGCTTCCTCACGGCCGCGGCGAACTCCGAGGGCGAGTCCGGAGGCACGTAGCTCACGGCGTCGTGGCCCACCTCGCGGAAGATCGGGATGTCGCTGGCGATCACCGGGGTGCCATGGGACATCGCCTCCACCAGGGGCAGGCCGTAGCCTTCCGCCCGGGAGAGGCTGACCAGGGCCGTGGTACGGGTCAACAAGGCCTCGTACTCGGCGTCGGTGACGCCGTTGTGGAAGACGATGTTCGAGCCTTCCGGCGCAAGTGCCTCCAGCTCTGCACGGCGTTGCGGCGGAATCCGGCTGAGCAGGTGCAGGGTCATGTCCGGCAGCTCCGCCATGCCCCTGATCATGGTCTCCACATTCTTGTACGGCATGAAGGAACCCATATAGAGCAGCGTCTTGTCCGCACCGGCCCCCGGGTCCCGGGGGGTGTGGCCGTATTGCGGGGCGTTGCCGACGATCCGGACGGGGCGTTTCGTGAGCCGGTATTTGGCGATCAGGGCGGCTGTGGTGGAGCTGATGGTCGCCACCATATCCGCCCGGTTCAACAGGAGCCGCTGGGGCCAGAAGGCCTTGTGGTACAGGCGCCAAAGGACCCGGACCGGGGCAGGCAGGAAGCCGGGGGGTGCCGGGTGCTCGTAATAGATCAGGTCGTGGAGCGTCAGGACCAGGGCGTATTTCCGGCCCCAGCTGCCCATCGTCTGCATGGGGCAGACCACCACGTCGGCTCCGAGCCGGTTGACCTTCGCCGCCACGAACACCTCGGCCGGGGACAGCGGGCTGTTGATCAGGGTATAGGGCACGTCCGGCAGGAGCGCCAGCTGGCGGACGTCACTGATCAGCATCGAGACGTCCGCGACCTTGGCCGCAGCCGCGATGAGGCTGGCGCCGTAGCGGCTGATGCCGTCGTGGTGGTCCAGCCGGGTGAAGCGGGCATCAATGAGAATCTTCACCCGGAGTGGTCCTTCAGGAAGCTCCGGATGAAGCCCGCGGCGGGTGCAGGGGTTTCATAGTGGATCAGGTGGCCGACGCCGGGAATGACGTTCAGGATCCCGTGCGGCAACAGCGCGACCAGTGCGTACTGGTCGGGCAGGGCGGCGATCTCGTCCTTTTCGCCCGCGACGAGCAGCACGGGCAGGGTGAGCCGGCGGGCCACTTCGGACACATTGCTGCCGACGGAGGCCTTGAACGCCTCGAGCAGGCTCTCCCGGTCAGCGAAGGCGGAGAAATAGGCGCTGTGTTGTGCGTGGACGAAGCGCCTGAGGTCCTTGTCCCGGGTCTTGGCCATGGCCACGCTCATCACCCGCACTATCAGCTGGCTGCGCAGCAGGGCGAGTCCCAGCTTGCGGGGGAGGCGTGCGGCGGCCTGGTAGTACAGCACCGCGAGCTTGGTCACCATCCCCTTGGGCCCCTCAAGGGCGGGGGCGGCGATGGGGTTGATCAGGATCAGTTCGGACACCGCGCCGGGGTGGGCCGCGACGAAGTGGCTTGCGATGATCGACCCGAAAGAATGGCCGAGCAGGACTGTCTCCGGGCCCAGGTCCAGTGCGGCCAGGAAGTCGCTGATGAACCGGCCATAGCGTCCGACGCTGTGTTCAGCGCCGTCAAAAGCCCCTGAGCTGCCGAATCCCGGGAGGTCGGGCATGATGAGGCGCATTTCCGGCAATTGGTCGGCCACCCGGAGCAAGCCGTGGTGGTCACCGCGGAAGCCGTGGATCACCAGGATGGTCCGGGTTGCCGGGGTCACCCTGACGGGCTCGTAGCTCCAGTAGGCAACCCGGGTTCCGCCGAGCTGCACCGTCCCGGTACGGGTGCGGGGACCGAGCTCAGTGCTGAACAGGGGCGCGGGGGAGGTCTGGGTGTCGACTTGTTCCATCGTTTGAATCCTAGTTGACGTTGTCAGGGTGGGAGCCGGCGCGGAAGCCCCGCTCCAGGGCGGCGAGCGCGTCCATGTCGGCGGCGTCCAGGCTGAAGCCGAAGATATCCAGGTTCTCCCGGATCCGGTCGTAGGAGCTTGCCTTGGGGATGACGATGTTGCCCAGCTGCACATGCCACCGGAGGATGATCTGCGCCGCCGTCCGGGCGTGTGCCGTGGCAAGCCCAAGCACGGTCGGATCCTGCAGGACCTGGCCGCGGCCGAGCGGGCTCCAGGCTTCGGTCAGAATCCCGAGCTTGCCGTGCAGGGCACGGAGTTCGTCCTGCTGCAGCCAGGGGTGGAGTTCTATCTGGTTCACGGCGGGCACCACCTCCGCGGTCTGCAACAGATGTTCCAGATGGGAGGGCTGGAAGTTGGAGACACCGATCGCCCGCACCTTCCCTTCACGGTACAGGGTCTCAAGGGCGCGGTAGCTCTCGGCGTAAAGCCCGCGCCCGGCGCAGGGCCAGTGGATCAGGTAAAGGTCCACGTACTCCAGGCCGAGATTGGACATCGAGGTGTCGAAGGCCCGCAGGGTCGTTTCGTAGCCCTGGTCGTCGTTCCAGAGCTTCGTCGTGACGAAAATGTCCTCGCGCGAAAGCGTCGGAGCGGCTTCGCCGGAACCGCCGCGGCCGTCGTCGCTGCCGGAGAAACCGGAGAGCGCCCCGATGCCCCGGCCGACGCCCGTCTCATTGCCGTACATTGCCGCGGTGTCCACGTGCCGGTAGCCGGCTTCGATGGCCATCGTCACGAGCCCGGCAGTGTCCGCCGGCGGGACCTTGTAGAGCCCGAAGCCCAGCTGGTCAATCAGCACGCCGTTGTTAAGGCCGAGACGCGGTGAGGGTTTCATAACACTGACTCTACCGACTCCGTGGCCAGCCGCCTCGGGGACAGGCCGTTCAGGACAGGCCTTCGAACCTGACCAGCCGGCGGGCGCTGGCCTCGTCGAGAATCAGGTCGGTGGCCAGGCCCGCCGCGAGCGCGCCGCGTAGCCCGTTGATCTTGGAGGCGCCGGAAACCACGCAGATGCGGCGCCGGACGTGGCGGAGCTGCGCCAGGTCCGGCCCGGTGGAGCGTTCGTTCAGCGTGATCCCGTCCGAGGAGCCGTCGGCCCGGAAGAAGACGGTGGCGACGTCTCCCACGACGTCGGAGGTGGCCAAGAGGTTCAGGTCGTCTTCGTCGAGGTAGCCGCCCGCGTACACGTGGCTGGGGTAGTCGGCGTAGACGGATCCCACGCCGAAAATGGCGATGCTCATGCGGGCCTGCAGTTCCAGGATGCGCTGAACACTGCGCTCATTCCACATGGCCGTTTTGGTCGCGGCGTGATCAAAGAACGCCGGTACGGGGAATTGCTCCACCCGCGCCCCGTACGCGCTGCCGAAGCGCCGCATGATGTCCGAGGCGTAGGTGATGCCCGTGGTTTGCATGTTGCCCGCGCCGTTGAGCTGGACAATGACGCTGTCATGGGTGATCTTCCGGGTCAGGTGCCGGCTGACCGCGCTCAGGGTGGAGCCCCAGGCCACTCCGATGATGGCGTTCGAATCCACCAGCGGGCCGATCGTGCGGGCAGCCTGCATCGCCACGCGGTCCAGTGTTTCCGCCTCGTTGAGGGTGTCCACCACAGGAACGACGTGCACATCCACCTTGTATTCGGCCCGGATCATGCCTTCAAGTTCGGGTCCGGTGTCCAGCGGGCTGCGGATCTGGATCTGCACCAGCCCGGATTCGCGTGCCGCCGACAACAGCCGCGAAACGGTCGATCGGGAGGTCCGGAGTTCCCGGGCGATCGCATCCATGGTCAGGTCCTGCAGGTCATACAGCTGGGCCGCCCTCAAGGCGTCGGAGTGCCGTGAAGGCGTCATTCCATTTCCGTTCTGCACGTTTGTGCATAGAGCTTGACTCCATTTTCCATTACTCCAAAGAATAGTGTTGAACGGCGCCGCGCCCGTGGCGCGCCGCACAGGACCTAACCCAGGGAGCAGTTTTGGGACAGAAGGCTTCACCGCTTAGACCGAGTTCCGCCAGCGAGCGCGCATCCGTGCAGAAGCTGCGGACACGGCGGCACGCCCAGGTGCTGGTCATCGGCGGCGGCATCAACGGAGTGGGCACTTTCCGGGACCTGGCACTGCAGGGTGTGGACGTGGCGCTCGTGGAGCGCGGCGACTACTGCCAGGGCGCCAGCGGCGCCTCCTCACACATGATCCATGGCGGCATCCGTTACCTCGAAAACGGCGAGTTCCGCCTTGTCCAGGAGTCCGTGGTCGAGCGCAACCGGCTCCTGCGCATCGCTCCGCATTACGTAAAGCCGCTGCAGACCACCATTCCCATCTTCAGCACCTTTTCCGGCGTCCTCGCCGCACCCCTGCGCTTCCTGACCCACAAGCAGCAGGGGACGCCCACGGAGCGCGGGGCTTTCCTGATCAAGCTCGGCCTGAGCATCTATGACTTTTTTTCCCGTGACGGGGGCACCGTGCCGCGGCACCAGTTCCGCGGCCGCAAGCGTGCGCTTGCCGAACTGCCCCGGCTGCACCCGGATATCAAGTACACCGCGACGTACTTTGACGCCTCGGTCCACAACCCGGAGCGCCTGACCCTCGATGTGCTGCAGGACGGCGAAAAGGCCGGCGCGGGGAAAGACCTGACAGCCCGGGCCAGCAACTACGTCTCGCTCCTGTCCATGAAGGGCGCGGCAGGCGCCGGCAGCTGCGAAACCGGAAGCGCCGGAACCGGAAGTACCGTCCAGCTCCGGGACGAACTCACCGGCGAGGTCTTCGATTTCACCGCCGACGTCATCGTGAACACCACCGGCGCCTGGGTCGACCTGACCAACGAAGCCATGGGCGCGGCCTCCGCGTTCATGGGCGGTACCAAGGGCTCGCACATCGTGCTGGACCATCCGGAGCTGCTGGCGGCCTGCAACGGCCGCGAGATCTTCTTCGAGCACACAGACGGCCGGATCGTGCTGATCTACCCGATGGGTGACCGTGTCCTCGTGGGCACCACCGACGTCGACGCCGACATGGCGGCGGATGCCGTCTGCACCGAGGCCGAGATCGACTACTTCTTCGACTTGATCGGCCACGTGTTCCCGGATCTGGCCGTGGACCGCGGGCAAATTGTCTACACCTTCTCCGGCGTCCGCCCTCTTCCGAGGCACGACGCCACGCAGCCCGGATTCGTCAGCCGGGACTACCGGATCGAACGCCGCGGGTCCGCCGCCCGGGCAACAGCAAAAGCACCGGCGGCAAGAGGGGAAGCCGGCGGCGGCGCCGTCGTGCTCAGCCTCGTGGGCGGCAAGTGGACAACCTTCCGGGCCCTCGCGGAGCACCTCAGCAATGACGTCCTCACCGAGCTCGGGATGGAACGGAAGGTCTCGACGGCGAAGCTCCCCATCGGCGGCGGCGCCGGCTTTCCCGACAGCGAGGACGGCGTCCAGCGGTGGATCAAGGCGCACCTGTCCGCCGGCCGCGACGCCAGCCGCGTCGGCGGGCTGCTGACCCGGTACGGGACGCGCGCCGAGGAAGTCATCGCCTTCCTGGACCGGGCTCCGGACCGGCTCTTGCACTCCACCCGCGAACTCAGCGTCCGCGAACTGGAGTTCATGGCGCAGAACGAGCAGATCGGGCACCTGGCCGACGTCCTGATCCGCCGCACGTCCCTGGCCTTCCGGGGCCTCGTGACCGGCGAGCTGCTGAATGAGGTGGCGGGGATCCTGGCCGGCCCGCTGGGCTGGGATGCCGCAACGCGGGCCTTCGAGATCAGCCATGCCCAGGAGGTGCTCAAGCGATTCCACGGCGTCCGGGTCCACAGCCTGGTCTCCTGACAAGACTTTGCGTTCCCGGGCGGGGAAGCCCGGGCGCAAGGACCGCGCGGTCCGCCCCGGCGGCCGGCGCAGTCGCTGGCCGGCAGCGCCAACACGGTGCCGGCCCAACGGCCTTTCAAACACGGGAAGGGCTGACAACAGAAAATAGAGGAGTCAAAGATGTCTCTTGGAATTGTTTTCCTGTCCGAAGTGTTCGGTACTGCAATGCTGACCCTGTTGGGTTGCGGCGTTGTGGCGAACGTTGCGCTTAAAGGCACCAAGGGCAATGGCGGCGGGTTCCTGATGGTCACGTGGGGATGGGGCATTGCCGTTTTCGCGGGCGTCTACGTTGCCGCCCGGTCCGGTGCGCACCTGAATCCCGCTGTCACCCTGGGGCTGCTGGTCAACGGCAAGGCGGAGTATGCTCCCGGAGTCAGGGTCGACGTCGCGTCGACCCTGACCTACTTCGGAGGGGAAATGCTGGGAGCCTTCCTCGGGGCGGTGGTGATGTGGCTGGCCCACAAGCAGCACTTTGACGTCGAGCCTGAGCCGGCCAACAAGCTGGGTGTCTTCTCCACCGGGCCGGCCATCCGCTCCACGCCGTGGAACCTGGTCACCGAGGTCATCGGCACCTTTGTCCTCGTCTTCGTCATCCTGACCTTCGGCGGGACGCCTTCCGGACTGGGCCCGCTGGCTGTTGCGCTGCTGGTGGTCGGTATCGGCGTTTCGCTCGGCGGCCCCACTGGCTACGCCATCAACCCCGCCCGTGACCTCGGGCCCCGCATCGCCCACGCGCTGCTGCCCATCAAGGGCAAGGGCCCCAGCGACTGGAGCTACTCCTGGATTCCGGTCGTGGGTCCGCTGGTCGGTGGCGCACTCGCCGGCGCGGTGGCCCTGATCGTGCCGATCATTGCCACCGCGGCCGCGTAGTCGCCCCAGCAGCAAGCACCATTCCAACCGCCACGTTACATAGACAAGGACGTCAATAACATGAACCAGTACGTAATTGCCATCGACCAGGGCACCACCAGCACGCGCGCCATCGTGTTCGACCACGGCGGCAACATCGTCTCCTCCGGCCAGATGGAGCACGAACAGATCTTCCCGCAGGCCGGCTGGGTGGAGCACGACCCCGCCGAGATCTGGAACAACACCCGAGAGGTGATCGGCTCAGCGTTGTCCAAGGCGAACCTGACCCGCCACGACATCGCTGCCGTGGGCATCACCAACCAGCGTGAAACCGCTGTTGTCTGGGACAAGACGACAGGCCAGCCGGTCTACAACGCGATCGTGTGGCAGGACACCCGCACCCAGCCGATCGTGGATGAGTTGGCGAAGGACGGGGGAGTGGAACGCTTCAAGCAGAAGGTGGGCCTGCCGCTGGCGACCTACTTCTCCGGCACCAAGATCAAGTGGATCCTGGACAACGTCGAGGGTGCTCGGGCCAAGGCGGAAGCCGGCGACCTGGTGTTCGGAAACACCGACTGCTGGGTGCTCTGGAACCTGACCGGCGGAACGGACGGCGGCGTGCACGTCACCGACGTGACCAACGCGTCACGGACGATGTTCATGGATCTGGAGACCCTGGCCTGGGATCCGGAGATCCTGGCTGCCTTCGGTGTTCCGGCCTCCATGATGCCGGCCATCAAGTCATCCTCCGAGGTCTACGGCACGGTGCACACCTCCCAGCTGCTGCGCGAAGTTCCTGTTGCCGGCATCCTGGGGGACCAGCAGGCGGCGACATTCGGCCAGGCGGCGTTCGAGGCCGGCGAAGCCAAGAACACCTACGGCACGGGCTGCTTCCTCATCTTCAACACGGGCGAGGACATCGTCCACTCCAAGAACGGCCTGCTGACCACCGTGGGCTATAAGCTCGGCGACGCGGCGCCGCACTACGCGCTGGAGGGCTCGATCGCAGTGACCGGCGCCCTGATCCAGTGGCTGCGCGACAACCTTGGATTGATCCGCAGCGCCCCGGAGGTGGAGGCCCTGGCGGCTTCCGTCGAGGACAACGGCGGCGTGTATATTGTTCCGGCGTTTTCCGGCCTGTTCGCCCCGTACTGGCGTTCCGATGCCCGCGGCGCGATCGTCGGGCTGACGCGCTTCGTGAACAAGGGGCACATCGCGCGTGCGGCGCTGGAGGCCACTGCCTTCCAGACCCGCGAGGTGCTCGACGCCGTCAACGCAGACTCCGGCGTGCCTCTGACGGAGCTGAAGGTCGACGGCGGCATGGTTGCCAACGACAGGCTGATGCAGTTCCAGGCGGACATCCTCGGGGTCCCGGTGATCCGGCCGAAGGTCGTCGAGACGACCGCGCTGGGCGCTGCCTACGCGGCCGGCCTGGCTGTGGGCTTCTGGAAGGACCTTGACGAGTGCTCGGCCAACTGGTCCGAGGACAAGCGCTGGGAACCGCAGCTGGATCAGGCCGAACGCGAGCGCCAGATGCGGCTCTGGAAGAAGGCCGTCACCAAGTCCATGGACTGGGTCGATGAGGACGTGAAGTAAAGCAGTTCAGCACACAAGAGCTCCGGCCGGGAAACCCGGCCGGAGCTCTTGTGTTGTGCGCTTTTTGGCGCTTCCCCGCCTACCAGCGGCCGCGCGGAGACCGGCCACTGTGGCTCGAGGACTTTGCCATGACCGCGTGCGGCGTCTTGGCGTAGACGTCCTTGCTGACGGTGTAGCCCCGGCTGTCCAGCGCCAACGCCTGCGCGTTGATGCTCTTCAGCTCCGAGTCACTGAGTTTCTTGATCTTGACGAGGTTCAGGAACTCTTGGTCCTGCCCGCCCTTTGGCTTGACCTGGACCAGGCCGGTCATTTTCGAGTAGAACTTCCGCTGGTGGCCGGCAACTTTTTCCGACTCCAGCGGATTGGATTCATCGATCTCCACCACATTGTGGTAGCAACCCGCTGGGACGTAGACGCGTTCATCGTTGTCCAGGACCCTCGCGCAGTCCAGGAAGCCCACGCTGGGTGCGTAGGCCTGGGGATAAGCGGGGGTCCCCGGGCGGGGGTGGTCCAGCATGGCGATTCCGGCCTGGGCCTTGTCGATTCCACTGATGAAGGTGCTCGGCGCGCCTACCAGCTTCCCGTTTTCATACTCTTCGGGATATTCGCCGAACAGCCATACGGTTCCTTTCTTTGTCTCGGCGAAGAACGCAAGTTCTGATTCCGCGAGCTCACCGTCGGTGAAGTCCCGGTCCCACACCACCAGGGTGTTGACCCCGTCGATCTTCTTGGTCAGCCCGGTCACCGTGGAGACGACCGTGCGCTTGGTCGTGCCTTCCGTCTTGGAGACCACTTTGCCGGTCGTGGTGAACTGCGTTCCGGGCTCAAGCGGGAACCACTTGTTCTCAATCTCCGGACTCGACGGGAATGCCGAGCGGTCTAAACTGATCGCCGTGCCTGGTCCGCAGAGGTCTTGGGCTTTGGGAGCCGCCGCCGCCGCGGCGGCCGTCGTCACCGTCAGCGTGCCCAACACCAGGAGGACGGCCGAACCGTACGCCGTGAACCGCATGCTTCGCTTCGGCATCGGTGCAGCCTCTCCTGGTGGCGGTTGACAGCGGCTAGACAACTGCGACCGGTTCGGGCTGACGGGGCCCGCGCTGACGTGCGGGACCCTTCTTGGCAAACCGCAGGTACAGCGAGGGGACGATGAACAGGTTGACCAGCGTCGACGTGACGAGCCCGCCCAGAATCACCACCGCCATCGGGTGTTCAATCTCATGACCCGGAATATTGCCCATGATCACCAGGGGAACGAGGGCCAAGGCGGTAGCCAGGGTTGTCATCAGGATCGGGGACAACCGCTCAGCAGCTCCGCGCAGCACCAGGTCCCGGCCGAAGGGCATACCCTCGAACTGTTCCAGGTGCTGGCAGTGATTGATGAGCAGGATGCCGTTGCGGGCCGCGATGCCCATCAGTGTCAGGAAGCCGACCAGCGACCCGAGGGAGAGGATGCCGCCGCTCATGTGCGCGGCGATAATACCGCCCACGAGGGCGACCGGCAGCGTCAGGATGGCCAGAATCGCGAGCCGCCAACTACGGAACGCCGCCTGGAGCAACAAGAAGACCACGATGACCGCGCCGATCGAGTAGCTCAGGAGCCGCTGGGAGGCGGCCTGGCGCTCTGCATATTCGCCGAGCACAACTGCTTCGTAGCCGACCGGGAACTCGACCGACTTCATCTCGGACTCCAATTTCTCGACAACCTTCGCCAGATCGCCTTCCTTGACGTTGGCGCTGACGTCGATGCGCCGGGACCCCTCCGAACGCTCAATTACGTTCGGCGTGGGCTTGACCGAGATGGTGGCCACATCGGCCAACCGGATCTTCTGCCCCCTCGGCGTATCGAGCGGGAGGTTCTCGATGCTCGTGACGCTAGTCCGGATTTCCGGCGGGCTCCACACCTGGACATCGTAGGCCTTGCCGTCCCGGTAGATGTCGCCCACTTCTTCGCCGGCAACCAGGGTGGCTGCGGCGCGCCGTACGTCACCCGGCTTCAGCCCGTAGCGGTTGGCGGCGTCCAGGTTCACTTCCACGTTGATCTGCGGAATGTTGGCCTGGAGAGCGACCTTCGCACCCACTGCTCCCTCGATGCCGCCCAGGATGGTCTTGAGTTTTTCAGCCTCCTTGCGCAACGTATCGAGATCGTCACCGTACACACGGATGACGACGGCGTAACCAGTGCCTGTCAGGACCTCGCGGATGCGCTCCTTGAGGTAGGTCTGGACGTCCCGGACGATGCCGGGGTAGCCGTCGACCACTTCCTGAACGGCGGCCAACGTCTTGTCGTAGTCCACCGCGGGGTCGACGCTGATCCAGTTTTCACCGAAGTAGACGCCCACCACCTCATCGGCGTTGAATGCCTGCCCGGTGTGCGCCCCGCAATTGTTCACCCCCGGAATCGTCATGAGTTCCCGGCAGGCCAGCTCGCTGACGCGGACTTCCTCCGAGTTGGATGTGCCGGGCTGCGTGAGCCAGTGCATCAGGAAGTCCCGTTCCTTGAAGGACGGCAGCAGCGATTGGCCCAGCAGTGGGGCCGCCACAATGCCGACGACGCCAAAAGCACCCAGGGCAAGGTACCCCGGAACGGGTCGGCGGATGATGGGGCGGAGCACGTTGGCGTACCAGCGTTTCAGCACCCTGACGACCGGCGGGTCGCGATCCTCCAGTTTGGCGTTCCGGAGGAAGATGTATGCCATCGCCGGGGTGACCGTGAGCGCCACGAACATGGATGCCATCACCGCGAGGGTGTAGGACGTGGCCAGGGGCCGGAAGAACGCCCCGGTCAGCCCGTCCAGGAAGAAGATCGGCACCGTGGCAGCGACGATGATCAGGGTGGCATACACAATCGGTCCGCGGACCTCGAGCGAGGCGTTGACCACCACCCTGGCCGTGCTTTCGGTACCGCCATTTGCCCGGTGCTGCCGGAGCCGTCGAACGATGTTTTCGACGTCGATGATGGCATCGTCCACGACCACCCCGACGGCAATCACCAACCCCGCAAGCACCATCGTGT
This sequence comes from Arthrobacter sp., assembly GCA_025464925.1. Next base: position 16,629 of record JAODMS010000139.1, read on the forward strand.
TTATCGTGCCTCCGGTCCAATACAACACGAGGGCCGCGGCCATGAGTGACAATGGGATGGCCGTCACGCTGACCAGGGCAGTCCGCCACTGGAAGAGGAAGACGCTCAGGACCAGGATGACCAAAAGGCATCCGAGCAACAGAGCCACGCCCAGGTTGCCCAGGGATTCCTCAATAAAGGTCGCCGGCCGGAAGATAGCGGTGTCCACAGCGATCCCGGTAAGGCCGGGCTCGAGTTGCTTCATCGCCTCTTCGACCCCACGCGTCACTTCGAGCGTGTTGCCCCAGGGGAGCTTCTCGACGATCAGCATGAGTCCGGGGCCGCCGTTGATGACCGCGTCACCGATCAGCTGCTGATGGTCTTCCACGACGTTGGCGACGTCGGAGAGCTGGAGCGGGGCCTGGCCCTCCCGGTCCGCCACCGCCACCTTCGCCAGCTGTTCCGGCGATGTGATGGGCTGGACGTGCCGGATGCCCATGGTCTGGCTGGGCGTATCGACAGCTCCGCCGGTTCCGATGATGGCACCGGGGGAATACTGCAGCAGCCCCGCATCGAGAGCGTCACCAGTGGAGGTCATCACCGTTTCCAGCGTTACATCGTTCGCCGCCAGCTTGGCAGGATCAACCTGCACCTGAAGCATCTGGAGGCGTTCGCCCCAGATGGCCACATTGGCCACCCCCGGAACCCGGAGCAGATGAGCCCTGATGTTCCAATACGAGATCATCGACATCTCGATCAGGGACCGGGTGTCCGAGGACAGCCCGATCTTCATGACACGGCTGGTCGAGGACAGCGGCTGCAGCATCAGCGGCGGCGCCGCCCAGGTGGGCAGGGTGGGGATCACCCCCGCCATCCGCTCTGACACCAGTTGCCTGGCCGTGAGCAGATCCGTGCCGTTCTCGAATTCCATGACGATCGACGAGAGCTGCGGGACCGACTTCGACCGCATATGGTGGAGGCCGTCGATGCCGTTGAAGGCCTCTTCCAAGGGAACTGAGACCAGTTCTTCGACTTCAGCGGCAGTGAGTCCCAGGCAGGCTGTCTGGACCTCGACCTTAGGCGGCGCAAACTCGGGGAACACATCCACCGAGGCACTGCTGAGTTGAGCGCCGCCCACGATCATCAGCGCCGCCGCCATCGCGATGATGATTGATCTGAACCTCAGGCTGGCTGCGACTATCCGGCGCATGTCATTTGCCTGTGTTGAATTCGGCGCCGAACAGTTCAGCCGCGCCTACCGTGACGACTGCGGTCCCCACCGGGGGCCCCGCAGTCGCAGTGACAATGCCGCCTTCCACCCTGGAGACGGTGACTTCATGCCGCTGGAATACCTTCGGGGAAGGGCTGGTGTACACCCAGGTCTTTCCGTTGGCGTCATACATCAAGGCGGCGTAAGGCAGGACGATGCCCGTGCCGGAGGGACCGGGCTTCACGGTATCGGTCTTCAGATCCAGGCGTTCCATAGCGCGGTCGGTCACTGTCAGCTTGGCGATGCCGGTGCTGGCATTCTTTTCGACGGTGGCGGGCTGATTGCCCACCGCAGAAACCGGAGTCACCGCAGCGGTCTGCGCGCAGGCCGGAAGGGAGAACACGAGGGCTGCACAGACAGCGGCCGCCAGGGGCAGGCGCCGTTGGGGCTTTTGGCTGGTCATTTTGCTTCCACCTTTTCCTGCATAACGGGCGTAACGGGGATTTCCGATTCGTAGACTTCGGACCACTCTTCGGGTGCGGTGCGGGGACCGAACCACAGGGTCAGGAGAGGGAACACCAACAGCGCCGCAAGCGTCGTGGTTACGAGGCCGCCCGCAATGATCAGCAGCATCGGGGCGATCAAGGCCTGGCCGACGGTTCCTCCAAGTAGCACCGGCGGTATCAGGACCAGAACTGTGATGAGGGCTGACTTGAGGACCGGCGAGACCCGCTCCCGGGCCGCCGTCAGAACGACCTCGGCACGGGATGTGTGCGGCGCGGCGCGCCAGAGCTCATCCGCCCGGGCTGACAGCAGAACCGCGTTGCGTGCAGCGATGGCCAGCACCGCAGCAAAGGCGGTCAATGAGAGCCAGGAGAGCGACGCCGCACCGATCCACGCGGCGACGGCCCCGCCGGCAAGCGCCGCCGGCAGTGCCAGGAAGACGGCGAGGGCCAGCTTCCAGCTCCGCACTGCGGTCTGGAGCAGAAGCAGTATGCCCACAAGGGCGGCCGCTCCAAGCCAGAGCACCACAGCGTCGGCTGCGCGCAGTTCGCTGTACTTCGCGGGAATCTCCGCGTGGTATTCAAGCGGGAACTGAATTTGCGTTATTGCCGCTTCAATATCGCGCTGGACGTCGGCCAGGGGCCGTCCGCTGACGTCGGCTACGACGTCGATCCGCCGCGAGGTGGCATCGTGCTCGATGACTACTTCGTTGGGGACCATCCGGACTGCGGCGATCTCGCCGAGCTGGACGTGGCCGCCGTTGGGGGTGTCGAGGAGCAGTTCCCGGATGCTGGTCAGGTCATCCCTGACGTTAAGCGCCCCGCGCACTACGACTTCGAACACCTTCTGCTGTTCGAAGAGGTTGCCGACGATGACGCCCTGCATCAGCGTGGCAGCGGCGCGCCTGGCGTCGCCGGGCTTGATGCCGACCTTTTGTGCTGCCTCGAGGTTGACCTCGACCTCAACGATCGGAGTCATGGTCGCGGCGTTGATGGTCGGGTTCTGCACGCCGTTGATGTTCGCCAGTGCTTTACGGACCTCTTCGGCCTTTTCGCGCAGGATCGGCATCTCGGTGCCGTAGACCCGGACCGCAAAGCCCGGCTCCATGTTGTTGCGCATATCGCCGACCTCCTGCTGCGAGTAGTTCGAGACGTTATGCGAGATACCGGGGTAGCCCTGGACCACGTCCCGGACTGCCTGCTCGGTCCCACGGAAGTCGGCATCGGCGGCTACCGACACCCAGAGTTCGGCTGAATTGTTTCCGACAATCTGGTCTGAGGTGATGGCACGGCCGATATGGCCGCCAACGCCGGTGACGCCCGGCAGTGCCCGCAACTCATCTGAGGCCTTGGATGCGACCCGGCGGACCTCGTCAGTGGACGTACCGGCTGCGGTATCCCACTGAACCAGCAGGGTCCTGTCCGGCAGGGTGGGAACGAGAGGCCGGTTGGCGAACAGTTGCGATCCGGCGGCGAGGCCCAGCGCTCCGATGACGGCAACCGCGACCAGGCTGAGGGCCCGGCGGGACCGGGCGCCATCCAGTGCCCGGCCGTAGGAGGCACGCGCACGTCCGGCGGCAGCAGACTCCGGCCGGGTTGCAATGTCCCGGGGCAGCAGCATTTGTGCCAGTACCGGCGTCACGGAGAGGCCGACGAGCAGTCCGGCCGCAAGAGCCAGCGCCAGGGACCAGAAAAGCGGCTGGAAGAAGGAGCCGCCGACGCCGCTCACAAACAGCGTCGGAAGGAGAGCGACGAGCATGATGAGTGAGGCATGGAAGAGCGGCGTGCGGATCCCGCGGACCACGTTGGTGATACGGGACCTGAGGGTAACATCGGTCTCCGTAGCCACAGTGATCAGGGGCCGGCGGCGCTGTGCCTGGACGTCCTCCACTATGTCGCCCACGATCACGGAAACGCCGAGCAGAATGCCAAGCAGAACCGTGATGTTGAGCGAGGCGTTTTGTGCGAACAGCACTACCGCCGCCGTCATGACGGTGGTCGTGAGGGCCACGAGGGCGATCACTGCGATCCGCCAGGAACGGAAGAGCAGCCAGAAGAGCGCCACGGCGATCAACAGGCTGATCAGCAGTGCCACGCTCAGACCGTTTACGGTGTCCTGAACGGCGGTGGCGGGACGGAACACGCTGGTGTCGATCTCGACGCCGGTGAGCCCGGGTTCCATGTCCTTCAGGGCTGCTTCAATATCCTGGGTGACCTGCACGGTGCTGGTTCCCGGGAACTTTTCAACAACCAGCATCAGGCCCGCATCCTGGCCGACGACGGCGTCGCCGATCAGGGGCTGATGGCCTTCCTTGACCTGGGCGATATCGCCCAGCAGCATCGGCTGGGGCGCCTCCTCCACACTTACTTTGGCCAGATCCGCAGGGGTGCGGATCGGAAGGACGTGCTGGATGCCCAAACGCTGGCTGGGAGACTCAACGAAACCGCCGGTGCCCGGGGTCGAGGCCTCAAGGAAGCTCAACGGCGAGACCCAGACGGCGTTGCCGGTGGTCTTGATGATTTGCTCCAGGGTGATCCCCCGGTCGCGTAGCTGGGTGGGAGTGACCTCAACCTGCAGCTGCTGTTCACGCTGGCCCCAGATGGACACATTCGCCACCCCTGCAATGCCGACCAGCCGCGGCTTGATCTTCCACCGCGCCAACACGGACATCTCGATGCCCGAGAGCTGCTTGGAGTTCAACCGGACCATCAGCACACGGCTGGTGGAGGACATCGGTTGCATGATGAGCGGCGGAGACGAGACGTTGGGCAGAGCGTGCGCCTGCGTCATCCGTTCCGCCACCAATTGGCGGGCCCGCAGCAGGTCCGTGCCCGGCTCGAAGACAAGTTCGATGGACGACAGTCCGGCAACGGACTTGGAGCGGATCTCGTCGAGCCACGCCACTCCATTCAGGAGGTCGGCTTCCATGGGGGCGGTGATGAGCTGTTCGACTTCGACAGCGGAGAGACCCAGGGCCTCGGTCTGGACCTCGACCTGTGCGGGGGCGAACTCAGGCATGGTGTCCACGGCCATGCGAGGGACGTTCACGACACCAAAGGCAATGAGCCCGGCCGCAAGGGCGAGAACCAGAATACGGAACTGCATACTGAAGCGGGTAATCCAGCCAAACATGGCTAGGCTTCTTCCGGGCTGCCGGGGACGCAGCCGCGCCCGGTCAGATTTATCGGATTTATGAATTGTGTCCCAGACGAACCACGCAACTGATACATGTCAGGCTCCTCAACCCGAGACCATTGCGAATCCCCCCACGAGATCTATGAGCAAATAGTGGGCCTGTTTGGTCTGTTTAGCAAGCGGTTATATTTCGTATTCTTATATGTTGTTTCTGCCCGGTTATTCCCCCGCGGGTCGCGCCAAGAGTGCCACCGCAGAGGTGTTAAGAAGCTCTACTCGTGGACTTCTGGCCATCACTTACACTCGGCCGGGCCGCTACTCGGTTCGGGTAGGCCTATACCTAAGACCCGGGATTTAATACCTGCGTCGGTTGTGTATGATTTCGAAGCAAATACGCGGTTTTTCCGGCCGGGTTTTTTGTAACAATTTGGGGTTCCTTCGCGGTTTATGAGGTGCATCGCATATCCGCGGCCGACCAGGTCAATTCGGACATGGAGGTTTTTCGGTATGGCACCCGCAACGTGCAGCCTCCGCGCCTGACACTTCCGGCTGCAGCCAGCGCCGCGGCCACCACCCCGGTGCAGGCCGGGCCCCCTGTAGCGGGTGCGGCGCGTGCGTCCTTTCATGGCCGGTTCACCGCCAAGCAGCGGAGACGCTAAAGTAGAACTATGCGTGCCGTCTTTCTGCTTAGCTAGCCGCCCGGTATCCCGAAGAACTCGGATTGCCGAGCGGCAGCCCCTCCATGTCGAGGGGCTTTTGTGTGTCTGGGCCCCTTCGGGACGGCAGCAGCGGACAAAGGGGTCAGGGCAGAACAAGTAGCCTTGACAGTAGAGACTTGACGGTACATAGGCTTGACAGAACAGAAGAGGCCAGCAGTGAGCGTTCAGCCGGAGACAGAGACCGGAACAGCAGCCGCCGCGACGGAGGCACCCCAAGAGGGCGCCTACAGTTTTGCGGCGATGGAAGCCAAATGGCCGCAGGTCTGGGAAGACCTGAAGGTCTTCACGCCGGTCGATGACGGGTCGAAGGAACGCCGCGACGTGCTGGACATGTTCCCGTACCCGTCCGGGGACCTTCACATGGGCCACGCCGAAGCGTTTGCCATGGGTGATGTCGTCGCGCGCTATCTGCGCCAGCAGGGCTATGACGTACTGCACCCGATCGGCTGGGATTCCTTCGGGCTGCCGGCCGAGAATGCCGCCATTCAGCGCAACGCGCACCCCAGCGAGTGGACCTACGCCAACATCGAGACCCAGGCGGCCTCGTTCAAGCGCTACGCCATTTCAGCCGACTGGTCCCGCCGCATACACACGTCCGATCCGGAGTACTACCGCTGGACCCAGTGGCTGTTCAAGCGTTTCTACGAGCGCGGTCTGGCGTACCGTAAGGATTCGCCGGTGAACTGGTGCCCCAAGGACCAGACAGTGCTGGCCAACGAACAGGTCGTCAACGGAGCGTGCGAGCGTTGCGGCACCCCGGTGACAAAGAAGTCACTGAACCAGTGGTACTTCAAGATCACCGAATACGCCGACCGGCTGCTGGAAGACATGGATGAGTTGCGCGGCCATTGGCCCGAGCGCGTCCTGGCGATGCAGAAGAACTGGATCGGCCGTTCCGAAGGCGCCCACGTCCGCTTCGTCATCGAGGCCGACGGCGGCAAGCCCGCCAAGGACGTCACGGTGTTCTCCACCCGCCCGGACACCCTCTACGGGGCCACGTTCTTCGTCGTGGCGGCCGATGCGCCACTGGCCGTCGAGCTGGTCACGGACGAGCACGCCGCAGCCCTGGACGCGTACCGCGAGCGCGTCAAGGCGCTGACCGAAATCGAACGCCAGTCCACCGAGCGGGAGAAGACCGGCGTCTTCACCGGCCGCTACGCGACCAATCCGCTGAACGGCGAGAAGCTGCCCGTCTGGGCCGCCGACTACGTGCTGGCAGATTACGGCACCGGCGCCATCATGGCCGTTCCGGCCCATGACCAGCGCGACCTCGACTTCGCCCGCACCTTCGGTCTGCCGGTCCGGGCGGTGCTGGACACCGGCGAGGAAGACCCCGCTGCCACCGGCACGGCCACCACCGGGGAGGGGATCCTCATCAACTCCGGCGAGCTGGACGGCCTGCCCAAGGCCGAGGCGATCCCGGCTGCCATTGAGATCCTGAAACGGCAGGGCACGGGCGAGAAATTCGTGAACTACCGCCTGCGGGACTGGCTGCTGAGCCGGCAGCGTTTCTGGGGCACTCCCATCCCGATCATCCACTGCCCGAGCTGCGGCGAAGTTCCCGTCCCCGATGAGCAGCTGCCCGTCACCTTGCCGGCCCACCTGCGCGGCGAAGACCTGTCGCCGAAGGGCACGTCCCCGCTGGCTGCCGTCGAAGGCTGGGTCAACGTCGCATGCCCCAACTGCCATGGCCCGGCCAAGCGGGATACCGACACGATGGACACCTTCGTTGATTCCTCCTGGTACTTCCTGCGCTTCGTTTCTCCGCAGTACACCGAGGGTCCGTTCGATCCCGAGAAGATCAACGACTGGATGCCGGTGGGTCAGTACGTTGGCGGCGTCGAGCATGCCATCCTGCACCTTCTCTACGCACGGTTCTTTACCAAGGTCATCCACGACCTGGGCATGATCGACGCCGACGAGCCCTTCAGCGCCTTGCTGAACCAGGGCCAGGTCCTCAACGGCGGCAAGGCCATGAGCAAGTCGCTGGGCAACGGTGTCGACCTGAGCGAGCAGCTGGACAAGTTCGGCGTCGACGCCGTGCGCCTGACCATGATCTTTGCCTCCCCGCCGGAGGACGACGTCGACTGGGCAGACGTCTCGCCGTCGGGATCAGCGAAGTTCCTGGCCCGGGCCTGGCGGCTGGGGCAGGATGTCGCGAGTGAGCCCGGGGTCGACGTCACCACCGGTGACCGCGCCCTGCGCACGGTCACCCACCGCACGATCGCCGATGCCGCAGCACTGCTGGACTCCAACAAGTTCAACGTGGTTGTCGCCAAACTGATGGAGCTGGTCAACGCGACCCGCAAGACCATCGACAGCGGTGCAGGCGGGGCAGATCCGGCAGTGCGGGAAGCGGTGGAAGCAGTCGCGGTGATCCTGAGCCTGTTCGCACCGTACACGGCCGAGGATCTGTGGAACGTGCTGGGGCATCCTGCCTCGGTAGCAACCGCCGGCTGGCCCAGCCACGACGAGGCGCTTCTGGTGCAGGACACGGTCACCGCCGTTGTCCAGGTCCAGGGCAAGGTGCGTGACCGGCTCGAGGTTGCGCCGGACATCAGTGAGGACGAGTTGCGCGAGCTGGCGCTGGCATCCGGGAACGTCCAGCGGGCACTCGACGGCCGGGGCATCCGCACCGTCATCGTCCGCGCACCTAAACTGGTCAACATCGTCCCGGCGTAGCCGGGCGCCGGCCGCCGGTGCATCCCGGCGGCCGGCTACAGAGCTTGACCGGACAGCAGGAGGTGCGTAGTGCCCGACCGCGAGCCGCATGGATGGCCGTGGCTGAGGGAGCGCCTCATCCGGCTCCGCCAGGCCACGGCGCCCGGAGCCGTCTCGGAACAGGCACCTGCCGCGGCAGTCCGGACGGCCGTGGTCACGGATTCCGCCGCCGCGCTGCCCGCCGACTGGGTGCGGGCCTGCATCGCCGATGGACGGCTGACGGTGGTTCCCATGCCGGTCATGGTGGGAGCTGAAATCTACGGAGAAGGCGAAGACGACATCGCCGATACGATCGCCGTCGCCCTCGCCACCGCCGTGCCAGTCAAGACCTCACGTCCCTCGCCCGGGCAGCTTGAACAGGCGTATCTGGCGGCCCAGAGGCGTGGCTTCGAGTCCGTGGTGTCGATACACATTTCCGGGGAGCTCTCCGGCACCGCGGATTCCGCCCGCCTGGCCGCTGCCCGTGTCGGCATCCCGGTGGAGGTCCTGGACTCGCGGACCGTGGGAATGGCCCAGGGCATGGGCGTCCAGAGCGCCGTCGTCGCGGCGGCGGATGGCCGGTCCGCTGCGGCCGTCAGAGCCTTCGCCGAGGAGCGGCTGGCCCGCACCAGGGTGTATTTCTACGTCCCGAGCCTCGAGCAGCTCCGGCGAGGCGGCAGGATCGGCGCGACAGCCTCGCTCTGGGGCACAATGTTCTCCATCAAGCCCATTCTGGCGGTCGAAGACGGAAAGATCGTTCCCCTGGAGAAGGTCCGGTCCGCGGCGAAGGCGGTCGCCAGGCTGGAGGAAATCGTCGCTGCGGACGCGTCCTCCCGGCCCCACGGGCGGGCCCGCCTCGCTATCCATCAGTTCGGCAACCCGGCAGAGGCCGAACAGCTCGCGTCACGGCTGGAAATGCTCTTGCCCGCTTGCCCGCCGGCCCAGATCAGTGCGCTCCCGGCTGTGCTGGCCGCCCACGCCGGATTGGGCGTGCTGGCAGTGATCGTCGGGGAGAGCAGCACTCCGCTCGGCGGCGGCTCGGCGGCCGCCGGCCGACATGCCGGTGATGCCGGTGGAACTCAGGCCGGTGCCACCGGGGCATAGCAGCCCTCCGGGTGTTTCCACATACGCACCGCACCGGGTGCCCGCAGACCTCAAGCCTTCCTACGCTGGTTCCTATGTCGCACGGGACCCCGGAAGTTGAAGCCCCCGCAGGTGTCAGGGCCGCCCGGGACCGCTGGTCGGCAACTTTGCCCGGTGCGGAGCACGCAGGCCGCCCGGCCGGACTGCTGGCCATCCCGGTTACGGACATGGCATCCGCGCCCTCTGATCCATTCCAGGATGGCGGCGGAGCCTGCCGCGGGAGCGCCCCGGGGGATGCTGCCGGCGGCAGCAACGGAACCAGGCTGGGCGGGAGGCGCCCGGTTTCGACGCGGCTGAGGGGCAGGACCGGGCTCAGGGCGGCAGTCTTGCTCGCAGTCCTCGCCGCGGCGCTGGTTGGCTGGTTCTGGTGGCAGGTCGCCGCCGGCACGCCGGAGGCGGTTCCGCTCAGCGAGGTGTCCTCCGCCGGGAGCCATCAGCCCGGCACGGATGCCGGAGACCCGGCCCCACCATCGGGCGGAGACCCCGAAGCGGATGCTGGGAGGATCATCGTCCATGTTGCCGGTGCCGTCGCCAGACCCGGAGTAGTGGAGCTGCCGGCGGGAAGCCGCCTCCATGACGCCATCGCCGCCGCGGGCGGCAGCACCGAGGCGACGGACCCGGACCGGCTCAACCTTGCCGCCGTGCTGGAGGACGGTCAGAAGATCCTCGTGCCGGCGCGTGGCGATCCGGGCTTGTCGGAGCCCCCTCCCGGGGAAACCGCCGGACCGGCTGGCGCCGGAACGGACGGCAACGGCGCCGCCCCGGCCGGCGGGAAAATAGACCTCAACACCGCCAGCGTCGAAGAGCTGGGAACGCTTCCGCGCGTCGGGCCGGTTCTTGCCCAGCGGATCGTGGACTGGCGGAAGCAGCATGGCCGGTTCAAGGCGGTAGAAGAGCTTGACGCCGTGGACGGCGTTGGCCCCAAGCTGCTCGAAACCCTGCTTCCCCTGGTCCGTGTCTGACGTGGAAGGCCGCCTGACATGGACGGGAAACTGAAATGCCGGCTTTGACGAGGTGCCGCTCTTACGCGGCAGGCACCGGATACGGCGGCGCCTGATATGGCACAGCCCAGCCGCTGGCAGCGGTACGTTGACGCGGCCGTCAACCACCCGTTGCCGGGCGACCCCCGCAGGTCCGCCGATGCCGGGTCCGGTGGCCCGCCCCTTGGCCCCGGAGGTGAGTTGCCGCTGCGTCACTGGGCGGCAAACCGGAGAAACCCTGCCCGCCTGGCCGAATGTTACGGGTGGCTCGGGGACCATCTCCGCTCGCGTATTCGGCCGGACCGTGCCGCTCCGGCCCGGCCGGAGACACCGCGGCGCCGCATGGACCTCCGGCTGGTGCCGCCGGTGCTGCTCGTCTGGGCTGCGTCCCTCGCCGGTACCTGGCTCGGTCCGGCCCCGCTGGCGGCTTTGTGCGCGATCCTGATGTCAGCCGCGGGGCTGCTCCTGCACGCGGTGGGGGTGCGAGGCAGGGCGCGGGGCGCCGGCCGGGCCAGGCTGCCCGCTCCGCGGAGCTTCCTGGCGACCGGGGCCGTGGCGATGCTGCTCGCGGCCGCCGCGGGCGCCCACGCGTCCGTCGCGGCATCCCAGCGTCATGACGGTGCCGTCGCGGCGGCCGTCAATGCACGCGCAGCCGTCGTCGCGGAAGTGCACGTTGCGGGTGCCCCGCGGCAGCTCAAAGCCCCCGGGACTTCCGGGCTGGCTGATCGATGGGCGGTTCCCGTCACGCTGGCGGTGTTGTATTCGGACGCCCGCCGGATCACCGCCGAAGCAAGGCTGCTGGTCATGGGAGGCTCGGACTGGGAGGGCGCCGTCCCGGGACAGCGCCTCCGGGTTCCGGGGAAGCTCAGGCCGCCGGAGGCAGGACAGGTCGAGGCCGGGATCCTTTCCGCCTCGTCCGCTGCACCGCTGATTATCCGCGCCCCTGCCGCCTGGCAGCAGGGGCCCGGCGAACTCCGGCGGGGCTTCACCGCCGCCGCGGCCCGGCTTGACGGAGATGCCCGCGGTCTCCTGCCGGGGATGGTCACCGGGGATACCAGTGCGCTCGACGCCGAGTTGGACAGCGCCATGAAGACTGTCGGCATGACCCATCTGACAGCCGTCAGCGGGGCAAACTGCAGCCTGATCCTCGGATCGCTGCTGCTGGCAGCCCGCAGCGTCCGTCTTCCCCGGCCGGCAGCTGCAGGGGTCTGTCTGGCAGGACTGGGAATGTTCGTGCTCATGGTCGGCCCGGACCCCAGCGTGCTGCGGGCAGGCCTCATGGGCGCAATCGGCCTGGCCTCCCTTGCCTTCGGCCGGGCAGGGCGCGGCCTCAGCTTCCTCTGCCTTGCCGTGATCGGCCTGCTGTTGGTGGACCCTGGACTGTCCACGAGCTTCGGATTCCTGCTCTCGGTGCTCGCCACGCTGGGCATCGTCGTGGCGGGAAGGGCCATCATGGACTGGCTGCCGCCCGCGGTGCCCCGCTGGGCGGCTGCCGGCCTTGCCGTTCCCGTGTCCGCGCAGGTTTTCTGCGGCCCGGTGATCGTGTTGTTGCAGCCCCAGTTCTCCGCCTACGCCCTGCCGGCGAACGTGGCAGCTGCCGTGCTGGTGCCGCCCGTCACGCTTCTCGGGACCGCTGCCGTGCCTTTGGTGCCCCTGGTCCCGGTGGTAGCCGATGCACTGATGGCGGTGGCTGCGGTCTTCGCCGGCGCGGTCGCCGGTATCGCACGGTCGTTCGCATCCCTCCCCGGAGCCGCCCTGCCGTGGCCGGAAGGCGTCTTTGGCGCCTCCACGATGGCACTGTTCTCCGGCGTCGTCCTCGCGGCCATCTGCCTGGCACTCCACCCCGCCTCAGCCGTGCAGCTGGCGGTGGCGGCGCACGCGAGGACCGTAGCCGTCCTCGAGCGGAACCAGGGCCGGCGGGCTGCCCGGCCTGCCGGGCGGGAACGCGGCCTGCGTGGCTTGGTGGACCGGTGCGGCCGTGGCACGCTTAGAGTCTGCAAACGAACTTCCCGGAGGAACCAAAAGTGGCTGCTGCCCAGACCCAACGCCCTCGGACTTCGGCGACGAAGATCGCCACCTGGCGTGATGTGACACCGGCGGCAGTGGTTTTGGTCGGCGGGCCGGAGGACTATCTGGGCACCCGTGCCATGGACCGCATCCGTTCACAGGTCCGCGAAGCCGAGCCCGATGTCGAAGTCACCCGGCTCAACGCCGGCGGGTACGAGCCGGGCTCCCTGGCCATGAACATCAGCCCGTCCCTCTTCGGCGAGCAGAAGCTGATCGAGGTGGAGGGGCTGGAGGCCATGAATGACGCCTTCCTGGCCGACGCCCTGAAGTACGTGGCGGCGCCGGAGCCGGATGCTGTGCTGGTCCTCCGCCATGGCGGGGGAGTACGCGGCAAGAAGCTCCTGGACGCCATCAAGGGCGCCGGCTGGCCAGTGGTTGACTGCCAGCCGCTCAAGAAAGACGCGGACAAAGTCGCGTTTGTGGCAGCGGAGTTCAGGGCGGCGTCCCGGCGCATCGATCCCGACGCCGTGCAGGCCCTGGTCAACGCCGTCGGCGCTCAGCTGGCCGAGCTCGCGGCCGCCTGCAGCCAGCTGATCGCCGATGCCACCACGGGGGTGGATTCCGTCATGGTGGACCGGTACTACGGCGGCCGGGTGGAAGCCACCGCCTTCAAGGTCGCCGATGCTGCTATGGCCGGCAACGCACCCCTGGCGCTGTCCACCCTGCGCCATGCCCTCGCCACCGGCGCGGACCCGGTTCCGATCGTGGCAGCGTTGGCGTCGAAGCTGCGCGCCCTGGCAAAGGTCGCCGGCGCGCAGGGGTCGTCGTCCCAGATTGCCAAGCAGTTGGGCATGCAGCCGTGGCTCGTGGAGCAGGCGCAACGGGAGGTCAGGCGCTGGACCCCGGACGGGCTCGTCCGCTCCATCCAGGTGACCGCCGAGGCCGACGCGCAAGTTAAGGGCCTCTCCCGGGATCCGGTCTACGCCGTGGAACACGCCGTCACAGTGATTGCCTCCTCGGCCCGGCGTCCCTGACCTGCGGCCAGCGGGCCAACGCCCGGTGATCGCTTCCGCTTAACTGGAAGTGGCCGGCACCCAAAGGGTGCCGGCCACAATCATCAGTTCAGTGAACTGGAAACCTTAGAGCGCGTTGACCTTTTTGGAGATCGCGGACTTGCGGTTTGCGGCGTTGTTCGGGTGAAGAACGCCCTTGCTGACAGCCTTGTCCAGCTTGCGGCCGGCAGAAACCAGTGCAGCAGCCGCAGCTTCCTTGTCGGTGGACTCAACAGCGGTGTTGACGGCGCGGATGGCCGTCTTCAGCTCGGACTTGACAGCGTTGTTGCGCTGGCGAGCCTTCTCGTTGGTCAGGATGCGCTTCTTCTGGGACTTGATATTAGCCACGTGTGAACTCTCTTTTTCAATGCGGAAAATGGTCTAGAGGGCTTTCAGATTGGCCATCGACTGAGCGGCGTGGGGATACCTAT
>JAODMS010000158.1 GCA_025464925.1 Arthrobacter sp.
TCGACTTCTGCGCCGACCACGGCCTCGGCGCCGAGGTCGAGGTCATCCCGGCGGACAGGATCAACGACGCCTACGAACGCGTCCTGGCCTCCGACGTGCGCTACCGCTTCGTCATCGACGCCTCGACCTTGAGCTAGAACGCGCGCACGCATTGGCCGGTTCCGTGCGGGATCAGGCTCAGCTAAGACGCTCTCCGGTGACGCGGGCCAGGTGGCTTACAAGCTCGCTCTGGAACCGGTGATCGGAGGCGGCGGGGTGTGCTTTCTCCCGGTGCTGATGGTGCCAGTAGCCGCCACTCGTGCATGCCTCCGGGTCCTCGCTGGTGGCGAGCCATTCCTGGGTGAGGTGGCCGAGCCGCAGGTCGTCCGGGGCGCCGGGGCCGCCCATCCTGGTGGGCACCCAGCCGGGATCGACAGCGTTGCTGAGAACGTCCGGCCATAACCGGGCGACGGCCGCCGCGAGGGCGGTGACGCAGAGTTTACTGTCCGAGTAGGACACGCTGTGTGCCTGTCCACTCCAGAAGGCGCCGGCAACGGCGGCGCGGCCGCTACGGTGCATGCTGCTGCTGAGATAGATCAGCCGGCGCGGGCGGCGGATGAGGGCGGTGAGAAGGTAGGGGGCGACGACGTTGACCTGGAAGATACGCGCGCCGTTGAGCACGCCCGCGTTGTGGATCACGGCGTCCAGCGCACCTTCTCGGTTCACCTGGTCGGCGACGGCGCGCGTTTGCTCGATGTCTGACAGGTCCCCGACCACGCCCGTTGCGCCGCGTTCAAGGAGATCCTGTACCGCGGTCAGGCGGTCGGCGCTGCGTGCGTGCACGAAGACATGGTGGCCGTTGCCGAGGAGGGACTGTGCGGTAGCCCGTCCGAGTCCATCGGTGGAGCCGGTGATGAAAATGCGCGCCATCACTCCTCCTTCTTCATGTGATTGCTTGAGGTTGTCGCAGCTATTGCCGTAGGGTAACTCGCTGAGCCCGGCAAGGAGGCTTCCGGACACGGGACCCAGGCACAGCCTCATGACAATTTCCCAGCCGATCAGCTTCCACCGGCGCTCGGACGGCGTCATCGCTGCGGCCCGGACAGGATGTCCTCACTACTTGCCGTTATGGGTCCACCCTCCCCTGGCCTCAGTATCGGACGTCGTAGCTGTCTCGCATTGCCTGCGCTACGAATTTCCAGCCTTCGACGAGCGGTTCCAAATCAGTCTCCGATGTCGCCCGCCCGAGCCTGCGGATCGGTTCATCTCTGCCTCCATGAACGCGGCCATTCTGTCCGCGTAGTCAATCAGGTCCCGGATTTTGTCTTGTGGAAGCTGCGGCGGTTCGGGCGGTGGCAAGACCTCATCCATGTGCTCAGCCTACCGGCCGTCCGTCGTGGAAGATATGGGCCGAAACAGCAGGTCAAAGCCGTAATTCGATCGATTCCACATTCGTGGCGAAGTACCTAAATCGACCTTATTCGCTACCAACCAGCCGGCTCGTTCAAGTGTCATTTTCAACAGTCGTCTGCACCAAACGGCAGCTACTACCGTGTTGAAGCCCCGCCGGGTTTTCGCAACGCTTTCTGTCAGAGCACCGCACGGGCGCTACGGAAGCCGGCCCAGCCGGCACTCGATTGCGGCGAGTTGGTGCCCGGAGCGGTCGACGGCCACCGCAGTCCAGCTTTTCTTGTGTGAATCGACACCGATGGTGACCGGTTCAGTCGTGACGGTCATGGGATCAGCCCTTCGTCGAAGTTCCCAAGGAAAGGTGACGGAGGGCAGACCGGCCTTCGGGGAACCCCGGCCGCAGACCAAAACTCCCTACCCACCATTTAACAAGCTGGTCGTATTTGATGCGTCATCCAGCGGATCGTAACGGTTATCCCACAAAACTAGACTGCCAGCCCCTGGGCGGGGTCTTCTTCGCGAGCAGATTCTTGACCCGTTCCCGGCGGACCTTCGTAGCTGATTCCATGGCCTTGTTGTTGGCGATCAGAGCTTTGCGTTCGGCCTTCTGTTCCTCGATCATGGGGTCCTTCTGTGCCTGCATGCCGCCGTTGTAGCGTTCGTACTGCGGGCGAAGCCCGGTTCCTTCCAGTCGCTGATGACGGGCTTGGCGTTGTGTTGTCCCCGGTAGTCGGTGCTGATCAGGTAGGCGTGGCGTCCTCGTCGGTCGCCGGTTCCCCATCGGCACGGTTGGCCGCTGAAACGTACAGGTTCTCCTCATCGGCGTAGTGTCTGGCGTCCTCCACGATGGCCTTGCCCTGGGCGACCAGTTCTTCGATCAGCACGGCGAGCTGGGCCTTATGTCCGGGGCGAGGATCGCCGTTACGGGCGGTCGCCCGATTCTGTAACTGAGGCGAACGGTTCGCCGCCAGCGCAAGGCGCCGTGGGCTTAACCGCCCGCGGCATCTTCGGCGTGCTGGGAGAATGGAATCATGGAATTCAACCGGCTGCTGCAGATCCGGCGCATCTATGCGCAGCGTGCTGCACTGGAGCTTCCCAGGGGCAAGGAGATCATCGAACGCTGGCCGGACGCCGACGTCGTGCTTGTCGACAACCACTGGAACATCCCGGAGGTGCACGGTGATGAAACGAACGTGCCGCGCTGGTCCCGGATCAAGACGGAGGCGCTGGTCCTCGGCGTCAAGAAAGCGCTGACCGTCAAGCCGAACGGCCGGTCCGCGGACTTCATTGCGCCCTCAACCGCGAACGGCTGCGCCATGGCATGCGCCTACTGCTACGTGCCCCGGCACAAGGGGTACAGCAACCCGGTAACCGTGTTCGCGAACATCGACCAGATTGCCGGGGCGCTCGAGCGGCACGCCACACGCCAGGGCATGAAGCTGGAGCCCAACCAGTGCGACCCGGGACTCTGGGTCTACGACATCGGGGAAAATAGCGACTGCTCCGTCGACGCGCTGATCAGCGACAACGTGGAAGATCTCGTCACGCTCTTCCGCGACTTGCCCACCGCCAAGCTGTCCTTTGCCACCAAGTACGTGAACCCGGCAATGCTCGGCTGGGACCACGGCGGTCACACCAGAATCCGCTTTTCCCTCATGCCCGCGGATTTGGCGAAATCGATTGACGTTCGGACCTCACCGGTGGCTGAACGCATGGCGGCCATCAACGACTTCGTCGATGCCGGGTACGAGGTGCACGTGAACTTCTCCCCCGTCATCATTACGGACACCTGGCTCAGTGATTGGGAGGAGCTGCTGCGCCAACTCGATGCCGCCCTGACAGCCGCCGCAAAGGCCCAGCTCGCGGCAGAAGTCATCTTCCTGACCCACAACGAGCGGCTCCACGAGGTCAACCTGGGGTGGCATCCGCAGGCCGAGAACGTGCTGTGGCGTCCGGACCTCCAGGAATCGAAGGTCTCGTCCAACGGCTTCACCAACGTCCGCTACCGTTCAGGAACCAAGGC
>JAODMS010000161.1 GCA_025464925.1 Arthrobacter sp.
AGCGCAGCAAAGCATATGAGGCAGCCGCAGCCAAGATCGACGCGGAGAAGTTCTACGCGCCGTTCGAGGCAGTGACGCTGGCCAAGGACACCAACCCGTCCAAGTTCGACGCAACCGTTGAGGTCGCTTTCCGCCTCGGCGTTGACCCTCGCAAGGCCGACCAGATGGTCCGTGGCACCGTCAACCTGCCGCACGGCACCGGTAAGGTCGCCCGCGTCCTCGTCTTCGCAACCGGCGACAAGGCCGAAGCAGCAATCGCTGCCGGTGCCGACTTTGTTGGTTCCGATGACCTGATCGAAAAGATCGCAGCCGGCTGGACCGACTTCGACGCCGCCGTCGCCACCCCCGACCTCATGGGCAAGGTTGGCCGCCTCGGTAAGGTCCTGGGTCCGCGTAACCTGATGCCGAACCCGAAGACCGGCACCGTGACCGCCGACGTCGCCAAGGCCGTCAATGACATCAAGGGTGGCAAGATCGACTTCCGCGTCGACAAGCACTCGAACCTGCACTTCATCATCGGCAAGGTATCGTTCGACGTCATCAAGCTGGCCGAGAACTACGCGGCAGCACTGGAAGAGGTCCTTCGCCTCAAGCCGTCCGCTTCCAAGGGCCGCTACATCCAGAAGGCTACCGTCGCCACCACCTTTGGCCCGGGCATCTCGGTTGACCCCAACGTCACCAAGGTCCTGACCGAGGTCTAAGCTTCACCGGTTCCACACGAAGCACCAGGAAGGCCGTCCCGCAGCTGCGGGGCGGCCTTTCCGCATTCCGGGCCCGGCAACTCCGGCAATCCCCTTGGGAGTGGTGATCTTGCCGGTTAGGCTGTGCCGGTGACCACAGCGCCGTATCTCATAGAGCCCCTCCACCTGCCGGCTGCCCTTGATTCCCCCGACGCCGGGGAGTTCCTGGAGTTCGGGGCACTCAGCGACGCCATGGTGCTTGAGACCTGGGACAACCTGGACCGCGCGATGCCTGCCGGGGCCCGGCTCCGGTACTGGCAGGACACGGCCTACAGCCGCGTGCGGCTCTTCTTCGTGCGAATGGACGGACGCATGGTCGCGCGGTCCTGGCTCCGGTTCGAACTGCAGGACAACCTCCGCAGCGTCCTCCTGCGGGTTGAAGTCCTCGGGGAGTTCGCGGGCCGCGGAATCGGGCGGGCCCTGCTCGAGCATGCCGAGGCCCTGGCCCTTGCCGACGGCCGCACCATCCTGCAGAGCTTTACCGAGCACCGGGCCGATTTTGACCCGGACGGTCCGGCCGTGATCAGGCCTGCCACCGGCACCGGCGCGCTGCCGGCGGACTCCCGCGGGGTGCGCTTCGCCGGAGCAACCGGTTACCAGCTGGAGCAGGTTGAGCGCTTCAGCTCCCTGGACATGCCCCCGGAGACGGGCAGGCTGGATGAACTGGAACGGGACGCCCTGGCCAAGGCGGAACAGTACGAGCTGCTCTCCTGGACGGACAGCAGTCCGGAAGAACATGTGGAGCAACTCGCGGTGCTGATGTCCCGCATGAGCACCGACGCACCGACCGGCGGGCTGAGCTATGAGGAGGAAAGCTGGGATGCCGCCCGGGTGCGGCACATCGAGGACATCTGGAAACAGGCTGGCCTGAACTCCCTCGTGGCCGTAGCCCGCCACCGGGCCAGCGGCGAACTCGCTGCGTACTCCGTCCTCCAGGTTCCGGACGCCAAACCATGGATCGCCAGCCAGGAGGACACCCTGGTCGCCGCCAGCCACCGCGGGCACCGCCTCGGCATGCTGGTCAAGATCCTCAACCTCCGACGGCTCCTCGACGGACACCCGGCGGTGGAGCGCGTCATCACCTTCAACGCGGCGGAGAACGAGCACATGCTGGCCATCAACATCGCCCTCGGGTTCCGGCCGGCGGGCTACGACGGCGAGTGGCAGCGGGCCGTCGCTCCGGATGGCGCCCCGGCCCGGGAGTAGCGCCGGCCGGCCGTCCGGCCGGCTGCGGCCGGACACCGCGGAGCGTCCCCATGGAACGCCGGCGCAAACAGACATATGCTGGCGGTTGAAAGACCGGCTTGCGCTGGATCTCCGGCACCAACGGTAGGCGGCAGAACGGCTGGGATGATGCCCTCTATGGCAAACGACGTACGGATTGAACAGTTGTGGATACCCGATTCCCTCGACGGACCGGACGCCACCGACTTTCTTGCCGCCGTCGAAGTGGGGCGCAAGGTCCGCATGCAGACCTGGGGCAGCGACGACCTTGCCTACGCCCCGCAGGAGAAGTTGCTCGAGATGGCGGACCCGTATGAGCGCCAGGTGATCCTTGTGGCCAAGATCCACGACCAGATCGTCGGGACCGTCGACATCGCGCTTCCGCTCGCGGACAACCTCGACCTCGCAGAATTCACCCTCGACATCCTGCCGGAGTTCCAGCGCCAGGGCGTGGGCCGCCAGCTGCTGGAAGCGGCGGAGCATTTCGCCCGCGACGAGGGCCGGCACACGATCCTGATCGACACCAACCACCCCGGCGCCTCGCTCGTCAACAGCGACGCCGGACAGCTGACGCCCGGAAGCGGCCCCGGCTTCGTTCCGCTCGGCAGCCGCGAGGTGGAGTTTGCCCGGCACACCGGTTACACCCTGCAGCACATTGAAAAGTTCAGCTCCTGCGCCCTGCCCCTGGACAGCAAGCTCGTCGCCGAACTGGAGGCCGAGGCGCAGGAGGCCAACGCGGGCCGCTACCGCCTGCACCACTGGACGGACAGGTGCCCGGAACAGTGGCTCGAGGCCGTTGCTGCCCTGGAAAACCGGGCCGGCGAGGACGGGGTGCCGGGTGCCGACACGGCAGGAATGGTGTTCGACGGCGGCGTCATCCGGGAGACCGAAGAAATCACCATCGCGCAGGGACGCCGGACGGTGGTCACCGCCGTCGAGCATCTTGCCAGCGGCACCCTCGTGGGACTGACCACGATCAGCGTCCTCGCCCTGCGCCCCGACGTGGTGTTCCAGGACGACACGGTGGTGCTGCAGGAACACCGCGGCAACAAGCTCGGCCTGCTGATCAAGCTCGCGAACATGGAACGGCTCTCCGAACAGTTCCCGGTCGCCCGGGTCCTGTACACCTGGAACGCCCCGGAAAACCGCTACCTGCTGAAGGTCAACCAGCAGCTCGGGTTCGCGACGGCGGGGGTGACCGGGATCTGGGAAAAGGAACTGCCGGACTTCGGACCCAGCGTCAGCTGAGGCCGATTTGGAGCTCACCCCGCCTGTCCCGTAAGCTGGAAGGACCAAAGACCGTCGGTTGTTGGAAATCCACTCTCCCAAGCAAAACTCACTTCTGCAGTCGCGCGGGGGAGAGCCAGTGGATCTCCGGACGAAGGACCCTGAACATAGGGCGGCCGGCGCAGGTGAACGAAGCAAAGCTCCGCGGTCATGGACCGCGTCGAGACAAGCCCCGTGCATCTGCGCGGGGCGTTTTTAGTTTTAGCTCTGTTGAGCGGGGACCGGGAACACCGGCACTATCCCCGGAAGGAGGGTTATGGCAACGCCTAGCAAGGTTTCAGCAGTAGCTGAGATCACTAACGATTTCAAGGAATCGAACGCCGCTGTCCTGACCGAATACCG
>JAODMS010000165.1 GCA_025464925.1 Arthrobacter sp.
GGCGCCATCCGGATGGGACCGAAGTGACCCTGACGGTGGGTACTTCTGCGGCCACGCCTGCCGGGCCGGCGGCGGAAACCGACGGCCTGCCCGCCGCGGATTTCTTCGCCTTCGAATCCATGCTCAGCGCCTGCGAACAGGCGAAGCTGGCCGAACTGCGGGACTTCCTGGCCCGCGAGGTGGCACCTTTTGCCGCGGAGTGGTGGAATCGGGCGGAATTTCCGGCCCAGATCCTGCCCAAGCTGGCTGCCCTGGAGCTCAGCACCCCGGCCCAGCGCGGCTACAGCAACCTGTTCGCAGGGCTTGTCATCGCCGAGATTACCCGGGTGGACACTTCACTGGCGACGTTCTTCCTCGTCCACCACGACCTGTTCGTCGAGTCGCTCTACGGCTTCGGGTCCGAGGAGCAAAAGGCCCGGCTGCTGGCGGACGCGGCGAATCTGCGCACCACGGGGGCGTTCGCCCTGACCGAACCGGATCATGGTTCCGACGTGGCCGGCGGCATGGAAACCACGGCACGCCGGGTCGGTGCCGGCGGGGACAATGATTACTGGGTGCTCAACGGAGCCAAGCGCTGGATCGGCAACGGCACCTTCTGCGACTACATGCTGGTCTGGGCGCGGGACGAGGCCGACGGCGGCATCCGCGGCTTCATCGTAGATGCGACGCTGCCCGGCGTGAGCCGGAGCAGGATCGAGAACAAGATCGCCCTGCGCACGGTGCAGAACGCCGATATCGTCTTCACGGATGTGCGGGTGGCCGAGAAGGACCGCTTTGCCGGCATCACCAGCTTTGAAGACACGAATGAGCTGCTGCGCGGCTCGCGGATCATGGTGGCCTGGCAGGGGGTCGGGCAGCAGCTCGCGGCGTTCGACGTCGCGCGCCAACACGCCGTCGAACGCCAGCAGTTCGGACGGCCGCTCGCTAAGTTCCAGCTTGTCCAGCAGCAGCTGGTCACGATGCTGGGCAACGCGGTGGCGAGCATGGGAATGATGGTCCGGATTGCGCAGCTGCAGGAGCAGGGCGCCGCCGACATGGCCCAGGTGGCCCTCGCGAAGTCCTATGTCAGCGCCCGGATGCGGGAAACCGTGGCGATGGGCCGTTCCCTGCTGGGCGGCAATGGCATCGTCACCGACTACCGGATGGCCAGGATCTTCTCCGATGCCGAGGCGATCTACACCTATGAGGGCTCGTACGAGATCAACACGCTGATCGTGGGCCGCGCCGTGACCGGGGTTTCCGCGATCGTCTAGAAGAGCCCAGGATCTTTCTCGCCTGCTTCGATCCGGTAATCCAGGCTGTTGTTCTTTACCGGCATGGGGCAGGTGCCGTACGGGGTGAAGGCGCTGGGGTAGTTGATGGCCCGGTTGAAATCCAGGACCACGGTTCCATCAGGGCGGGGGCGGGCGGTGGAGACTTTGCGCCACTCGGCAGTCGCATCTTCCGGCGGGGCCGCACCGTTCGTCTCGTCGTGGAACGTGACCGTGAGCGCGCCGAGCTTCTCCTCCTCGGCCTGCAGATGGAATTCATGGTCCTTCCCCGGCAGCCGGAACACCAGCTCGCCGACGGAACGGTGGATTCCGTCCACCAGCGGGTTGGCGGTGCCGACCGGAACATCCACGGGCTCGGGATACGGGTGGAACCGGGCCTCAACCACCAGCTCCGGCCGGAACTCGAAGGTGGGCACGCCGTCGAACCCGGTCAGCACCGGCGACTTCGAATCCCGGGTGCGGATGGCGTACCTGTCCGCCCGCATGGCCAGCTCCACCACCACCTGCCGGCCGTCCTCGCCCCCGTACTGGACCCACAGAAGCGACTCCTCGTTCGAGAGGGCCGCGCTGACCGTGCCGCCGACTGGCTCACCGGTTCCCACCAGCGAGAGTCCGTCGGCAGCGCCGGCGGTGAGGAAGGCCCTGGCGCCGTCCGTGGACCACAGCCCCGGAACGAGTTCGACGGCGGCTGGCCGAGCTTCCAGCCACTGGAACGAGGTCAGCGTCAGCCACCCGTGCTCGTCGGCCAGGGCGCTGTTCCGGGCTTGCCGGAAACGCTGCCAGCGGGCACGTTGGGCGTCGTTGACAGTGTTCATGGGATTTTTGCCTCGGAGCACTGGCCCAGGCCGACGGCCACCAGCTGGGCTGCGCGGGCGGCTGACGGCGACATGACTTCATGGTACACAGACAGGTTTGTCCAGGAGATCGTAGACGCCCGGACAGTATCTGAGATGGATTCCCAGGCCGGGCCGGCTGCGAGTAACATCCCATAGGAACACGTAACCCGGCTCACAGTATCCAGCGCAGTGTACGAGCCACGTCCAACCCGCGAAAGATAGTTTCCATGGCTGACACTGCAATGCATTCCGACACCGATCTGGCCTCCGAGCTCCGGGCCGACGTCCGCCGGCTGTCCACCCTCCTGGGCGAATCCCTGGTCCGCCAGCACGGCCCCGAGCTTCTGGACCTGGTGGAGCAGGTGCGCCTGCTGACCAAGGAGTCGAAGGAAGCTGCCCGGGGCGGCGCCGATGCCACCGGTCCGTGGAGTTCCTACGACGTCGTCGCCCAGGTCCGCGAGCTGCTGGGCTCCCTGCCTCTGGAACAGGCCACCGACCTCGTCCGCGCCTTCGCCTTCTACTTCCACCTCGCCAACGCCGCCGAACAGGTCCACCGGGTCCGCGGCCTGCGCACGCGGCAGGAAAAGGACGGCTGGCTCGCCAAAGCGGTCACGGAGATCGCCGGACAGGCCGGCACCGCCGTGCTGCAGGAGGTCGTCAACGAGCTGGACGTCCGGCCCATCTTCACGGCGCACCCCACCGAGGCCTCCCGCCGCTCGGTGCTGGATAAAGTCCGCCGGCTCTCCGATATCCTCGCCGAATCCACCGAGGACGGCACCTCGGCACGCCGCCGGCAGGACCGCCAGCTCGCCGAAGTGATTGACCAGATGTGGCAGACGGACGAGCTCCGCCAGGTCCGGCCCACCCCGGTGGACGAGGCCCGGAACGCCATCTACTACCTCAACAGCATCCTCACCGACGCCATGCCGGAGATCCTTTCGGACCTTTCGGAGCTGCTCGAGGAGCACGGAGTCACCCTTCCCGCCGAGAAGGCCCCCATCCGGTTCGGGTCCTGGATCGGCGGTGACCGGGACGGCAACCCCAACGTCACCGCCGCCGTCACCCGTGAGATTCTGCAGATCCAGAACCAGCACGCAGTCCGCATCAGCATCGGCCTGATCGACGGACTCATCTCCATCCTGTCCAACTCGACGGCCCTGGCCCGAGCGGACCAGGAAATCCTGGACTCGATCGACGTCGACCTCCAGCATCTTCCGGGTCTGGACCACCGGGTCCTGGAGCTGAACGCGCAGGAACCCTACCGGCTCAAACTCACCTGCATCAAGGCCAAGCTGCTCAACACCGCGCGGCGTGTCGCGGCCGGATCCCCGCACGAGCCGGGCCGGGACTACGCGGCCACGGCGGAGCTGCTCGCCGAACTCGGCGTGCTGGAACGGTCCCTGCGGAACAACCGCGGGGCGCTCGCCGCCGACGGCGCCCTCGGCCGCGTCCGCCGAGCCATTGCCTCCTTCGGCCTCCACCTGGCCACCATGGACATCCGCGAACACGCCGACTACCACCATGACGCCGTCGGGCAGCTCATGGACCGGCTCGGCGGCCCGGGCGTCCGGTACGCGGAGCTCAGCCGCTCTGAGCGACTGGAGGTGCTGGGATCGGAGCTGGCCTCCCGGCGGCCGCTTTCCGGCCATCCGGTCACGCTCGACGGCGCCGCGGACGGCACGTACGACGTCTTCCGGGAGATCCGGCGCGCCCTGCGCACCTACGGTCCCGACGTGATCGAGACCTACATCATCTCCATGACCCGCGGCGCGGACGATGTTCTGGCCGCGGCCGTGCTGGCGCGCGAGGCGGGACTGGTCAGCCTCTTCGGCGACGCGCCCTACGCCAAGATCGGCTTCGCACCGCTGCTGGAGACGGTGGAGGAACTGCGTGCCTCGGCGGAGATCGTGGACCAGCTGCTTTCCGATTCGTCCTACCGGGAGCTGGTCCGGCTGCGCGGGGATGTGCAGGAAATCATGCTCGGCTACTCGGACTCCAACAAGGAGTCCGGTGTGATGACGAGCCAGTGGGAAATCCACAAGACCCAGCGAAAACTGCGGGATGTCGCGGCGAAGCACGGCGTCCGGGTGCGCCTCTTCCACGGCCGCGGCGGTTCTGTGGGCCGGGGTGGCGGGCCTACCTATGACGCCATCCTGGCCCAGCCCAACGGCGTGCTCGAAGGCGAGATCAAATTCACCGAGCAGGGCGAGGTCATTTCGGACAAGTACTCGCTGCCCGAGCTGGCGCGCGAAAACCTGGAGCTGTCGCTCGCGGCGGTTCTGCAGGGATCCGCGCTGCATCGCACCCCGCGCACCTCGGAAGACCAGCGGGTGAACTATAACCACGTGATGGAGACCATCTCCGACGCCGCATTTGCTCGGTACCGGACGCTGATCGACGATCCGGACCTGCCCGCGTACTTTCTGGCATCCACCCCGGTGGAGCAGCTGGGCTCCCTGAACATCGGCTCGCGGCCGTCCAAGCGGCCCGATTCCGGCGCCGGGCTGGAAGGCCTGCGTGCCATCCCGTGGGTATTCGGCTGGACCCAGTCCCGGCAAATCGTTCCGGGCTGGTTCGGCGTCGGCTCCGGGCTCAAGGCCGCCCGCGAGGCGGGCCACTCGGCCCAGCTGGCGGAAATGATGGCCGGCTGGCACTTCTTCCGCTCGGTGCTCTCCAACGTGGAAATGACGCTCGCCAAGACGGACATGGACATCGCCGGCTACTACGTCTCCACCCTGGTCCCGGAGGAGCTGCACCGCCTGTTCCGCACCATCCGCACCGAATATGAGCTCACCGTCGCGGAGATCCAGCTCCTCACGGGCGAGGACGTGCTGCTGGATGCCCAGCCGACGCTGAAGCGCTCGCTGGAGATCCGTGACCAGTACCTCGACCCGATCAGCTACCTGCAGGTGGAGCTGCTGCGCCGGCTGCGGGCCGAGGCCGCCACAGGCAAGGGCATGACGAAGGCCGAGATCGACGAACGCCTGCAGCGTGCCATGCTGATCACCGTCAACGGAGTCGCGGCAGGCCTGCGCAACACCGGCTAAACCCGTTCCCCGGGCGGTCCCTCAGCCGGCGCCGCCGTTCACCGGATGGCCCGACGGCGGACGCCGCGCCAGGTCCGGACCGTCGCCGTAATGCACGACGACGGTCCGGCGGTCGTGGCCGGCGTCGGAATAGTTGACGGTCCGCACCGGAACCCCGTAGAGGGCTGACAGTGCGGTGTCCGTGAGCAGGTCAGCGGCCGCCCCTGTCTGCGCGCCGCTGCGGCCCAGCAGCACCGCCCGGTCGGCAAGGTAGAGGGCGTGGTCGGGATGGTGGGTGCTCAGCAGCAGGGCCATGCCGTCCGCCATCAGTTCCCGCAGCAGCGACAGGACGCGCACCTGGTTTTTCAGATCGAGGCCGGTGGCAGGCTCGTCCAGCACCAGCACGGGACAACCCGCGGCGACGGCCCGGGCGATGAGGACCAGCTGTTGCTCGCCGCCGCTCAGGGTGGGGAAGCGGCGAGTCCGCAGCCCGGCGACGCCCACCCGCTCCATCGCTTCCAGAGCCGCGGCCCGGTCCGTGGGTCCCGGCGTCCGGAAGATCCCCACCTGCCGTGCCCTGCCCATCAGGACCATGTCCAGGGCGCTGTAGCCGAACGCACTGCCGTGGGCCTGCGGAACGTAGCCCACGCCGTCGGCCCGGCGCACGGTTCCTTCCGTCGGCTCCAGCAGTCCGGCGGCGCAGCGAATCAGTGTGGTCTTGCCGCTGCCGTTGGGTCCCAGCACCGCGGTGGCCGAGCCGGGCGTAAGCCGGAAGCTGACGTTCCGGAACACCCACTCCTGCCGGGCGTAGCCGAATCCCACCCCGTCCAGCTCAAGCACCTTCCCAGATCCTTTCCCGGTTGCGGCGCAGGAGCAGGAAGAAAACGGGGGCGCCGATCAGGGCCGTCAGGACACCCAGCGGGATCTCTCCGGCGGTGGCGGTGCGGGCGGCGGTGTCCACCAGGACGATGTACGCTCCGCCGAGGAGGAAGGACACCGGCAGCAGGACACGGTGGTCCGGGCCCACCCACATCCGCGCCAGGTGCGGGACCACCAGCCCCACCCAGCTGACCGCACCGCTGACCGCGACCGCGCCGGCCACAATGAGGGCCACCGCCACAAGCACAACCCAGCGCAGCGGGCGGGGCCTGACGCCCAGCGCTGCGGCGTCCTCATCGCCAAGGGAGAGCACGTTGATCCGCCAGCGCAGCGCTACCAGGACGGCGGCGCCGCCGAGCACGGGCACCAGTGCCACCGCGACTTTCGCGAACGTGGCCGTGGCGACGCTCCCGAGCAGCCAGAAGACGATGGCCGGCAGCGTGGTGTTCGGGTCCGCGATGTACGTGACGAAGGCGACCAGGGCGGAGAAGAACGAACCGGTGACCACGCCGCCGAGCACGATCATGAGCATCGGAGTTCCCCCGCGACCGGAGGTGATCAGGAAGAGGGTGCCGAGGGCCACCAGACCGAAGACGAAGGAACCCGCGACCAGCAGGAAGGATCCGAGGCCGAGGAGCAAGGCGAGCGCCCCGCCGAAGGACGCCCCGGCGGATACGCCGATGATCTCGGGGCTGACGAGCGGGTTGCGGAAAATGGCCTGCAGGGCGGCGCCGCCGATGGCCAGTCCGCCGCCCACGAGCAGGGCGAGCAGGACCCGGGGCATCCGCACGAGCAGCACCACGTTCTGCTCGGTCCCGCTTGCCTCGAGGGGGAAGGGCACGAGTTGTGCGGCCAGGATCTGGACAACGTGCCCAAGGGGCACGTTGTACCGGCCTAACCCCAGCGCCAGCAGCCCGACGGCGGTCAGCACCGTGGCGGCGATGGCGATCGGCCCCAGGGTGGACGGTCCGGCCTGACGCTCACGTTGTCCTGGCCGGCCCGCTCCGGGACCAGGGGGCGCGCCCCTCCGGTTCAGTCGCGCTGAACCGGCTTCATCCAGCATTGAACTGGCGATAGTCGGCTGACTCGTTGTTGGCCGCGGTCCAGAGAATCTTGTCCAGCTCGTCCGCGGTGGGC
>JAODMS010000186.1 GCA_025464925.1 Arthrobacter sp.
CAGGGAGCTGGGCGGCGCTGCAGCGGTCCTCTTGTCGGCCCGCTTTTCCTTGATGGATTTGCCGGATTTCTTGGATGCTGCTTGACGGGGGGATTTGTCAGCCATGATCGCTCCTGTAGCGGAACCGGAGAGGTTCCTGACTTCGAAGGATACAGGTAGCGACCTAACGGCCCGGGAGGTCCGCCGGGCTGGGTTCCGGCCATGGCCGTGCGGGGAATTGGAGCGGCTGACGGGAATCGAACCCGCGTATCAAGCTTGGGAAGCTAGCGCTCTACCATTGAGCTACAGCCGCAATGCCGCGCTTTCCAGCGCTGCGGAACCAGCTTACAACAGCCGGAGGGCTCTGCCGGACGCGGCGCGGCCCGGTCCGCGGAGCGCCAGGGTCGCCCTCGTCGTGTTCTCCGTTCCGAGGATCACGAACAAGCAGGCACCGAAGGCCGGGCGCCGAAGCCGCGGAGCCCCATAACTCTTCGATAAAGGCGTGCCCCGCATCAGCGCGGGGCGGGCCCTGCTGTTTATCCTGAAGGGGCTAGTTGCAGTCTCAGGGGAACGGTCTACTCCCAGCAGTCTCCCGCCGAGCAAGGAATTCCGTGGCATTTGCAGAGTACGAGGTCCTCATTGAGCGCGATGCCATGACCGTGTACAACTTCCTGCTGGATGCCACGAATCTGCCGAGCTGGCGCGAGGGAGTCCGAAGCGTCGAGCTGGCATCGGGTGCTGCAGGGGCGAAGGGCACCGTGTACCGGCAGACGCTTGCCGGGCCGGGCGGGCGCCCCCTGGCCGCGGATTTCGAGATCACCGAGGCGCGGCCCGGCGCGGAGATCCAATACCAGGTCATCATCGGTCCGGCGCGGCAGCATGGGGGCTACTATCTGAGCACGGAGGGCCGGGGCACGCGCGTCCGCTTCGCGCTGCAATACGAAAGCAAAGGGCTGCTGGGGCGCGTGAAGAACGTCTTCCGGAGCCGGCTAAGGGCCGAAGTCGGCCAGCTCGAGCGGCTCAAGACCGTGCTGGAAGATATGCCCGTGTCGGAATAGGCGCCTCACGTGCGGTATTTTTGATCCTGTGCTGATCTCTGACCGCGACATTCGTGCCGAAATTGACTCCCAACGGATTGTCCTTGAGCCGTTCGACCCCGGCATGGTCCAGCCCTCGTCGGTGGACGTCAGGATCGACAAATTTTTCCGGCTCTTCGACAATCACAAATACGCCCACATCGATCCGGCGGAGGACCAGCCCGAGCTCACCCGCCTTGTCGAGGTCGATAAAGGCGAGCCGTTCATCCTGCACCCGGGGGAGTTCGTCCTGGGCTCCACCTACGAGACCGTCACGCTTCCGGATGACATCGCCGCGCGCCTTGAAGGCAAGTCCTCGCTGGGTCGCCTCGGTCTGCTGACACACTCGACGGCGGGCTTCATTGACCCCGGATTCTCGGGCCATGTCACCTTGGAACTGTCCAATATGGCTACTCTTCCGGTCAAGCTGTGGCCGGGCATGAAGATCGGCCAGCTGTGCTTCTTCCGCCTCAGCTCCGCGGCGGAGTACCCCTATGGCTCTGGTGAATACGGCAACCGCTACCAGGGCCAGCGTGGCCCCACGGCCAGCCGCAGCCACCTGAACTTCCACCGCACGGAGCTCTAGGCACCTCCGACGGTACCGACCGCCGCCCGCTTCGAGGGCCGGCGCAGCATGCCCACCAGCGGTTCCACGAAGCGGGCGGCCAGCGGGCCAATCACGGCCATGATCAGCACGTAGGCGGTAGCCAGCGCTGCCAACTCCTGGGATACCACTCCGGAGGCCACGGCCAGTCCCGCAATTACGATGGAGAACTCGCCGCGGGCGATGAGGGTTGCTCCGGTGCGGAAGCGGCCTGGCAGGCCGATCCCGGCCCGCCTGGCCGCCCAGAATCCCGTGGCCATCTTGGTGGCTGCCGTCATGACGGCCAGCAGCAAACCCCAGCCAAGGACCGGTGGAATGGTGGCGGGGTCTGTGTTCAAACCGAAGACAACGAAAAAGATCGCGGCGAAGAGATCCCGCAATGGTTCAAGGACCTGGGTGGCGCTGTGGGCCGTCGCGCCGGAAATGGCGATGCCGAGCATGAAGGCCCCCACAGCCGCGGAGACCTGCATGGCGGAAGCCAGCCCGGCCACGAGCAGGGCGGCGCCCAGCAGGTTGAGGAGGAAGACCTCGGAGTTTTCGCTGTGCACAGCCTGGGACACACGATAGCCATGGCGCAGGGCGACGAACAGGACCACGGTGACGACAGCCAGGGAGATCCCCACTGTCGTAAGGCCCACCAGGAAGCTGACTCCGGCCAGCGTGGCGGTTAGGACGGGCAGGTAAACGGCCATGGCCAGGTCCTCGAAGACCAGGATGGACAGGATCACCGGGGTCTCACGGTTGCCGATCCGGCCTAGGTCGGTGATGACCTTCGCGGCGATCCCGGATGAGGAAATGTAGGTGACGCCGCCCATCACCATGGCCCCCACCACCCCCCAACCCAGCATGACTGCTAGTCCGGCACCGGGGAGGAAGTTCAGCACCAGGTCAAGGACGCCGGCCTGCCAGGACCGCCGCAAGCCCGTCACAAGCTCGGTAGCCGTATATTCCAACCCGAGCATAAGCAGCAGGAGGATCACGCCGATCTCGCTGGAGAGGTGCGCGAACTCGTGCATACCTTCGAGCTTGACCAGGCCGCCGGCTCCGAAAAAGAGGCCGCCCACTAAATAGAGCGGGATGGGGGACATCCCGATCCGCCCGGCCAGCCTCGCCAGCAGGCCGAGGCAGAAGACGACGGCCCCCAGTTCGATGAGGGTCAGTGCGAGCGGATCCATGCGGCTCAGCCGTTGCGGAGGATGCTGGCCGCTGAATCCAGGCCTTCTTGCGTTCCCACCGCAACGAGGAGATCACCGGGATGAAGGAGGACATCGGGCCCCGGGGAGGGGAGCACCTCGCCCTCCCGCATGATGGCCACGATCGAGACGCCGCTGCGCGTGCGGATGCAGGCTTTGCCCATGGGCTGATTGTCGAAGGGGGAATCCGCACCGATGGAAAATTGGCGGGTGACGATTCCCGGGACCTCCCGGTGGGCTTCCGAGAGCTGCAGGGCCAGGTGCTGGCCGCCCAGCAGGTTGCACAGGGCCGCTGCCTCATCCGCGGTCAGCGGAATGGACGCCTGGCAGGTGTCCGGATCGTCCCAGGTCGAAACGATCAGTTCAATCTGGCCTTCACGGTACTCGACAACGCCGACCCGGCGCCCCGAGGCGGTCATGAAGTCCTTACGCCGGCCAAGGCCGGGAAGGTCTGTCTCATCCACGTTCATGCCACCAGCCTAGTGCGCGGACCGGCTTTTCGGGTTGCCTCAGGCAGCCGGCACGACAGCGATTTCCGTCTTTCCCGGCGGCTTGACCGGCAGCAGGACCAGGAGCCCGGCCAGCAGCACGACCATGATGCCGAGGATGCCCCAGCGCTGGGCTTCGCCGGCCGGAACGAGCGGCGTGGCTACGGCGATGCAGACAGTGAACAGGGCCGGGGCGAGGAAGCTCACGGCCCGGCCCGTGGTGGCGTAGAGTCCGAACAGTTCCCCGGACTCGCCATGCGGGGCAAGGCGCGCGAGGTAGGCGCGCGAGGAGGACTGCGCCGGGCCCACGAAGAGGCACAGGAGCAAACCGAAAATCCAGAAGGTGGTGCTCCCCGCCCAGTCGGTGCCGAAGAAGACATAGCTGCCGTTACCGAGGACCAAGATGAAGGTGCCCGAGACCAGCAGGCCGATGAGCGACCCGATGATCACCGACTTCGGCCCGATCCGGTCATCCAGCAAGCCACCGGTGATGGCCCCGACGGCCGCCACGACGTTGCCGAAGATTGCGAAGAGGATGACTTCCTTCAGTTCGAAGCCAAAGGTGCCGGCCGCAATGATCCCACCGAACGTGAAGACAGCGGCCAGCCCGTCCCGAAAGATGGCGCTCGCGAGCAGGAAGAAGATGGTGTGCGGACTCGTCGCATAGATCGCCCGGATACGGCGCACCAGCAGGCCGTAGGAGGCCAGGAAACCGAGGGCCGCGCCCCGGCTGGCCCGGGGGAGTTCCGGCACGGCGAACAGTACCGGCAGTGCGAAGATGGCGAACCAGAGGGCCGAGAACACGGCAACGAGACGGATGTTGAGGCTGTCGTCGGTTGACGCGCCAAACCAGTCGAAACTCGGCTGGACGAACAGCTGGAGCACAATCAGCAGCGCCGCGATGCCGCCGAGATACCCCATGCCCCAGCCGAAGCCGCTGACTTTGCCGATGTTCGCTGGAGTGGAAATCTGCGCCAGCATGGCGTTGTAGTTCACCCCGGCGAATTCGAAGAACACGTTCCCCAGCGCAATGAGGGTCACACCGAGCAGCAGGAATTCCGGCCCCGGGAAAACAAAGAAGCAGAGGCCGGTCAGGAGTGCGACGGCGGCCGTATTGATGCCCAACCACAGCTTGCGCCGGCCGCCGGTGTCCGAGCGCTGTCCGATGACCGGCGCCAGCACGGCGATCGCCGCGCCGGCGGTGGCCAGTGCGCCGCCCAGAACCGCCGAGGCCTGGTCCTCGCCTCCGAATGCCTTGGAGGTCAAATACACGGTGAAAACGAAGGTGGTCATGACCGCGTTGAAGGCCGCGGACCCCCAGTCCCACGCGGCCCACGCCAGGACCCGGCCTTTGTTGGACACCTGGCTCCCGGTTTCCAGATCCGATGAGGCGCGCAGAGCCTCGGAGGCAGCGGCTGAGTTCATAGCCTGAATGGTATCCGCCCGGATCAGGAGAATTCCGCACACTTGGTAAACTGGCCGCACCGAACCTAACGAATACCCGCCTGACCCAACTTGTTGACATCGAATCCTGACGTTGCGGAGATACCAGTGACCACAGTCCTTGCCGTGCACTTTGCGGTGGCTGCCCTGGCGCCCTGTCTCTTCCGGAGGTTCGGCAGGAACGCGTTCTACGCCTTGGCCGCTGTTCCCGCCGGCTCGTTCATCTGGCTGATCCTGCAGCACGGCGTGGTCTATGGGCAGACAGGGACTGTGCGCGCCGGACCGTCAGAGGTGCTCCCGTGGATTCCGGAGCTGAAGCTCGAGCTCGCCTTCCGCATGGATCCCTTGGCCTGGGTCATGTCCCTCCTGGTCCTCGGAGTGGGCGCGCTGGTGCTGGTGTACTGCGCTGGATATTTCAAGGACAAGGACGAGCATCTGGGCGGCTTCGGCGCCCAGCTGCTGGCCTTCGCCGGCGCGATGTTCGGACTGGTCACCGCCGACGACCTGCTCCTGATGTTCATCTTCTGGGAACTGACCACGGTGCTTTCCTACTTGCTGATCGGCTATGCCCGGACCAGGCTGTCCGCCCGCCGCTCTGCACTCCAGGCGCTCGTGGTGACGACGGCCGGCGGACTGGCCATGCTCGTGGGGCTGATCATCCTCGGCGCCGCGGCCGGAACCTACCGGCTCTCGGCCATCCTGGAGCTGGCACCGGCGCTGGTCGCGGGGCCCGCCGGGGAAGCCGTGGGCATCGCCGTCGTCCTCATCCTGGTCGGTGCGATCACCAAGTCCGCCCTGGTCCCCTTCCACTTCTGGCTCCCCGGGGCCATGGCGGCACCCACCCCCGTGAGCGCCTACCTGCACGCCGCCGCAATGGTGAAGGCTGGCATCTACCTCGTGGCCCGGCTCGCTCCGGGGTTCGCGGAGACGGCGTACTGGCTGCCCATAGTCCTGGGCCTGGGCCTGGGCACCATGCTGGTGGGCGGCTACCGCGCGCTCCGGCAGACAGATATCAAGCTCATCCTGGCGTACGGCACCGTCAGCCAGCTCGGATTCCTGACCATGGTGGTGGGCCTCGGCACACCCGATGCGGCCCTCGCCGGCCTCGCCCTGCTCCTGGCGCACGGGCTCTTCAAGGCAACTCTCTTCCTCGTGGTGGGCATCATCGACCACCAGACGGGAACCCGCGACATCCGTGAGCTTTCCGGCGTCTACGGTTCGTCCCGGGCACTGGCCGTCGTGGCCGCGATCGGTGCCGCGTCGATGGCCGGCATCCCGCCGCTGGCCGGTTTCGTGGCGAAGGAATCGGTGTTCGAGGCGTTTGTCCGCTACGGCACCGGTTCCGTGGCCGGCCTGCTGCTCCTGGTAGGGCTGGTCCTGGGTTCGGTCCTGACCTTCGCCTACAGCGCCCGGTTCATGTGGGGCGCCTTCACGGTGAAGCCCGGTGTCGCCACCACTCCGTTCGAGCCGATCAAACCGGGGTTCCTGGCCGGGCCCGCTCTCCTGAGCCTCCTGACGATCCTCTACGGGTTGTGGCCTGGCCCCGTTGACGGCTGGATCCAGCCCTATGCGGCGCTCCTGGTGAACGACGGCGGCGACCCGGCCGCCGGGCACCTGGCGCTGTGGCACGGCTTCACACCGGCGCTGGGGCTGACCGCCGTCACCTTTGCGCTCGGCTGGGCCATGTTCCGCGGGCGCAACGCCGTGTCCCGGCTGCAGGGTCTGGTCCCCGGCTGGATCGACGGTGACCGCGGCTACCAGCTGACCATCGGGGCCCTCGACGACGTCGCTGTCTGGGTGACCGGGCGGACCCAGCGAGGGTCGCTGTTCTTCTACCTGTCTGTCATCCTCACCGTGGCCTTCGTGCTTCCGCTCACGGCGCTCATCCTGGCCGGCAAGCCCCTTCCCGGCGGCCTCTACTTCATCGACCCCGGCTCCCCGCTGCAGCTCGTGGCCGGCGCCGGGATCGTGATCGGGGCGCTGGCCGCCGTGCGGGCCGACAAGCGCTTCCTGGCCGTCCTGATGGTTTCCGTCACCGGCTACGGCATTGCCCTGATGTTCGCCCTGCAGGGCGCACCGGACCTCGCGCTGACCCAAATGCTGGTGGAGACGATCATTCTGGTGGCGTTCGTCCTGGCCATGCGCAGCCTCCCCGCCGAGCTGAAGGACCGCACAGGCGGAAAGTACCGGGTGATCCGGGTGATCATCGGCCTTGCCTTCGGAGTCACGATGATCTTCGTTGCCATCTACGCGCTCGGCGCCCGGGTGGCCCTGCCGGTCTCGCTGGAGTTCCCGCGATTGGCCTACGAGGGCGGCGGCGGGCTGAACGCCGTCAACGTCACCCTGGTGGACATCCGGGCCTGGGACACCTTCGGCGAGATCTCCGTGCTGGCCCTGGCTGCCACCGGTGTCGCCAGCCTCATTTTCGTCCGCGGCCGCGGGGACGGCATCCGGGCATCCTCGACCGTGCCCGAGGGAACGGTGGGCCGCCGGCACGGGGTCAGCGCCAACACCCGCGACGACGCCGAGCTGGCCATGAGCCGCCGGTTCGCCGCCGCCACCCGCGACGCCTGGCTGGTGGCGGGCCGGACCATGGCGCCGGAACGCCGCTCGATCATCTTCGAGGTCGTCACCCGGCTCCTCTTTCACTCCATGATCGTCTTCTCCATCTACCTGCTCCTGGCCGGGCACAACCTCCCCGGCGGAGGCTTCGCCGGAGGACTCACCGCCGGCCTTGCCCTGGCCATCCGCTACCTCGCCGGCGGCCGCTTCGAACTGCGCGAAGCCACTCCCGTCAGCGCCGGCGCCCTGCTCGGCATCGGCCTCGCCACGGCGGCGGCCACAGGCGTGGCGCCGCTGCTGCTGGGCGGCCAGGTGTTCCAGAGTGCCATCGTGGAGCTGTGGCTGCCCGTCTTCGGCGACATCAAGTTCGTCACCTCGACAATTTTCGACATCGGCGTGTACATCGTCGTCGTCGGCCTCGTCCTGGACGTGCTCCGCAGCCTGGGGGCGGAAATCGACGAGCATTTCGAGGAACACCCGGCGGAGTCCTCCGTTGCCCAGGAATCCGGCGGAATCCCTGCCGAAACAACCGCCAAGGGGAAATCATGAGCGTCAATCTGACCCTGCTGACGGTCATGGGAGCCTTGTATGCCTGCGGGATCTACCTGATCCTGGAACGCAGCCTCACCCGGGTCCTGCTGGGGCTCATGCTGCTGGCCAACGCCACCAACCTGCTGATCCTCGCCACCGGCGGTTACGCCGGGCTGGCGCCGATGTTCAGCAAGGACATCGACCCGCGGGACTACAACGACCCCCTGCCGCAGGCGCTGATCCTGACCTCGATCGTGATCTCCTTCGCCGTCACGGCGTTCATGCTGGGAATCATCTACCGCACCTGGGTCCTGGCCCGCCAGGATGAAATCCTGGACGATGCCGAGGACCGCCGGGTGGCGGAGACGCCCAGCTTCGACGCCGAGGACGACGCCGTGATTCCCGCGGAGACCTCGGAGTTCCCGCCGGCCATGGTCGGATCCGGCGGAACCGGGAGTTCCGGTACCGCAGGGTCCGCCCCGGCCACCGTCCTCGCGGGCGGCCGCACGATCAAGGCCGAAGACGCCGCTGCGGAAGAGCAGCCCGGCTCACGGAACCCGGCCCCGGGCCCGGAGGGGGACAAGCAGTGAACATCGCCAGTTTTGCCCCGCTCGCCGTCATCCTTCCCCTCTTGGGTGCCGCCCTGACCTTCCTGCTGATCCGGCACTCCCGGGCCCAGCGCGCTGTCAGTATCGGGCTGCTGTCGCTGACGCTGCTGCTTGAGTGCTGGCTGCTCGCCTCCGTCTGGGACGGCGGCACGGAGGCGGTGAACATCGGCGCTTGGCTGCCCCCGTGGGGCATCGTGCTGGTGGTGGACCAGTTCTCCTCGCTGATGCTGGTGGTGTCCTCCGCCGTGAGCCTCGCCGTGCTGGTCTATGCCACCGGGCAGGGCATGGCCGACGGCGACCAGGACGCGC
>JAODMS010000096.1 GCA_025464925.1 Arthrobacter sp.
GTGTGGCTTCCCTGGCCCGGCCCTTCCGGCGCCTCGGTGCGGACCCGGAACGCTTCGCCCTGACCATTGCCATCATGCTCCGCAGCATCCCGTTCATCGCCGGAGCCTACGCCGACGTCCGGGACTCGGCCCGGGCACGCGGCCTGGAACGGAACCCCCGGGCCCTGGTGCTGCCGGTGTTCATCACCACGGTGGCCTTTGCCCGGCAGACCGGCGAGGCCCTCGCCGCCCGGGGCCTGGGCGAAGCCGAAGACCGGGACGACTGAGCGGCCCCTCCCCTGGCGGCCACGGGACCTATGCCCGCTATGCCCGCCGCCAGCGCCAGTTGCCTGTCCACCGGGTCACGCCCGGCTTCCGCCTGCGGTCAGGAAAGGCGCCGGGCCCTGGGGTCACGACGGTCGATCCAGTCGAGCAGGAGCTGCCTGCTGACCTTGCCCCGGTCCGTCAGGGGAAGCTCGGCCAGCACGAAGTACTCCAGGGGCCGCTTGTGTCGGGCCAGCATCTCCTCCACGCCGGTTTTCAGCTGGGTGGCGGTGACCGCGCCGTGCGAGGGCACCACCCCGGCCACCACTCGCTGGCCGCGGGCGCCGTCGGCCATTCCGGCGGCCACCGCAGCCGCGACGCCGGGGACGGACGCCAGCGCCAGCTCCACTTCGTGCGGATGGACTTTCGTGCCGGCGGTGATGATCATGTCCGAGCGCCGGCCCAGCAGGTGCAGCGTCCCGCCGGAGAGATGGCCCTGATCCCGCACGGTGAGCCAGCCGTCGAAGCACCGCAGGGCTTCGCCGTCGTCGCCCCAGAGGTAGCCGTCGCTGACCATGCCGCTGCGGACGCAAATGTTGCCGTCGCTTCCGTCCGGCAGTTCGGTTCCGGCATCGTCCAGGATCCGGATCTCGACGCCGGGAAACGGCGCCCCGATACCGGTCCCGCCCGACCCGGGGTGCTCTCCGGGGCGCAGCCCGGCGCCGGAAACAAAACTCAGCTCCGAGGCGCCGTAGTACTCGTAGATGGTGGCGTTCGGTGCCCAGCGCCGAGCCGCTTCGAGCGTCCGCGCGTCCAGTTTCGAACCGGCGCAGATGATGCTGCGGATGCCGGAGGCGTCCACACCACCAGTGAGGCCGCGCTCGCTGAGCAGCCTGAGCATCGTGGGCACCAGGACCAGCCGGGTGATGCCGTCGTGGCTGACCGCGGCGTGCGCGTCACCGACGTCGAAGTGGGCCAGGGTGTGGAACTCCGCGCCCGCGTACAGGCATTCGGCCAGGGCATACAGGTTCAGGCCCGCGGCAAGCGGTCCCGGCACCAGGGTCCTGTCGTCCGGGGTGAGGCCGAAGAATTCGATCGAGGCCCCGAAGGACTGCTGCCAGGACCGTCGCGACCGGATAAAAGCCTTGGGGACCGAAGTGGTGCCCGACGTCAAGCCGATCAGGAACGGGGTTTCGGCGGGCCCGTCGCTAAGCTCCGCCCCCGGGCTCCCGGCCGGCACCGGACCCCCTGGAAGGACCGGGGCGATCCGGGAAATCCGCTCGGCGATCTGGTTCTGGAGTTGTACCGGCCAGGCCGGGTCCAGCACGGCGCACTGCCGCTCCCCCGCCACGGCCGCCACGAACGCGACGGCGAAGAGCGGGGAGTTTGATTCCGACAGCACAGTAACGGCGCCGGCCGCGGGCACCAGGGCCGTGGCGGCATCCCGGAGGCCCGCCCAGCTCAGGCGCTGCCCGGCCACGGCGACGGCGGTGCCGTCCGGGCGTTCATCGGCCCAGCGCTGGAGTCTGTCGAGGAAAGGCATCAGCCCAACTTTACCCGGCAGGGGCGCCGCCGCAGTGGGTGCAGGATATTGTGACAATATGAGTTTCAACGACAACGTTCAGCTGGACCCCTCGCAGGTCCAGGACCGGCGCGGCATGGGCCGGGGCACCAAGATCGGCGGTGGCATCGGTGGCGGAATCGTCCTGCTGCTGGCCGCCCTGTTCGGCATCAACCCCCAGCTCCTGGAGGGACTGGGTGGCGCGGCCCCGGAACCGGGCACGCAGATCCGGGGCACCGCCCCGGCCTGCGATACCGGCGCCGATGCCGACGCCCGGGTTGACTGCCGCATTCTGGGGACCGTCAACAGCCTCAATGCTTTCTGGCCCGCCTACCTGGGCCAGTACAACAGGCAGTACCCCCGGCCGGAGACCGTGATCTTCGAGGGAGGCACCAACACCGGCTGCGGGGCCGCGACGTCGGAAGTGGGTCCCTTCTACTGCCCGGCCGATACTACGGCGTACTTTGACCCGGCCTTCTTCCAGGACCTGGTAACCCGCTTCGGCTCCTCCGGCGGCCCGCTGGCGCAGGAGTACGTCGTGGCGCACGAATTCGGCCACCATGTCCAGAACCTGCTTGGAAACCTTGACCGGGCCCAGCAGGATCCGCAGGGACCCGAATCCGGCGCCGTCCGGGTGGAACTCCAGGCGGACTGCTACGCCGGCCTGTGGACCCGCTACGCCACGACCACACCGGACCCCAAGACCGGGCAGCCGTTCCTGGAGCCGCTGAAGGAGCAGGACCTCAGGGATGCCCTCTCCGCCGCGGCCGCCGTGGGCGATGACCGCATCCAGAAGGCCGCCACCGGCCGGGTGTCACCCGAGGCCTGGACGCATGGTTCCAGCGAGCAGCGGCAAAAGTGGTTCTACCGGGGCTACCAGACCGGAGACATCAACCAGTGCGACACCTTCAGCGTCGCCGCGCCGTAACCACCACCGATAAGAGCACGACGGCGGGCCACCTCCGGGAGGTGGCCCGCCGTTCGCGTCAGGGGCCTCCACTGGGGAGGCGGTGGGGAACTAGATATTGAAGCCCAGGGCGCGCATCTGGTCGCGGCCGTCTTCGGTGATCCGTTCCGGACCCCACGGCGGCATCCACACCCAGTTGAGGCGCCACTCATCGACAATTCCGTCCAGGGCCTTGCCGACCTGCTCCTCGATCACATCGGTGAGCGGGCAGGCGGCCGTGGTGAGCGTCATATCGATCAGCAGGGCGCCGTCATCGTCGGAGTACTTCAGTCCGTACAGCAGGCCCAGATCAACGATGTTGACCCCGAGTTCCGGGTCGATGACATCCATCAGTGCCTCTTCGACATCCTCGAGGCTGGTGCGGGCCACATTGAGTTCGGTCATGGCGGAGTCCTTACTAGGCCTGTGCTGCAGCCGTGGCAGCAGCGATCGTGGCTGCCCCTGCGCCGGTGGCGTAGCGGTCGTAGCCTTCTTCTTCAAGGCGGTCGGCGAGCTCCGGGCCGCCCTCTTCCACAACCTGGCCGTCAACGAACACGTGCACGAATTCCGGCTTGATGTAGCGGAGGATGCGGGTGTAGTGCGTGATGAGCAGGGTACCCATGTTGCCTTCAGCGTGGGCCCGGTTGACGCCCTCGGAGACTACCTTGAGGGCGTCGACGTCCAGCCCGGAGTCGGTCTCGTCCAAGATGGCGAACTTCGGCTTGAAAAGTTCCAGCTGGAGGATCTCGACGCGCTTCTTCTCGCCGCCGGAGAAGCCTTCGTTGACGTTGCGCTGGGTGAAGTCGGCGTCGATGCGCAGCTGGGCCATGGCCGCCTTGACGTCCTTCGTCCAGGTCCGCAGCTTGGGTGCTTCGCCGTCGATGGCCGTCTTGGCGGTGCGCAGGAAGTTGGTCATGCTGACGCCGGGGACCTCGACCGGGTACTGCATGGCCAGGAACAGGCCGGCGCGGGCACGCTCGTCCACGCTCATGGCGAGGACATCTTCGCCGTCCAGCGTGATGGAGCCGCTGGTGACGTTGTAGCGCGGGTGGCCGGCGATGGTGGACGCCAGGGTGGACTTGCCGGAGCCGTTGGGGCCCATGATGGCGTGCGTCTCGCCGGTCCTGATGGTCAGGCTGACGCCCTTCAGGATTTCCTTGGTGCCCTGCT
>JAODMS010000072.1 GCA_025464925.1 Arthrobacter sp.
TGAGCAGGAGCACGAACATCGAGATACCGATGACGAACGGCGGTGCGATAAGCGGTGCCAGTTCCTCATGGCCGGACTCGCCGGCGGCGGCGGCGAATGTGGCGATCTGCTGCAACAGCATGTTCTCCCCTAGTTGAGTTCAAGAGGTGACGACGGCGGATGTCCCTGCCGTCCGGTCTTCCGTTCCATGTTACAGCGTTGCTAGCCCCTGATCTGGCCCTCGCCCTGCACGATCCACTTCGTCGTGGTCAGCTCCGTCAGTCCCATGGGACCGCGTGCGTGTAGCTTCTGGGTGGAAATCCCCACCTCGGCACCGAGACCCAACTCGC
Organism: Arthrobacter sp.; assembly: GCA_025464925.1. Next base: position 330 of record JAODMS010000072.1, read on the forward strand.
CGCCGTCGGTGAAGCGGGTGGACGCGTTCACGATCACGGCGGCCGAATCGACTTCCGCGATGAAACGCTCCGCATTGGCGAGGTCATTGGTCAGGATGGCCTCGGTGTGGCCGGTGGACCAGGTGCGGATGTGCTTGACGGCATCATCGAGGCTGTCCACCATGGCCACGGCAAGATCAAGGTCCATGTATTCGGTGGCCCAGTCCTCCTCGGTGGCGGCCACGGACTCGATCGAGGTCGGCAGCGCGGCGCGGACCCTCTCGTCCGCGTGCAGCGTGACGCCGGCGGCGCGCAGGGCGGCTGCAACGGCGGGCAGCACCGTGGACGCCGAGTGCACCAGCAGCGTCTCCACGGTGTTGCAGACACTGGGCCGCTGGGTTTTGGCGTTCAGCAGGATGTCGACGGCCATGTCCTCGTTCGCGGAGGCATCCAGGAAGATGTGGACGTTGCCTTCGCCGGTCTCGATGACCGGCACCGAGGAGTTGGTCACGACGGTCTGGATCAGCTCGCGGCCGCCGCGGGGAATCAGCACGTCTACCCGGCCGCGGGCCCGCATGAGGGCGTTGGCGCCTTCACGGCCATACTTGTCGACGGACTGGACGGCATCGGCGGGCAGGCCCACCGAGGTAAGGGCGTCGCGGAGGATGCTGACCAAGGCTTCGTTCGTGGCGGCGGCGGCGGAGCCTCCGCGCAGGATCACGGCGTTGCCGCTCTTGAGCGCCAGTCCGGCGATATCCACGCTCACGTTGGGGCGCGCCTCGTAAATGGCGGCGACGACGCCCATGGGCACGTTGATCTGGCGCAGCCGCAGCCCGTTGGGGAGGGTCTGGCCGCGCACCACATTGCCGACCGGGTCGGGCAGGTTGGCGAGGTTCTCCAGGGCCGCGGCGAGGGCACCGATGCGGGTTTCGGTGAGGGTCAGCCGGTCCAGCAGGGCGGCGGTGGTGCCGTTGGCCCGCCCGGTGGCGACGTCCTTGGCATTGGCGGCCAGGATCCGGCTCTTGCCCTCCAGCAGCGCGGCACCGATGGCGCGCAGGCCACGGTCCTTCCAGGCACGGTTGGCATGGGCCATCCTGCGGGCGGCGTGGCGGGAGCGGTCGGCGATGGCGTGGACTGCGGACTCGACATCCGTCCCCGCTGAGGCCGCAGACACCGGGACCGCGCGGTCGTCTTCGGGAACCAGGTCGTCGGAGAGCACGGAGTGGCGGGGGGTGAGGGCCTCAGTCATGCTCCAAGTTTAGGCGAGCAGGAGGCTTAGATCAGCACCAGGTCGTCAACATGAACAACTTCACGGTCATATCCGCGGCCCAGTGCCGCGCCGAGTTCCCGGGTGGACCGGCCCAGCATCTGCGGCAGTTCGGCGGCAGAGTAGTTGACCAGCCCGCGGGCGATCACCGTGCCGTCCGCGGACACCATCTCGACGGCGTCGCCCGCCTCAAACTGGCCGCTCACCGAGGAGATGCCGGCCGGCAGCAGCGAGGTGTGGCGGTCCCGCACGGCGTTCACCGCGCCGTCGTCGAGCACCAGCGTGCCCTGGACCGACGCCAGGTGGGCCAGCCACAGGAGCCGGATCGGCTTGCGGGCACCGTTGACGGCAAACCACGTCCCCACATCCTTCCCTGCCAGCGCGGCGGCGGCGTTGGCGGTGGACGTCACGAGGGTGTGGATGCCCGAGCCCGCGGCGATGGTGGCCGCCTCGACCTTGGTAAGCATGCCGCCGGTACCCACGCCTGCCTTGCCGGCGCGGCCGATCGTCACGCCTTCGAGGTCGCGGGGCCCCGCAACCTGGGCGATCCGCTGCGCCCCGTGCGACGGCGGACCGTCGTAAAGCGAGTCGACGTCGGAAAGCAGCACGAGCGCGTCGGCCCGGACCAGGTGCGCCACGAGGGCGGCGAGCCGGTCATTGTCGCCGAAGCGGATCTCGTGGGTGGCGACGGTGTCGTTTTCATTGACCACGGGCACGACGCCGAGGTTAAGCAGCCGGTCCAGCGCGCGGAAGGCGTTGGTGTGCTGGCTGCGCCGTACGAAATCATCGGCCGTCAGGAGGACCTGGCTGACGGTGACGCCGTGCGCCCCGAACGCGTGCGTATACCGGGCCATCAGCAGGCCTTGGCCCACGCTGGCGGCGGCCTGTTGGGTGGCGAGGTCACGGGGGCGTTTGGCCAGGCCCAGCGGGGCGAGGCCGGCGGCAATCGCCCCGGAGGACACCAGGATGATCTCGGTGCCCTCATTGCGCTTGCGTGCCAGCGCGTCCGCGAGGCCCGTCAGGGCCTCTTCAGAGATGCCGCCCTTGATGCTGGTCAGCGACGACGACCCCACCTTGACCACGATACGGCGCGCATTGGAGAGCAGCGCCCGGTCCGCGGCTGCTGCCGCCCCGGGCACCGCGACGGCGTTACTCGTCATCCGCTTCGCCTAGCCCACTCTCCTTGAGCGGCTTGGGAAGCCTGCGGCTGCTGACGGATTCGGTCCAGATGCCGGCCTTGCGCTCGGCCTCGAGCTCGGCCCGGGCGGCAGCCTTGGCCTCGCGGCGTTCAACCTGCTCGTCGCGCTTCTGCCCGCGGGTGGGCCGGTCGCCGATGTCGGCGAAGCGGACATCGGTGCCGCGCGGCGCTGCCAGCAGCTCGGCGCCGGCCATCATGGTCGGCTCCCAGTCGAATACGACGCCGTCGTCCTCACCGATCACCACGGTGTCGCCGGGGACGGCACCCTGCTTGAACAGTTCGTTTTCAACACCGAGCTTGGCCAGGCGGTCCGCGAGGTAGCCGATGGCTTCCTCGTTGGTGAAGTCTGTCTGCTTCACCCAGCGCACGGGCTTGTCGCCCAGCACGCGGAACAGCGGCTCCAGGTTCTTCTCCTCGCGGCGGATCTTGAAGCCGGATTCGTTGACGGCGCGGGGCCGCAGGACGGGGGCGTGCACCTTGGGCGGAGCCGCGGCGACGGCGTCGCGCGCTTCCTGGACGATTTCCGCCATGGCGAAGCCAAGCTGGCGGAGTCCCTCGTGGCTGGTCGCGGAGATCTCAAAGACACGGTAACCGCGTGACTCCAGTTCCGGGCGCACGAATTCGGCCATGTCCTTGCCGTCCGGCAGGTCCACCTTGTTCAGCGCGACCAGGCGCGGCCGGTGGTTCAGCGGAACAACCTCGCCGTCGACTCCAGCGAAGCTCATGTCCACCGCGTACTTTTCCAGTTCGGCCTCGATGATGGCCAGGTCGGAGAGCGGGTCCCGGTCCGATTCGAGCGTGCCGCAATCGAGGACGTGCACCAGTGCGGCGCAGCGCTCGACGTGGCGCAGGAAGTGGTGGCCCAGGCCCTTGCCTTCGCTGGCGCCCTCGATCAGGCCGGGGACATCGGCGATGGTGAAGCGGACGTCTCCGGACTGGACCACACCGAGGTTGGGGATCAGTGTGGTGAAGGGATAGTCGGCGATCTTGGGGCGCGCGGCGGACATGGCCGCGATGAGGCTGGACTTGCCGGCAGAGGGGAAGCCCACGAGGGCGATGTCCGCAATCGACTTGAGCTCCAGGACGATGTCGCTGGTCTCACCTTCGATGCCGAGCAGGGCGAAGCCGGGGGCCCGGCGCTTCTGCGAGGAAAGCGAGGCGTTGCCGAGGCCACCCTGGCCGCCGGCGGCCGCAATGAACTCGGTGCCTTCGCCCACGAGGTCGGCCAGGACCTCGCCGTCCTTGGTTTTCACCACGGTGCCTTCCGGCACCGGAAGGATCAGCGTTTCGCCGCTCTTGCCGCCACGCCAGTCGCCCATGCCGGGGCCGCCGTTGGTGGCGTGCCGGTGGGGTGCGTGGTGGTAGTCGAGCAGGGTGGTGGTCTGGGGGTCCACGCGCAGGATGACGTCGCCGCCGTTGCCGCCGTTGCCGCCGTCGGGTCCGCCGAGAGGCTTGAACTTCTCCCGGTGGACGGAGACACAGCCGTGGCCGCCGGTACCGCCGGATACGTGCAGTACTACCCGGTCTACAAAGCTCGCCACGTGGATCTCCTCAGTGCTGTTTCCTGGACGCCCACAGGCGCCAAGATGATTGTAATGCGGTTAAAAGAACAGTGGAGCGGACCAAATGGCCCGCCCCACCGCTTCAGAACTATGCGTTACTCTGCAGCTGCAGCAGCAACGATGTTGACGACGCGACGACCGCGGCGGGTGCCGAACTCGACAGCTCCCGGGGTCAGTGCGAACAGGGTGTCGTCTCCGCCGCGGCCAACGCCGGCGCCCGGGTGGAAGTGGGTGCCACGCTGGCGGACGATGATCTCGCCTGCGGAAACTACCTGGCCGCCGAAGCGCTTGACGCCGAGGTACTGGGCGTTGGAGTCACGACCGTTGCGAGTGGAACTCGCGCCTTTTTTATGTGCCATTTGAAATGCCTGCCT
>JAODMS010000246.1 GCA_025464925.1 Arthrobacter sp.
AGGAAGGCAGCGACTGCGCCATTCCGGGCCAGTCCAGTGCCGGGGATGACTACCCCTGGAAAGACTCTCCTACCTGGATGCAGGTCGGGGCCGGAGCTGCCGCCGCGTCGCCGCTGGGCATGTTTTACCGCGAATGCGTGGACTTCGCACTGTGGCGGGTGAACCAGCAGATGGGGTCCGCCGGGGAACCGTTCAAGGTCCTCAACGGCACGTTCCGCCCCGACGGACAGCGCCTTGGCTCTGCCGTCACGTGGAAGGCCGGCTGGGACACCAAAGGCTGGCCCACCGGCAACACACCCCGGGTCGGCGCGGTCGTCTGGTACGCGCCAGGTACCGGGGGAGCGGACCCGACTTTTGGGCACGTCGCCGTGGTCAAGGAGGTCAAAGACGACGGGACCTACGTCGAAGAGGGCTACAACGGCAACCCGCCACCGGATGACCACAACTACTACACCCGGACCGTCAGCAACAACGTCCCGTCAGCTTTCCTGTACCTGCCCACCCAAGAGGAGAAAAAGTGAAAAAGCCCCTGGCCCTACTCGCCGCGGTCCTGCTCTGCGCGGCGTGCGCCCCGGCAGCGAACACCACGCCGGCACCGGCAGAATCGACCGCCACGCCGTCCACTCCGGTGTCCCTGAGCGCCAGCAGCGGCCCACAGGCACCCGGTGGCACCGTCCCCGCCACCATCGGCATCTCCTGGGATCAGGCCAGCAAGGACGCGGCCGCGGACATCGCCGAGAAGGCCATGGCGGACTTTGCCCGCCCGGGCGTGGAGGAAAGGCAGTGGGCCAACGATCTTGCCCGCTGGCTGACGCCACCGGCCACCGCTGACTACTCGGCGGTGGACCCGGCCAACATCCCGGCCAGCCGCGTCAGCGGCCCGGTCACGCTGAGCGACGATGACGCCAACGGCTACGGGGTCATGGCAGCGGTCCCCACCAATGCCGGGACCTACACGGTGCAGCTGCTCCGCACAGGCAAGGACGCACCGTGGAAGGTCAACCGGCTCACACCACCCGCTTCCTGATCCCCACCCTCCACGTGTCAGAAAGGTAGAACGCTATGGTCCTGAACCAGACAGATGTCCCGGCTTTCCCGAAAATCAACGCCATCGTCCGTGCCAACGGAACCGCTGAGGTCGTCGTTGCCGGCAACTCCCGGAATGTGAAAGCAGCCGAGTCCCTGCAGCAGCTCCGCGACAACGCCTTGTCCCTCGTCGTCAGGGAAGCGAAGACACTGAACCGCCCGGTCCGTGTCCAGGTCGATGACCCCGAAGGCCAGGGAGAGCTGATCGTGAACCCGGACGGCACCAAGGAGTCCGTCAACTACGCGGCCAAGGCCTCACGCCGCCGCGTGGCTGAAGCTTCCACCCCCACGGCAGCACCCCCCGCTCCTGCAGCTGCAGAAACCATCCCCGCGCCCATCGACGAGCCGATCACTGACGTACCGGGAACCGTCCCACTAGCGACAGGAACATCCATGACCCTGACACCCGAAACCACGACCACGCCGGCCACGGAGGCGCAGGAGGCACCGACCCGACGCAGCTTGAAGGAAACCTCCTTCCTGGTCAGCGCCCCGGTGCTGGAACCGGCCACGAAAGGCTGGCGCGGTACCCTGACCCGGCTGGGGTTCCGCATGGACCCGTCCGAGGAAGAGATGGCGGAGCGTGAAGACATCCGCACCGTCAGCCAGCACTGGCCCGGCCCGCGCACCGTCGCCGTGGTCAACCGCAAGGGCGGGGCGAACAAAACACCCACAGTGGTGATGCTCTCGGCCATCCTCGCCCGCTATAGCGGCGCGGCGACCTGCGCCTGGGACAACAACGAATCCCAAGGCACCCTGGGCTGGCGGACCGAAAAGGGCTCCCACGACAAGAGCGTCCTGGACCTCATCGACTCGTCCCAGACCCTGCTTTCACCATCGACCAACGCCGCGGAAATCGCCAACTTCGTTCACCACCAGACTGCTGACAAGTTCGACGTCCTGCGCTCGGATGAGAACGAGGAAGGCGATCACGAAGTGACCGCCGAGGAAGTGGACATCGCCCATCAGGTCCTCACCCGGTACTACCGACTGGTGATCATGGATTCGGGCAACACCGCCCGGGCAGCGAACTGGCGGCGGATGATCGATCACACCGACCAGCTCGTCGTCCCCGTAACCGCCATCGAAGACCGCGCAGAGGCTGCACGCCTGACGCTGCAGACCCTCGAATCCCGCGGCGGCCACGATGCCGAACTGGCGCGCAACGCGGTCGTCATCGTCTCCGAATCCACCGATGCCAAGCGGGCGATGTCAGGGGATGCCTTGAAGCGCGCCAAAGACGAAGCCCAGCGCATCGCTGATGGCTTCGCCCCTTATGTCCGGGCCGTCGTCCGGATTCCCTACGACCCGGCCCTGGTCAACGGCCCCATCCGCTACGAAGCCCTCCAGCCCGCCACCCAGCGGGCATGGCTGGCCGCCGCGGCCGCCGTTGCCAGCGGCTTCTAACTGCCCCTTGACCGCCCCAATCCAGTCCGAAAGGAGGACGCAGATGAACCAGCACCTGAACCCCTGGATCACCAGCCCAGAAACGGCAGAGCCTGAAGAGGCAGCTGCAGATGAATATGTTTCTCCGCCGGCGATCATCCCCGGCCCGGTCCTGGGGATGGTGGAACCGGACGCAGCTGACCGCCTCGCCCGCCGTCCAGTCACCGGCACGGCAACGATCTGGGTTACCGGTGTCCACGGAGGAGCGGGCGAAACCCGACTCAGCCACCTCGTGGAGGGCGCACGCCCGACAGAACACGCCTGGCCCATCCTTGAAGACGGCTCCAGCAATCCCGCGGTCCTGTTGGTTTGCCGCTCAGACATGCACGGCCTGAAAGCCGCGCAAAGAGCCCTCATCCAATGGGCCTCCGGCGCAGCCCCCGAAGTCAACCTGCTAGGCCTCGCGGTCCTGGCCGATGCACCAGGAAAACTGCCCAAAGCCCTGCGGGACTTCGCAGCTCTTATCGGTGGGGGAGCCCCCCGGCTCTGGATGCTCCCCTGGGTCGAATCCTGGCGGCTAGGGGACACCAACACCAGAACACCCGGCCGCGAGTATCAACGCCTGATCACCGACCTCACAGCCCTCACCAACTAACCAATCAACAGCTCCACAGCGCCATACTTCGAAAGGTCTCACCATGAACTTCATCGCAGCTCTTCCCGCCAGCGTCATCCCGAACCCGACCCCTGTCGTACCTCCCCAGGCACAGGGCCTGCTCACCGTGCTGAACTGGGCCTCCGGCATCGGCCTGGTTCTCGGCGTGCTGGGCGTGATCATCGTCGGTATCGGCATGGTTCTTCAGCTTCGCCGCGGCGAAGGCGGCGAATCCATCGCCAAGCTCGGCTGGGTCCTCGCCGGCTGCATCATCATCACCGGCGCCTCCGGCATCGTCCGCGCGTTCGTCTAACCCGACCCCTCGGAGGTTCATCATGAGCGAATCCACACAGAACACCACCGAACAGAATCCATTCACCAAACGCGGGTTCATCATTTCGGCCGCCCTCGTGGTCGCACTGATCGCTGCTGTCGTCGTGATCTTCTTCCTCCCCAAGGCCGACAACACGGCCCAGCCCGCCCCCGCCTCGTCGACTGCCAGCTTCTCCGGGGCACCGACAAAGTCAGCAGGCACGGCTGGAAAGAGTGTTTGTGGTTTGCCCTCAAGCACAGAGACGGCCTTGGGAACGGCGCCGAATTCCAAATGGGAACTCGTTGGGAAGATGGCGGCCCCCTCCGAACCCAAAACATTCGGGCCGGGTCTGACGGACGGGGACGGGTTCCGGTTCTGCTTCGCCCAGAGCCCCACGGGCGCCCTCTTCGCGGCAGCCAACGTTATCGCCCTTGGGTCGTCCCCAACCCTGGACAAAGTCAAACTTGCCGAAGACTTTCTGGTTCCCGGCAGTGGTCGGGACGCTGCCATTGCAGATACCAAGGCCAAGGCCTCGTCTACGAGCCCCAGCGGGGGAACCGCGCAATTCCGAGGCTTCCTTATCAAGTCCTTCACTCCGGCAGAAGCCGACGTGGATGTCGCCTTCCAGCTTCCAACCGGTCAGTATGTCCACACGGTCCTGTCACTCCGGTGGGTTGATGGTGACTGGAAGGTCAAAGCATCCGACGACGGACAAATATTCAATGCCGTCGCTCAGCTCAGTGATTTAAGCGGATTCATACTCTGGACCGGAGCCTGACATGGGCGAGTGCGAGTTTTGGGACCTTGATTGCGTATCGAAAAGCGCGGTGTCCGGCGTACTCGATGACGCTATAGGCAATCTGGCGAAAGCCATCATGGAGGGCATGAGCCAGATGGTGACCACGCTCTCCACCTTCTGGGTGAGCATGCCCACGGCCAACCTCGCGTCCCAGGACGGGGTCACCGCCAGTCCTGCGGTCGGGTTCGTCAATTCGGAACTGGGCTACTGGACGCTGGCGCTGGCCGTTTTGTCGGTCATTCTCGGCGGGACCCGGATGATCTGGGAACAGCGCGGTGCGCCGTTGAAAGACCTGCTCCGATCCCTGCTGACCCTCACGCTTGTGTCCGGCCTGGGTCTGGCGGTGATTTCCATTCTGGTGATCGCGGCCGACGCGTTCTCGGCCTCGATCATTGACCGGGCAACGGACGGCAAGGGCTTCGCGCACGCGATGGCCATCCTGGTGATGACGAACCAGACCGGCGTCGGGGTTTTCATCCTGATTATTCTGGGCCTGGTGGGCCTGCTGGCCTCGCTGGTGCAGATCGTCCTCATGATCGTCCGCGGCGGAATGCTGGTGATCCTGGCCGGGATCCTGCCGACCACGGCTGCGTTCACCAATACCGAGATGGGACGGCAGTGGTTCCAGAAAGCTATCGGCTGGACCATCGCGTTCATTCTCTACAAGCCGGCCGCGGCCGTCGTCTACGCCGTGGCCTTCAAGCTCATGGGATCCTCTGGCGGCAACGTCCTGCTGGGATCCATTACCGGGTTCGCCCTCATGATTGTCGCTCTGCTGGCGCTGCCTGCATTGATGCGCTTCGTCACCCCGATGGTCGGAGCTGTCGCTTCCGGTTCTGGCGGGGGAGCCGGAGCGGCGGTGGGCGCCATCGCCACCGGTGCCGTCTCGATGGGCCGCTCGGGCAGTGGTCGCGGCAACGCGTCGCCTACGCCGGCAAGCCAGCCAAGCCAGGCGGGCGCCAGTGCACAGGGCAGCAAGGGCGCAGGCGGCAGTAACGGCGGCAATGGCAAACCCACCCCTGGCTCAACGGGCCCCGGCGGAGCGCCCGGCAAGGGCACCGCCGGAAGCCCCGCTGCAGCCGGATCAGGAGCCGGCGCGGGCCCCGGTGCCGGGGCCGGGGCCGCGTCGGGGGCAGCGAAGGCTGCAGGTCCGGCCGGCGTCGCTGTCGCCGTCGGCGCTCAGGTAGCTTCACGGGCCTCTTCGGCCGCACAACAGACCGCGCAGGATTCAACGGGGGAGGGCCCCAGTGGCAGCAATTAACACCGAATACAAGGAACCGTCCTACGGCAACTGGCGGGTCCCAAGGTCCGCCGGTCTGGGTGACCTCGGTGCTATCGGCACCGGGATTGTCATGGCCGGGCTGCTGCTGGGCATCATCAGCTTTGCCATCTGGGGCCTCTTCGCAGGCCTGGGCGTCCTGGCCGTCGCCGGGGTGCTGGTCCTGCTGCTGACCGTCAAGGACAAGCACGGCCAGTCCGTAGTGGACCGTTTCGCGACCCGAATGAATTTCCGGCTCGCCCGTTCCTCGGGTG
>JAODMS010000209.1 GCA_025464925.1 Arthrobacter sp.
CGAGGGCCAGACGGCCGTCTCCGACGTCAAGGACAAAGCCGCCGACGCCAAGGACCGCGTCCAGAACACCTAAATCATGTCTGGCCGGCGGGCCGTCGCTCCGATCCCCCGGGAGCGACGGCCCGCCCGGCTTGCCGCACCGAGCTAGGAACCAACGACTATGAAAAAACTCTTCTTTGCTTTACTTCCGACCATTATCAGTCGCGTGCTGCGCGCCCGCCGCGCGAAGCAACACCGACGCGGCCCTTCCGACGGCCGCGGCCGATTCTGATCCCTGCGCGGCAGCTAGCAGGCCGGACAGGTCCTGCGTACTCCCGGCGGAGGCCGTCCATGACGGCCGTCGCCGGGAGTAGCCCGTTCTAAGCCAGGACCTGCCGCTTCGAGGAGATGACCCCGGTGTCGAAGCCGGCCAGGTGCAGTCCGCCGTGGAAGCGGGCATGCTCGATCTTCACGCAGCGGTCCATCACGACGTCAAGCCCGGCCGCTTCCGCCTCCTTGGCAACGTCCTCGTGCCAGGATCCGAGCTGAAGCCACAGGGTCTTGGCGCCCGCCGCGATGGCTTCGTCCAGGACTCCCGGCAGGTCATCATGCTTGCGGAACACGTCCACGAGGTCTGGGCTCTCCGGAAGGTCCGCCAGCGAGGCATACGTCGGCTCGCCCAGGATTTCCTTGACCACCGGATTCACAAAGTACACCTTGTACCGGGTGGAGGACTGCAGGTACGTCGCCACGAAGTAGCTGGCCCGGGACGGCTTGTCCGAGGCCCCCACGATCGCGATGGACTTCGCCTGCCGCAACAGGTTCAGGCGTTCCGGTGCGGACGGCCCGGTCCAGGTTTTGGTGTCCTTAGCGCTCATGAGAGTGCTCCGATCGTGCAAGAGTCGGCCGGAGGCGCATCCGAGGATACTTCGTCCAGCGCGGCGGTCAGGGCCTGGTCCAGGTCCCAGAGGATGTCGTCGAGGTCCTCCAGTCCGACGGAGATCCGGACCAGGTCCTCGGGCACCCCCGCGGACTCCAGCTGTTCGGGGCTGAGCTGCTGGTGGGTGGTGGAGCCGGGGTGGATCACCAGGGTGCGCGAGTCGCCCACATTGGCCAGGTGCGAGGCCAACTGCAGGGATTCGATGAACTTCTGGCCTGCGGCACGGCCGCCCTTTATCCCGAAGGAGAACACCGAGCCCGGTCCCAGCGGCAAGTACTTTCGGGCCCGTTCGAAGTGCGGGTGTGAGGGCAGGCCCGAGAAGTTCACGTAGGCCACGCGTTCGTCCGCCTCCAGCCCTTCCGCCACGGCCTGGGCGTTCTTCAGGTGCTCGTCCAGCCGCTGGGGAAGGGTTTCCACGCCCTGGAGCAGCTGGAAGGCCGAAAGCGGGGAAAGCGCCGGGCCGATATCGCGCAGCTGCTCGCAGCGGAGCTTGGTGAGGAAGCCGTACTCGCCGAAGTTCCCCCACCAGGAGACGTTGCCGTAGGCAGCCACCGGTTCGGTCATGGTGGGGAAATTCCCGTTGCCCCAGTTGAAGCGGCCGCTCTCCACGATGACCCCGCCCAGGGTGGTGCCGTGCCCGCCGAGGAACTTTGTGGCGGAGTGGATCACAATGTCCGCCCCGTGTTCAATCGGCCGTACGAGATACGGGGTGCTCAAGGTGGCGTCGACGACGTGGGGAATGCCGGCGTCGTGCGCCACCTTCGCCAGCCCCTCAATGTCCTGGACTTCCGTGGTCGGGTTGGCCTCCACCTCGACGACCAGGGCCTTGGTGTTTTCCCGGATGGCGGCCGCGTAGTCGGCCGGGTCGGTGCCGGGCACGAAGGTGGTGTCCACCCCGAAGCGTCGCAATGTCACGTCCAGCTGGGTAACGGTGCCGCCATAGAGCTGGGAGGCCGCCACGATGTGGTCGCCAGACTGTGTGAGCGCAGCGAAGGTGATGAACTCCGCGGCCATGCCCGACGACGTCGCCACCGCGCCGATGCCGCCTTCCAGCGAGGCGATGCGCTCCTCGAACGCGGCCACTGTGGGGTTGCCGATCCGGGAGTAGATGTTGCCGTACTTCTGTAGGGCGAACAGGCTGGCGGCGTCCTGGGTGTCCTTGAACAAGAACGACGTGGTCTGGTAGATCGGGACGGCGCGGGCACCGTGCTCGGCGTCGGGCGTTCCGCCGGCGTGCAGGGCGCGGGTGCGGAAACCGAAGGTGCGGTCAGCCATCAGAGAGACACCAGCCCGCTGGTGGAGCCTGCAGCTGCCGCAACGGGCGAGCCGGAGAGGTCCAGTTCGGTGCCGTGCTTGCGGGCGAGGTCCGCCTCGAGCTCGCGGACGATCGGCAGGATGTCCTGGCCGAACGCCGCCACCTCCTCCTGGAAGTGCAGGTAGCAGGTCAGCAGCAGGTTCACGCCGATCTTCTTGTACTCCACGATCCGTTCGGCGATCTGCTCCGGGGTGCCGATCAGCTGGGTCTTGAACCCGTCGTTGTACTGGATCAGGTCCTCGAACGAGGAGTCGGCCCACATGCCCTTGCCGTCTTTCGTGGCGGCCCCGGCTTCCTGGACGGCATCGCGGAAGCCCTCGACGGCCGGCTTGTGTGCCTTCGCCACGATCTCGCGGAGGGTGTCGCGGGCTTCCTTTTCGGAGTCGCGGGCAATCACGAAACCGTTGAGGCCGAACCGCGGGGCGGGCAGGGCGCCGCCGGTGCCGCGGCGGGCCTCACCCGAGGCGGCCACGACGCCGGCGATGTTCTCCTTGAAGCCGTCCAGGTCCTTGCCGTTGGAGAAGTACCAGTCGGCCACACGGCCGGCCGTGGCCTGGGCGGCGGTGGAGTTGCCGCCGAAGAAGATCTCCGGGTGCGCGCGGCCCGGCACGTCGACCGGCGCCGGCTGCAGGGTGAAGTCGGTGATGTTGTAGTACTTGCCGGCCTGGCTGAACTCCTTCTCGGTCCA
>JAODMS010000079.1 GCA_025464925.1 Arthrobacter sp.
CTCGATTACGAGATCGGAATCGGTATCCCGCAGGGTCAGCATAATCTGCGTGACGCCGTGGTCGGCGCGCTGACGGAAATCCAGGGCCGGGGCATCCAGCAGGAGCTCGCGGCCAAATGGGAGCTCAGCGAGAGCGAAGACGCAAAGCCCACTGTGCTCAGCGTGAACTAGCAGCACCGGAGAGCATCATGGACCTTGAAAAGTTCTTCCACTATCTGACCCTGCCCTATCTCTATGAGGGAATGGTCTTCACCCTTCAGCTGACCGTCTTCGGCTTCGCCGGTGGCTTGCTGCTGGGGCTCATCCTCGCAGCAATGCAAATGACCAGGTTCCGCGCCGTGACCGCACTCTCGCGCGGATACTGCACAATTTACCGGGGAACCCCGCTGATTCTGCAGCTCGTCTTTGTTTTCACCGTGCTGCCGCACATGGGAGTGGTCCTGGCTCCCGGTGTGGCCGGAAGCGTCGCCCTGGCGATGAACGAAGCAGTATTTTTCGCCGAGATATTCCGCTCTGGCATCAAGGGAGTCGACGCCGGCCAGACCACGGCCGGCCGAGCACTGGGCCTGCCACAGCAAAAGCTGATGCGCCGGGTGATAGCGCCGCAGGCCGTTCGCCAGATGATTCCCGCGCTTGGCAACGAGGCTGTCTCCACGATGAAAAATTCAGCCCTGGCTTCAATCATTGCGGTAACCGAGCTGACGCTGCGAACCCAGCAGCTCGCCAGTGCGACGTTTGATTACTTCGAAATCTACTTCGCGACCGCCGTGATGTATCTCGTCCTGACGGGCGTCCTTACCATCGCGCAGCTCCTGATCGAAGACGCCCTTGACCTGGATCGTGGAGATAGACGGCGGTTCCTCCCTCGAATTTTCGGCAGCCGTATCAAAACCCCATCCATTGCTACGGACAGTGCTGCCGAAATCGAAAACATCCAACTCGAAGACCAGATAGTGTCCCCCGCGCGCGCGGATCTTGGTGGAACCATGATCGAGATCCTGGATGTCCATAAGTCCTACGGACATAACGCGGTCCTCAAAGGCATCTCGATGACCGTCAGCCAGGGCGAAGTAGTCGCTCTGCTCGGTCCAAGCGGATCAGGCAAGAGCACGCTGCTGCGGACCATAAACAATCTGGAACGGATCGATTCGGGCCGGATTCTCGTGGGCGGAGAGGCCATCGGATTCGATTCAAATGGACGGCCCCTCTCGGAAAAGGCCGCCGCCGCACAACGAGTCTCCCTCGGCGTGGGGATGGTCTTCCAGCAATTCAACCTTTTCCATCACCTCACGGTGATGGAAAACGTCGCGGCACCACTGCGATGGGTGAACGGCACCCCTGCTGAAAGCGCCAGGAAACGCGCGGTAGATCTGCTCGAACAGGTGGGTCTGCGACACCGCGCCCAGGCATTGCCCCGGCAGCTCTCAGGCGGGCAGCAGCAGCGCGTCGGAATTGCCCGGGCAATCGCGAGCAGCCCGCGGGTCCTGCTGCTCGATGAACCCACGAGCGCCCTGGACCCCGAACTCGTGGCCGAGGTACTCACGGTCATCAGGGAACTGGCACACACCCACGGCCTGACCATGATCATCGCAACCCACCAGCTGCGCTTCGCCCTGGACGTCGCAGACCGGGTGGTGTTCATGGCCGGAGGAGTGGTTGTCGAAGAAGGCGCAGCCGAACAGGTCATTCGCCGGCCATCGAATGAACTCACTGCCCGCTTTATGGGCGCCATGAGCGCCGCGGAGGTATGAAAATGTCAAAAAAGCAAAGTCTGTCCTTTGAACCGGCCAGCGGCGTTCCCCCGCAAGTAGGCCCGTTCTCACATGCAACCCGCTGGGGCAACCAGCTGTTCGTGACGGGACAAATGCCCACCGATCCGGCCACCGGCGAGCTCGTGCCCGGCGGCGTCGTAGAGCAGACACGGCAGGTCCTCTCGAATCTTGCCGCGGTTCTCGCCGCCTGTGGCGCCACCCTTGACGATGCCCTGATGGTGCGCGTTTATCTCACGGATTTCGGCGACTTCGACGCATTCAACAAGGAGTACGTCTCCTGGTTCGCCCAGCCCCTGCCCTCACGCACCTGTGTAGGGGTGACCGGGCTGGCCGTGAACGCGGCCGTCGAAATCGACCTGATCGTCGGACTGCCGGAAGAAGGAACCGCATGACCCGCCACATCCTTCAACCCGGCACCGGACGCATCGACGGGCAGCATTACCTGCCTTCACGCGTCGACCAGATCCAATGGGGCTGGCTGCCCAACGCGGCCACCGACCCTGTCCTGACGATCCCCGACGGTGAAACCGTCACCATAGACACGCTCAGCCATGAAGGCGTACTCGCAGACCAGGGGCGAGACCCGCGCAGATATTTCAAACAGTTCGGCGTCACTGACGTCCTGGACGACATCGTGGACCTTGCCGAAAGCGACATCCCGAACAACGACAACGACGGGCCACACATTGTGACCGGCCCGATCCACGTCGCGGGCGCCAAACCGGGTGACACGCTCCGGATCGACGTGCTCCAACTCGATTACCGGGTGCCCTACGGCATGATCAGCAACCGCCACGGCTACGGAGCTCTGGCAGGAGAATTCCCCGAAGACCGCGAATCGCTCCCCACCAGGGATACCGATTTGATGGTGGAGAACGGAACCGTCAGCCACTTCAGCTGGGTGGCGGACAGCGGCGGCCGCGAAACAGGCCGGATGGACGCCGGAGAAGGACGGTACGTCGAGTTTGGGCTCGCACCCTTTCTGGGGCTCATGGGCGTCGCCGCGCCCACCGAAACCCAAGTGCATTCGGTGCCCCCGGGAGACCACGGGGGAAACATCGACATCAAACACGCGGCAGTAGGCGCGTCCCTCTACCTACCGGTCGAGGTCGAGGGAGCCAAGTTCTATGCAGGGGACCCGCATTTCGCCCAAGGTAACGGCGAGGTCGCACTGACGGCACTGGAAGCCTCGCTGCGCGCCACCCTGCGGCTGACAGTCATCCCTGCAACCCAGGCGCATGCGATCACCGGCACCCTCCGAAACCCCATTGTGGAAACCGCAACCCACTGGATCCCCACCGGCATGGACAAGGACCTGAACGAAGCCATGAAAAAAGCCACCCGTCATGCCGTCGCGTTCCTGCACTCACGCTTCAATGTCCCCCGAGCGGTTGCACTGGCCTACCTGTCCGCCGCCGGCGATTTCGAAATCAGCCAGGTTGTCGACACCGTCAAGGGAGTGCACTGCATGATCCCGAAGGCGGACTGGAGCCACTGGACATAGCTCACATCCCCGGAACCGCGGACCCGCGAACCCAGCACGCGACGAAGCATTCCGCCTGCTTCAGCGAGGGGACGCGAACTGATCCACTCTTCAAAAACATTCGTTCTTAAGGAGAAGCCCGGATGCGGGAAAAAACACCGTCGCCCCCCTTCTGCCCCGAATGCCGGTGCCGGGGGGAAGCCAGGAGTCCGATGCCCAGCGACCAGTCGTCAGCGCCACACACCGGGCCCGATTGCGGGAAAGCGTGAACCGCCGGCAGCGGTCTAAACCCGTATCCTGGCACCTGGGACTCATGCTCGCCCTTACCTTCTCGACGGGGATCATTGACGCCGTCGGGTTCCTTGGGTTGGACCGCGTCTTCACCGCCAATATGACAGGCAACATTGTGATCCTCGGGATGGCGCTGGCCGGGGCCCAGGACCTGCCGATCCTGGGCCCGGCCGTGGCGCTGGCCGGATTTATGCTGGGCGCGGCCGCGGGAGGGCGTGCCATGCGCGGCCGGAGCGCAGGTGAGTGGTCGGCGTCGACGACCGTTATCCTGGCCGCTGTCGGGCTCCTCGTACTGGCCACAGGCGTCGCACTACTGCTGTTTCACGCTCCGGGGGGTGAAGTGCTACTCGCCGTGACCGGAATTCTGGGCGGTGCCATGGGTCTTCAAGCAGCCGTCGCCCGCGGGCTGGGGGTCAAGGACGTCACCACAGTCGTGATTACCTCCACCATCACCGGGCTGGCCGCCGACCTACGGCTGGGAAAAAACCAGGGCAACGGCCGCCGGCGTGCCTCGGTGGTTCTGCTGATGCTGGCGGGGGCGGTTGCCGGCGCCCTGCTCCAGATACACCTCGGCATCGGACTTATCGCGGCGGCATCGATCTGCCTCGCCTGCGCCATCCTGGGACATATCTTCGGCAGGGAACAACCCGGGGACGACACACACGATCAGCGCTCGAAAGCGCACATCGTTTCCTAACCCGGGCGCCTTGTTTGGCGCTCCGCCACTGCTGTCATGGCGTCATGCGCGGTGGACGGTAATTCCCGCATTTGATGTCGTCGAAGCGGAGTTTCGCTACATTCTGCCGAAGGGGCCAGAGTCTGCGGAGTATCCGGTTGCGGATCTCGGACCAGATTCGTTTTCAAGGCGGTCCTTTCCTTTTCCGTACGCTCATGTGGCGGCGTGCCAGCCTGACCGCCTGCCGCCCCCTGCGGAGTACGCGTTCGTTGGGCCTTAACTGCGCACCCATCTTGCGCCTCACAACCATGCGCGTGACTTCCCGTGAGGTACTCCGCGGAAGCCGATGAGGTACCTCTTGACGATGTGGCCCCCTTCACAGTACCTTTGACCCTAATCCTTTAGGTAACCAAAACGGAGCGGTTTTGATGCCTGCCCCTAAACGATTAGGAAGCGGTGAGGAAATGTCGAAGAAACCGACACTGCGGGACGTGAGCCAAGCCACAGGACTGTCTTCCTTTACGGTTTCCCGGGCCTTGAGCAACGGCGCCGATGTCTCCCCTACAAGCCGCAAACGGGTACTGAAGGCCGCCCGGGAGCTCGGATACGTGCCCAACCGCGCCGCGCAGGAACTTCGCAAGAAGACGCGCAGCTCGATCGCTGTGATCACCGCGAGCACGTCGAACTACTACTACCTCGATCTGATGAAAGGCATTCAGCATGTCCTGCGCGGATCCAACCGGAACGCCGTCGTGGCCGACATCGCCGCCGAAGGCGTATACACGGCCGAGGTGGAAGATGCGACCGTTCAGGACCTGATTCAGTCGAGGACGGCCGGCATCATCACAACCCTCACGCTGAGCACGCAAAACATCAAGCTCCTCGAAACCTGGGACATCCCAGTGGTTTTCGTGGATTCCGCGCCGCCGGCCGACGCGGCACAAGTTCCCAGCATCCTGACAGACAACTTCACGGCGAGCATGAAAACCGGAGCGCACCTGGCCCAGCACGGTTACACCGACTGGCTGTTCCTCGCCTACCCGGGCCGCTGGTCCACGCGTGCAGAGCGGGAGCGCGGGCTCCGGGAAGCGGCCACGAGGTATGCTGCCGGACTGCGCGTGCTGGAGACCGAAAACGACTCCCAATCAGCGTATGAGACGCTTTCCGCCTACCTTGACACCCCCGGCCAGGTCCTGCCGAGGGCGATCATCGCGGGAAACAACCCCCTGCTTCATGGTGTTCTGACCGTCCTGCAGCAGCGAGGCATCAAGACCCCGGACGAGGTCGCGCTCATTGCGTTTGACGAGTTTGCCTGGGCCCCCTTGCTCGATCCGCCGCTGACAGTGGTGGATGAGGACAGCGAATCAATCGGCGTTCTTGCCGCTCAGACGCTGACCCGGATCCTGGACGGACAGCTCGATGCCGAACAGCGCGGTTTGCCTCCCGTGCCCGACTACCGCCCCGAGGACCGCCGGGAGGTGAGCGCCGACCTGATCGTTCGACGGTCCTGCGGCTGCTGACCTCCGGCAGCGCCCGAATCCCCGGTCCCCGAGATCCCGCAGACGACGATCATGCCTCGGGACCGACCGAAAGACTCCGGACTTCGCACCGAAGCGAACCGGCGCAACATCAACCGCTTAATTCACGGACCTGGCCAGCCACAACGGCCTCAACCGGTTCCGGTTCAAAGGAGATCCGAAATGAATCAACTCGTCAAGAAGTCGGCCGTCCTGGCGGCCACAGCAACACTGGCTACCCTCAGCCTGGCGGCATGCAGCTCAGGCGACACGCAGGCCGCTGCCAGCAAGCCCCAGAAGATCGAGAAAATCGGCCTGATGGTCCAGGACATGTCCAACCCGTTCTTCTCAGCCATGGACAAGGGAGCCAAGGAGGCCGCCGCGAAGATCGGCGCCACCTCTAACACCCAGGACGCCCAGCTTGACCTGGCGAATCAGAACACCCAGATTGACACGTTCATCCAGCAAGGCATGAACCTGATCGTCATCAGTGCCGTGGACGAAAGCGGCATCCAGCCGGCGATCGAACGGGCGAAGCAGGCGGGGATCATCGTCATCGCCGTGGACACTCCGGCGAAGAGCGCCGATGCAGTCGTGATGACCGACGCCGTCCAGGCAGGGGAAAAATCCTGCCAGTACCTGTTCGAGCAGATGGGCGGAAAAGGCAATGTCCTTCTGGTGGACGGCACCCCGCTCCAGACGATCCGCGACCGAATCACCGGCTGCAACAACGTCGTGAAGAAATTCCCGGACATCAAAATTGTCGGGCAACAGGCCTCCAAGAACGACCGCGCCTCCGGCCTGGCCGTAACGACGGACATGCTGACCGCCACCCCGGACGTCCAGGGAATCTTCGGCATGAATGATCCTTCCGCCCTGGGCGCGGTTCTGGCCGTCCAGCAGGCCAAGATGAGCGGAACGGTGAAGGTCACCGGTGTAGACGGCAGCCCGGAGGCGGTGGCCGAACTCAAACAGCCCGGCTCCCCGTTCATCGGAACCGCTACGCAGAACCCTGCCGAGATGGTCCGCAAGGCTATTGAGGTGGCCCAGAACATCATCGACAACAAGCCGCCGACGGACACCACCATCCTGATCCCGAGTGAGCTCGTGACGCGGGACAACGTCAACCAGTACAAAGGCTGGTAGGGCCCCACTCACGCCGTGTGGGGTCGCTGAAAGTCGTAGCGACCCCACACGGCCGGACCGAAACTAGGCCACCATGACCGCACTTGCACCCAACCCGCTGCTGCAGCTGGGAAACATCACAAAGCGCTTCGGCGCCACGCTCGCACTCGACAACGTCCGATTTGATCTGCGTGCCGGAGAGGTCCACGCCCTGATGGGCGAGAACGGCGCCGGGAAGTCCACCCTGATGAAGATTCTGGCGGGCAATGTCGCCCGCGACGCGGGGACCATCCTGATGGACGGCAAAGAAATCGACATCCGTTCCCCACACGAGGCCGTCTCCCATGGCATCGCCATCATCCACCAGGAGCTGAACACGGTCCCGGCGATGACAGTTGCCGAAAACCTGGCCCTCGGACGGGAACCTTCCACCAGGTTCGGATCTCTCGACCGGCGCGCCATGATCAACCAGGCCCGGGAGAAACTCGCCCGGGTTGGTGCACGGATCGACCCGCGCACCGAGCTCGGCGACCTCAGCATCGGTATGCAACAGATGGTTGAAATCGCCCGGGCCATCAGTGAGAACGCCAAAATTCTGGTGCTGGACGAGCCAACTGCGGCCCTCTCACGGAACGAAGCGCTCCAGCTCTTCCAGATCATTACGGAGATGCGCGCCAGCGGAGTCGGGCTGGTGTATATCTCGCACCGCATGGAAGAGGTCTGGCAACTGGCTGACCGGGTGACCGTCTTCCGTGACGGGACTTACGTGGGCACCCGGGAGAAGAATGAGATCAGCCCGCCCGATGTCGTTCGGATGATGGTAGGACGCAATCTCGACGACCTGTACCACCATGACAGGCACACCCCCGGGAACATCCTGCTGGACGTCAAAGGGCTCACCGACGGAGCGGGACTCGGACCGGTCAGCTTCCACGTACGTTCTGGCGAGGTCGTCGCGCTCTCCGGTCTCATCGGAGCCGGCCGCACCGAAACAGCGCGGATGATCTTCGGTGCGGACCGCGCCCGCGGCGGAACAGTCACAGTCAAGGGCAAGGCCGTGGCAGCGTCCAGCCCGGCCCAGGCGATCGCCCGCGGGATCGCGATGGTCCCCGAGGACCGCAAAGACCAGGCGCTGTTCGTGTCCCACACCGTGGAGGACAATATCTCCGTCAGCTCCCTAGACAGTCACGTCAACGCCGGGGTCCTCCAGCGGTCCAGAATCCGAACGGCTGTGAAAAAGCAGATGGAACGACTCCACCTGCGACAGAGCGCCCTCCGCCTGCCCGTCAGCGCACTTTCCGGCGGAAACCAGCAAAAAGCAGTGCTAGCCCGATGGCTGATGCGCAAATCGGACGTTCTGATACTGGACGAGCCGACCCGGGGTGTGGACATCGGCGCGAAGAGCGAGATCTACGAAGTCATCAATGACCTGGCCAAGGCCGGCAAGGCCATCCTGGTCATCTCCTCTGACCTCCCCGAGGCAATCGGAATCAGCGACCGTGTCCTCGTGATGCGGTCCGGCCGGATCGTCCACGAACTCAACTCACGCACCGCGACCGAAGAGGACGTCATGTCCCACGCAACCGGTACCGCCGCACAGACATACGGAGAATCCCATGACTAATCAGGCTCTCAATCCGCAGGACGCGCAGGTCCGGCCGGAGGACCCAGCACCGCCCACCCGTTCCTTCGACTTCGCCTACTGGTGGGACCGCGTCGGCATCCTGGTGGTCCTGATTGCCCTCGTGGCGCTGATGATTGTCATCGCCCCAAATTTCGCCAGTGTCAACAACCTGCTCAACATCGCACGATCTATTTCGATCAATGCCATCCTGGCGGCGGGAATGACATTCGTCATTCTCGCCGCCGGAATCGACCTCTCAGTCGGCTCCATCCTGGCCGTCTCCGGAGTCGCATCCGTGATGACCGGCATGGCCGGGTTCCCTGCCCCCGTCGCCATCTTGGTCGGCGTTCTCACCGGAGCAGTCTGCGGACTGATCAACGGCGTGCTCAGCGCCTACCTGTCACTGGCCGCCTTCATCGTCACCCTCGGCACCATGACATTCCTTCGGGGGCTGGCCTACACGATGACCGACGGGCAGCCCATTGTCTCCAACACACTCAATTTCCGCGACATCGGCAACGGCTACATAGCGGGCATCCCGATACCCGTGGTGATCATGGTCATCGTCTACATCGTGGCGTGGTTCGTCCTCGAACGCACCCGTTACGGGCGCCACGTGTACGCCGTAGGCGGTAACGCCGAGGCAGCCAGGCTTGCAGGCATCAACGTCAAGCGCATCATCACCTCCGTGTACATCATCGCCGGCGCCTGCGCCGGACTCGCCGGCGTCATCTTCTCCGCCCGCGTCGTCTCGGCCCAGCCGACGGCGGGCACCGGCTACGAGCTCGACGCCATCGCCGCCGTGGTGCTGGGCGGCACCAGTCTCATCGGCGGACGGGGCCGGATCTACGGCACCCTCATCGGCTCCATCATTCTCGGGGTCCTGAGCACCGGGCTGATCCTGATGAACGTTCAGTTCTTCACGCAGCTGCTCATCAAGGGCCTCGTCATCATCCTCGCAGTGGCAATCGACAGCCTGAAGCAACGCACGCTCAGCCTGCCATGGTCCAGGGCAGTCGCAGCCCAGACGCCTGCATAAGCCACGCCGCATATAGCCGGACGCCATTCCCTGCCGCCGTGGCGGGGAGACGTCCGGCCACTACCTGGAGCAGCTGCCTAGCGCAGCCACGCCCCCAACCAATTGAGAGGAAAGACCGTGGCACTGCCCACCATTGTCATCACGGACCCGCTTCCCGGCCGCCGCATCAGCGAACCAATAACCTTCACCATCGACTCCGAAGTCACGGAGAGCGTCTGGACGGCGACCACAAACGCCGGAGACACCGTGATCTGCCAGCGGCTTCAGGCACAGCCCGCGCCTGGTCGGACAAGCTTCATCACCGTTCTGTCCTTCGAGGGCAGCGTGGAGCTCACTCTGACAGCGCCGGTGACCGGATATACGGAGGGGATCACCGAACGGGAACCCACGGAACCCGACGCCTTTGTCCGCCTTGACACCGGCTATTTCGACTTGGAAATGTGTTCGGGCACGGCCGAGGGCACCGGCTCCGCGAAATGGGGACTGCGCCATTTCGCGACACTGAAGGAAGGCGTCGACCTACTGCCCTCCGGCAACAACGCCATCGGCGGATTTTACGGCCCCTTTTTCACCCCTGAGAACGGCCTCATCAACCCTCCCGAGCACACCACCGTGGAAATCGAAGTCATTGAACGCGGCCCCGTGCTCCATCACTACCGAATGCACGGCATCATTCCGGACGGTCTGCTCGACGAACTCAAAGGCAAGACGTTTTCCATCGACTGGAAGTTCACCTACGGCACACCTCACTTCGCCCGCAGCTATCAGGTGGATGACTTCCAGACTGTGATCAACGGCCGCTCAATAACGAACAAGATCACCGTCGGCGATGAATTTGAGGCCGGCCAGGGAGACGTTGTTTTTGACCGTTTCGAAGCCTACGGCGGCACCCGGTACCGCGCCGGCGATCCGTACGCCGCTGAGCTCGCAAAAATGGTCGGTGAAACCGTCGCGTCCTCCACCTCCCGAACCGCCAAGTTCGAGGAATTCCGCCAGCAGCTCACCGGTGATATTGAAGCGGCCCACTGGGACCTGTACTGGCGGCTGTTCTGCAGCTGGGAAGGCGCGCTGGATGACGACGAGATCCGCGATCGGCTGGCCGGAGTTCGGGCCAACTCGCATGTCCTCGCGGATCTGCCAGACCGTCAGTGGACAATGGCGAACCAACCGGTCGATGTTTCCGGCGTGGAGCACGAGACCATCTTCGCCGGCCCATCCTCCAAGACCGCGGAATTCCATTCGACACTGGGCAGGACCATGATCTGGTGGACCTCCGCGCCCTCGGGAGCATTCCAGATCGTGCAGCGACGCCAATCTGGCTGGGTCAACTGGGGAACGAACGGTGAAAACGAGTGCCCGGAACTGCCCGTCGGTGTTCAGATCAAAACCGCATACGGCATATTCGCCGACAGCTGGCAGAGCCTGGCGGACCAACTCGAGACCCCACCCGTGGTCCAATCGGCCTGAGCGCCAGCAATAGCTCTCAGACGTCGTGCCATCCGCGATCGCGGGCGTACGCGCGAGAACTGCCGCCTGTCGCCCATCCCGGTTACTGCGTCAGCTGCCCGAAAGGGGCTGTCGGAACCACTTAAGCGGGAATGAACCCCTGACGTGAAAGACCCGACGATGCCCCTGGTAGCCGGCCTGGCCACATGGTCTCCTCCCGCACTCCGTCGGCGGACCAGCAGCAGGTCCGCGGACGGCTTCATGAAAGACCTTCCACACTTATGACCCATTCCAGCGCTCACGCGGCAACCTCCGACGTCATCGTCATCGGCGAAGCCCTGGTCGACGTCGTTACTTCCGCCGACGGCACCGCTGAGCACCCGGGCGGATCACCGGCGAACGTCGCCTACGGACTCGGACGCCTCGGTGTCGGCACCGCCCTTTTGACGGCGATCGGCAACGACGAACGCGGTCGGGCAGTCGAGGCACACCTCCAGAGCGCCGGCGTAATGCTCCTTCCGGGCTCCAAGTCCCAGGACCGCACTGCGTCGGCCACAGCCACCGTCGCTGCCAACGGCTCTGCCAGTTATGACTTCGACATCCACTGGGAGCTGCCACCCA
This sequence comes from Arthrobacter sp., assembly GCA_025464925.1. Next base: position 11,595 of record JAODMS010000079.1, read on the forward strand.
TCGCTCCGGCTTTTCTTCCCAAGGTGCTCCACACGGGCTCGATAGCGACATTCCTTGCTCCCGGTGCAGCTGCCGTCAAAGCACTGCTGGAACAGTCCCACCGCGAATGCGTGGTCACCTACGACCCCAACATCCGGCCCGCGCTGCTGGGCAGCCACGCCGAAGCTAGATCCCTCTTTGAGGAGCTCGTGCCGCTGACTGACGTGGTCAAGCTCAGCGACGAAGACGCCCAGTGGCTCTACCCCGAGCTGCAGCTTGAGGACGTCGCTGCGCGGGTCCTCGGACTCGGCGCCGGGCTAGCGGTGGTCACCAGAGGATCTGAGGGCTCATTGCTGACTACACCGGCCGCGCAACTCTATCTCCCCGCGGTCAAGTCCACGGTGGCGGACACGATCGGCGCCGGAGATTCCTACATGGCAGCCCTGATTTACGGTTTGCTGGCACGCGGCACGGATGGGCTCGCGCCGGCCGTACTGGATACTATAGGCCGCATTGCGTCCAAGGCCGCAGCCATCACCGTCCGCCGGCCGGGCGCCAACCCGCCCACGGCTGAAGAGCTGCTCGCGGATCTGCCGGACTTGGTACCCGCGGGCGCCGTAGTGGCCTGAAATAAACCAATGTGGGGTCACCTGCAGTACCTGGCCGCCCTGGAATCCCTGAAATCCCGTTCCTAGCCTGTACAGATCCTCGACCGGAAAGAAGGCAACGATGCCCCTGGTAGCCGGGGTGGACAGCTCCACCCAGTCCTGCAAGATCGTCATCCGGGA
>JAODMS010000012.1 GCA_025464925.1 Arthrobacter sp.
TTTCCAAAGGTCGCCTCTGAACCTCAAGAACAGCTCAAGAATCGGGATGAACAGCTCAAGAGTAGGGTTCGCGGCGTGTCAGTCCTTGCGATACAGCAGCAGGCTGGTGATCCGCAGCGTGCACAGCCGCTGGCCGGCGTCGTTGGTCATGACGACCTCATGGGTGGCGACGGTCCCGCCAAGGTGGATGGCGGTGGCCGTGATGGTCACGGTCCCTGCGCGGGCCGATTTGTGGTGGGTGGCCGAGACGTCCACGCCCACGGCCGTCTTGCCCAGGGTGCTGGCATGGATGACCGCGGCCCAGGAGCCCACGGCCTCGCCGACGGCCAGCGATGCGCCGCCGTGCAGGAGCCCGAAGGACTGCCGGTTGCCTTCCACCGGCATGGTCGCCACGACGCGCTGCGCGGATTCCTCGACGATTTCTACGCCCATCTTCTCGTCAAGCTCGCCGAGGGTGATATTCCACGGCTCGGCGCGGCGGGGTTCCGGCGTCATTGCATCTCCTTCGTGGCCAGGGGGCCAGTCCCGGCCGCAGCAGTGTGCGGCGGATCTCCTTCATGTACTGTAGACATATTACCGAACGGACGGTCAGTAATGCTCTGGCCGTGTTGATCTTGCCCCGCGTTGGAAGGACCCGTCAACGATGACCAGCACCGCAACCGCACCGGAACCCACAGCAGAGACCGTAGACATCGTCCCCAGCTTCGTCCGGGGTTCCTGGTGGACCCCTGCTGCCGGTTCCGCCGCCGGCGCGGCCCCCGTCCTCGACGCCAGCACCGGCGAGCTGCTGGCCCGGGTGAGCACCGAGGGGCTGGACCTCGCCGCCGTCGTGGATTACGGGCGCACCACCGGGCAGGCGGAACTCGGCCAGCTGACCTTCCACCAGCGCGCGCTCAAGCTCAAGGAGTTGGCGCAGTACCTCAACGGGCGCCGCGAGGAGTTCTACGCGCTTTCGGCGCGGACCGGCGCCACCAAGATCGACTCGATGATCGACATCGACGGCGGCATCGGGGTGCTCTTCACCTTCGGTTCCAAGGGCCGCCGCGAACTTCCCAACGCCCAGGTGGTGGTGGACGGCCCCATGGAGGTGCTGTCCAAGGACGGCTCGTTTGCCGGTGAGCACATCTACACCCGCATCCCGGGTGTGGCCGCGCAGATCAACGCCTTCAACTTCCCTGTGTGGGGCATGCTCGAGAAGCTCGCCCCCGCCTTCCTCGCCGGCGTCCCCACCATCGTCAAGCCCGCCACCCCCACCGGCTATGTGGCCGCGGACGTGGTCAAGGCGATCGTCGACTCCGGCATCCTTCCCGAGGGCTCGCTGCAGCTGGTCTCCGGCTCCGTCCGCACCCTGCTGGACCATCTGGACTACCGCGACCTCGTGGCCTTCACCGGCTCCGCCTCCACCGCCAACACCCTGAAGTCACACCCGAACGTGGCCACCGGCGGGATCCGCTTCAGCTCCGAAACGGACTCCCTCAACGCGGCGATCCTGGGCCGGGATGCCGTCAGGGGTACGCCGGAATTCGACGCCTTCATCAAGTCCCTGGTCACCGAGATGACCGCCAAGGCCGGCCAGAAGTGCACCTCGATCCGCCGCGCCATCGTGCCGCAGGAACTCGTGTCCGACGTCGTGGCCGCCGTGGGGAGCCGGATCCAGGAACGCGTGGTGCTCGGTGACCCCCGCGCCGAAGGCGTCACCATGGGCGCCCTGGCGTCCCGGGAGCAGCTCGCCGATGTGCGCGCCGCCGTCCAGTCGATGCTCGACGCCGGCGGGGAGCTCGCGTACGGCACCCTCGATTCCCCCCGGGTGACCAGCGCCGACGGAAGCGTGGGCGTCGTCGACGACGGTGCCTTCATGTCCCCCGTGCTGCTCAGCTGGGCGAATCCGGAAGCCGAGGAGCTCCACTCGCTCGAAGCCTTCGGCCCGGTGTCCTCGGTGCTCGGGTACACGGACCTGGCCGATGCCGTCCGCCTGGCCGCCCGCGGCGGCGGCTCGCTCGTCGCCTCGGTCTGCACCAATGATCCCGAGGTCGCCCGGGAACTGGTCACCGGCATCGCGGCCCACCACGGCCGTGTCCTGATGCTCAACCGCGAGGACGCCCGCAGCTCCACCGGCCACGGCTCGCCGGTTCCGCACCTGGTCCACGGCGGCCCGGGCCGGGCCGGCGGGGGCGAGGAACTCGGCGGCATCCGCTCCGTCCTGCACCACATGCAGCGGACCGCACTCCAGGGCTCACCCAACATGCTCACCGCCGTCACCGGCATCTGGCACACCGGCGCTGACCGCAACTTCACGCTCGAGACGGAATCCCGGCACCCGTTCCGGAAGTCCCTGAGCACGCTGCACATCGGTGACGCCATCCGCTCCGAGCTGCGCGAGGTGTCCCTGGAGGAGATCACGGCGTTCGCCAACAGCACCGGAGACACCTTCTACGCCCACACCAACCAGGAAGCCGCCGCGGCCAATCCGTTCTTTCCGGGGATCGTGGCGCACGGCTACCTGCTGCTGGCCTGGGGCGCGGGACTGTTCGTGGAGCCCGCTCCGGGCCCCGTGCTGGCCAACTACGGCCTGGAGAACCTGCGCTTTCTCACCCCGGTGGCAGCCGGCGACTCGATCCGGGTCACCCTGACGGCCAAGAAGATCACCCCGCGCGAGACCGACGACTATGGCGAGGTCGCCTGGGACGCCGTCCTGAGCAACCAGAACGAGGAAATCGTGGCCACCTACGACGTCCTGACCCTCGTCGAGAAGTAGGCATTCCCGGCCTTCGGCAGGCCGGGCACCGGCCGGTCATCGGGCCTGCGGGACGCCAATCCGATGGTTCTTTCTGCCCTGCGCCGGCGTAAAATTTTCCCCGTAGGAGGTGGGCAAAATGACCCTAGTTCTGAACAGAGTCACGACAATCCTGCCAGTCGACGATGCAGCCCGCGCCCGCAGTTTCTATGCGGACACGCTGGGTCTTCCGCACCGCGGAGTGGCAGAAGATGGAAGCGAGTTATTCGGCACGGAAGGCGGCCCGATGCTCCAGCTCATGCCGGTCAGGGACGGAAAGCATTCCGAGCATACGGCCCTGAGTTTCGAGGTCAGCGAGATCGAGCGGACCGTCCAGGAAATGGAGTCCAAGGGCGTCAGGTTCCAGGACTATGACCTCCCGGAACTCAAGACTGAGAACCACATCTGCACGACGGAGTCGGAGAAGTGCGCCTGGTTCATGGACACGGAGCACAATATTCTCTGCGTGCATGAAAACATCACCTCGGCGGCGGATTACCAGCTCTGACCGGAGCCCGACCGGCCGGCAGTATCGAGGCGTCCCGCCTCAGCGGGGCGCCTTCCTGCGGCCCGCTCCCGCCACCAGTGCTCCGGCCCAGATCCAGCTTCTCCTCGACGGTGAGCAGGTACGCGCGGTCCTCCGCGGTGAGCACCGATTCGGCGCCGGCAGCCAGTTCGGCATCCCAGATCTCGACAATCATCCTGTGCAGCTGCTCGGCGACGGTTGTCCGCGGGTCCGAGGGCAACGTCCGCTCTGTGCCGGCGTGTGCCAGGGCCCGGCCGCGGATCGGCGTGACCCTGAGCAGGGTCTTTTTCTCCCATCGCCGGGTCCGGACCCGCTGCAGCTGGCCGGCAACGGCAGGGATGGTCAGTCCCAGGCCGACCAGCACAGTGGGCACGAGGTCGAGAACTTGCTGCAGTGCTGTCTGGTGGAAGCTGAACAAGGCAAGGGCCGGCACCGCCGTGGCCAGGATGTCGAGGACCATCGCCGCTGAGGAGAGCGTGCCCAGGAAGGCGCCCGTGGCGACCAGCAGGAAGCCGACCTTGAACGGTCCGCGCATTTCCGGCAGGATCCGCCGCAGGACGACCGCGATCTCAGCGCACATCCAGCCTGTGAAGATCATGACCATCGAATAGAAGAGGGCGCCGGGCAGGGTTTTGTTGTAGGTCCCCTGGAAATCCATGGTGGTGGCCCCGGCATCGGTGGCCAGGAAAAACGCGGTCTGCAGTGCCAGCGCCAAGTACAGCGGCAGCGTCCTGAACCGTCGCCGGCTTCGCTCCGCCACGGCAGCCACGGCGTCCAGGATGCCGCCGCGGATGAACCACATGCCGATCATCATCGCGGTGTGCTGGACCAGTTTGGCCACATTCTGCCCGCCCAGAGCCTGGTCCACTGCCGGGTAGACGGCCGGGCTCGTCAGCAGCGCCGCGGTTCCTGTCAGCAGCGCGGCCACGAATACGGGGTCGCGTCCGGACTTGAGCAGGGCGGGCACACGGGCCAGCGCCAGCAGGTACAGCGCGGCAGCCATGAGCAGTTGCATCATCCGAAAATCGAGCCAAAGTACCCGGGCTGGCCGGCGGAACGGCGCTGTGACCTGCGGATCCGTGCCGCCAGGAGGTCGGCGAGCAGCTCCGCGGTGACTTCGAACTCGTCCAGGAAGTCGGACCGCTTCAACGCCTTGATGACCCGGTCCGGGGCGAGGTCGGGAAAGAAATTCCGGACGTCGTCAGGAGAGACGGTTTCCTGTTCGTGCCGAAGGATCATGTGGGCGAACTCGTGCAGGACGATCTGCTGGCGGTGCACTTCGGAAGCCGCCTGGGCATGGAGGATGAGGTCCATATGATCGAGCCCGAACCACAGCCCGCAGACCTTGTCGGTGGGGCCATCCATGGGCTGGATGACGATCTTCCGGCCCCGGAGTTTCTCCAGGTGCCGATGCGTCGAGCACAGCGACACCGGTTCCGTAAGGTTGAGGCTCTGCTCGGCAGCCAGTGCCCGGGTGCGGGCGGCAGCGTAGTCCATCATGAGACCGGTCCTTGCGAAGTTCAGGAACGGGATCTGGGTGCCCCGTCCACACCCCTGAGGTTACCAGCGCCCGGTCCTGATGGCCCCCGTGCGTCTACGGGCCTTCCGGCCCCCGTGGGTCCGCGGAGTCAAGATGCTGGTCGATCAGGCTACGGATCTGGAGAAGCGTTGCGGCGTCGAGGCCCTCGAGCTGCCGGGCGGCGAAGTTGCGGATCTTGTTCGCCTTCATCGTCGCCAGGAGATCCAGCTGGGCCTCCACCCGTGCCGGCAGCTCTTCGTCCTCTTCCAGCAGGTAGCCCTCGCTGACGCCGAAGAATGCGGCCAGGTTCTTGAGGAGCTCAACTTTCTTGACCTCGGGCCCGGTGCCGCTGCGCATGTAATGCCACCGGGAGCGCGACAGCGGCGTGCCCGCGGCAGCCATAGCCTGGCTCACGTCGGAAAAGCCGATCTTGCGGCCTTCCGCTTCCGCGGTGTTCAGGAGGAGGTTCAGTTTCCTGGCCAGCGCCGCGCCAGGTGTCGGCACTCCTGATGTGTCAGCTTCCATGACTCCCTTTCTCTGATCCGGCTGGAACCGGCACCGTTGTTCCGCCAGATTGCCCATTCGAGCCTAACAGATTGGACATGTCCAATAGTCTCGGTTTACGCTTAGAGCGGCAGAAAATTGGACATGTCCAATCTGCCACGGCGGATAGTCGCCGGAAGGTCCGGCCGGGCATTAATATTTGGGGGGTGCCCGGCCGTACCGACCTTCCCCGCCTGGTCCCGGCGCCGAAGCCCCGAAGCGGCCCCGCCTGAAATGGGCCCGGCCCCGTGTGAGATCCATCTCACATCCCCGACTGCAATTTTCTCTTGCCGTTGCCCCTAGGATTGAACCAGAGAAGCCCCGCTGCACCCCCCAATAGCAGCGGGGCTTTTCGCTGCCCTGGAAGAATCCGCATGGTTTAGCCCATCGAGTGTGTAATCTTCGCTTATCTGCGAATTATTGCGGACGGTCCCGGACCGACGATGCTGGTCAACAATGGGGGTTGCGGTGTCCGCACAGGCAAGATTTCCGGAAGGTATTTCCCTGCTGGGCGTCCTGCTGACGGCGGCGCTGATGCTGCCGGGAGCACCGGCCGCGCAGGCGGCGGGCAGCGCCGACGGTGCCGGCAGGGTCCCGGGCGTGGTCACCGCGCCGACACCCGTTCCACCGGCACCCGGCATGGCGGTAACAATTTTACCGACGAGGTTCCTCGATACCCGGACCTCGTCGGGGGACGTCGGACCGGGCGGCTCGGTGACCTTCCAGGTGGCGGGGCTGAACGGGGTACCGGCTAATGCGTCGGCGGTGGTCATGAACATCACCGTGACGGGGCCGTCGCCGGCGGGGTCGACGTCGTTTGGCTATATCACCGCCCACGCCTCCGGCACGGCCAAGCCGAACGCCTCGAACGTGAACTATGCGGAGGGACAAACGGTGCCGAACCTGGCGGTCGTTCCCCTGGGCGCCGACGGGAAGGCCACGTTGTCCAATACCTCGGCCTTTGGGTCGGTGAATCTGGTGGCCGACGTCTCGGCGTACTACCAGGGCGGAGAGCCGGCTTCGCCCGGGGCCTTCAAGCCCCTGGCGCCGTCGCGGTTCCTCGACACGCGCGGGTCGGCCAGGGTGGGACCGGGAGGTTCCGTGTCCTTCCAGGTCGCTGGCGTGGGAGCCGTCCCCGGGGCGGCGACGGCGGTCGTGATGAATGTGACGGCCACTGAACCGTCCTCGTTTGGATATGTCACAGCGCATCCGTCGGGCGCCGTAAAGCCGAACGCCTCGAACCTGAATTATGCGGCAGGGCAGACGGTGCCGAATCTTGTCGTGGTGCCGCTGGGTCCGGACTTGAAGGTGACGTTGTCCAACACCTCATCCGGGTCGGTGCAGCTGGTTGCGGACGTCTCGGGATACTTCATCGGGACGGCGACGACTCCGGGTGGGTTCGGGAAACTGGCTCCGACGCGGTTCCTTGATACGCGCACATCCTCGGGCCCGGTTGCCGGCGGCGGAACCGTGTCCTTTCCGGTGGCCGGGCTGCACGGGGTTCCCGCGCAAGTAGCGGGCGTCTGGGCGAACATCACGGCCACGGAAACCCGGTCGGACGGATTCCTGACCGGCTTCGCCTCGGGCGCGCTGAAGCCCGGAACGCCCAACGTGATCTACGGATGGACGCGCACGACCGTCCCGAACCTGGCGTATCTTCCGGTGGGAGCCGACGGGAAAATCTCCATCGCGAACACTTCCAGCGGTTCCGCCCAGATCATCGCCGATGTCTCCGGCTACGTCCTGAAATAGCTCCGTCATCCGTCATTGCGGCGGACTGGGGGCGTGCGGTCTCAGCGCGGCGCGTGGAGTCCGTTGAAGGCCATGGTGATGACGTCGTCGGCCAGCTTCTCCGGGGACAGCGAGCCGCCGGGCTTGTACCACTCGACGATGGAGTTGATGGTGCCGAAGAGCAGGCGGGTGACGGTGCGGGGATCGATGTCCTGGCGGAGCGACCCTTCGTCGCGGGCGGCGGAAATCAGGGCCGCCACCTTGTGGTCGAAGGTGCGCCGGCGTTCCATCGCGTTCCGCTCAATCTCCGTGTTGCCGCGCAGGCGCAG
>JAODMS010000013.1 GCA_025464925.1 Arthrobacter sp.
TTCGGTGGCGTTGGCGATGTAGCGGGAGAGGTTCGGCTCGTCGTAGACGATTTCCATGCCGCGGCCGCCGAGGTCGTAGGAGGGACTGACCAGGACCGGGTATCCGATCTCGTCTGCGATCTTCTTGGCGTCCTCGAAGGACACGGCGGTGCCGTTCTTCGGTGAGACGAGTCCGGCCTTGTCGAGGACGCGGGAGAAGGCGCCCCGGTGTTCGGCGAGGTCGATCGCTTCCGGGGAGGTGCCGAGGATCGGCACGCCGGCGTCGGCGAGCTGCTGGGCGAGCTTGAGCGGGGTCTGGCCGCCGAGCTGGACGAAGACGCCCATCACGCCGCCGGTGCGCTCTTCGGCGGCGATGACCTCGAGGACGTCCTCGAGGGTGAGCGGTTCGAAGTACAGCCGCGTGGAGACGTCGTAGTCGGTGGAGACGGTCTCCGGGTTGCAGTTGACCATCACGGTCTCGTAGCCGGCCTTGCGCAGTGCCATCGAGGCGTGGACGCAGGAGTAGTCGAACTCGATGCCCTGGCCGATCCGGTTCGGACCGGAACCGAGGATGATGATCGACGGCTTGGCGTGCAGCGCCACCTCGTCCTCCTCGTCGTAGGAGGAGTAGTGGTACGGCGTGTACGCGGCGAACTCGGCCGCGCAGGTGTCCACGGTCTTGTAGACGGGGCGGATGCCCAGGGCCTGCCGGACGCCGCGGACGACGTCTTCGGAGTTGTGAGTCAGGGCTCCGATCTGCTCGTCGGAGAAGCCGTGGCGCTTGGCGCGCTGCAGCATCTCCGGGGTCAATGCGGCGGCCTGCCGGATTTCGAGGGAGATCTCGTTCAGGAGCTGGAGCTGGTCCAGGTACCACGGGTCGATCTTGGTGGCCTCAAAGAGCTGCTCCACGGTGGCGCCGCCGAGCAGGGCGCGCTGGACCTGGTGCAGGCGGTCCGTGGTGGGCCGCTTGGACTTCTCGATCAGCTCGGCCACTTCCCATTCCGGGACGTGGCTGAAGTCCAGCTGGGAACCCTTCTGCTCTAGGGAGCGGAGCGCCTTCTGCAGGGCTTCGGTGAAGTTGCGTCCCATCGCCATGGCCTCGCCCACCGATTTCATGGTGGTGGTCAGCGTGGGGTCCGCCGCCGGGAATTTCTCGAAGGCGAAGCGCGGGACCTTCACGACGACGTAGTCCAGGGTCGGCTCGAAAGAGGCCGGCGTCTTCTGGGTGATGTCGTTGGGGATCTCGTCGAGGGTGTAGCCGAGGGAGAGCTTGGTGGCGATCTTGGCGATCGCGAAGCCGGTGGCCTTGGAGGCGAGGGCGGAGGACCGGGAGACGCGCGGGTTCATCTCGATGACGACGACGCGGCCGGTGTCCGGCTCGACGGCGAACTGGATGTTGCAGCCACCGGTGTCGACGCCGACTTCGCGGATGACCGCGATGGAAATGTCGCGCAGGCGCTGGTACTCGCGGTCCGTCAGGGTCAGCGCCGGGGCTACCGTGATGGAGTCACCGGTGTGCACGCCGACCGGGTCAAAGTTCTCGATGGAGCAGACGACCACGACGTTGTCGTTCTTGTCGCGCATCATCTCGAGCTCGTATTCCTTCCAGCCGAGGATGCTCTCTTCGAGCAGCACCTCGCTGGTGGGGCTGTACTGCAGGCCCTGGCCGACGATCCGGCGGAGGTCGTTCTCGTCGTAGGCGAGGCCGGAACCGAGGCCGCCCATGGTGAAGGAGGGCCGGACCACCATCGGGTAGCCCAGGTCCTCGGCCGCTTTCAGGGCCTCGTCGATGGTGTGGATGATGTGGCTGCGCGCCGATTCGGCGCCGCAGCGTTCCACGACGCCCTTGAACTTCTCCCGGTCCTCGCCGAGCTCGATCGCGGCAATGTTGGCGCCGATCAGTTCCACGTTGTACTTCTCCAGCACACCGTTCTTGTCCAGCGCGATCGCGGTGTTGAGCGCGGTCTGGCCGCCGAGGGTCGGCAGGATCGCGTCCGGGCGTTCCTTGGCGATGATCTTTTCGACCACCTCGGGGGTGATCGGTTCGATGTATGTGGCGTCGGCGAACTCCGGGTCGGTCATGATGGTGGCCGGGTTGGAGTTGACCAGGATGACGCGGAGGCCTTCGTCCTTGAGGACGCGCAGTGCCTGGGTGCCGGAGTAGTCGAATTCGGCCGCCTGGCCGATCACGATCGGGCCGGAACCGATGACCAGGACGCTCTTAAGGTCAGTTCTCTTGGGCATTACTTCTTGTCCTCAGTCTTGGATTCGGTGGAAGGCTTGGTGGCGGCGGCAGCCGCGGGAGCAGCCGTCGCGGTTGCGCTGCCGGCGGCTTCCTTCTTGCTGTCCGCCATCAGGTCGATGAAACGGTCAAAGAGGTAGGCGGCGTCGTGCGGGCCGGAGGCGGCCTCGGGGTGGTACTGCACCGAGAAAGCCGGGATGTCGAGGCAGGACAGGCCTTCGACGACGTCGTCATTGAGGCTCACGTGGCTGACCTCGACGCGGCCGAACCGCTCCTCGGGCGCCTGGGTGGCGCCGTTGAGCGGCGCGTCGACGGCAAAGCCGTGGTTCTGCGAGGTGATCTCCACCTTTCCGGTGCGGCGGTCCATCACCGGCTGGTTGATGCCGCGGTGCCCGTAGCGGAGCTTGTAGGTGCCGAAGCCGAGGGCGCGGCCCAGGATCTGGTTGCCGAAGCAGATGCCGAAGTACGGGATCCTCTCATCCAACACCGAGCGGAGCAGCTTCACCTGGTTGTCCGCCGTGGCCGGGTCGCCCGGACCGTTGGACATGAAGAAGCCGTCCGGGTTCACCGCGTTGACGTCCTCGATGGTTGAGGTGGCCGGCAGCACGTGCACGCGGACGCCGCGCTCGGCGAGGCGGATCGGGGTCATCCGCTTGATCCCGAGGTCGATCGCCGCGATGCTGAAAAGCGGTTCGCCGTCCCAGCCCCAGTCCTTGGGTTCGACCGTGTAGGCCTTGTCGACGCTGACTTCCTCGGCGAGGCGGGAGCCTTCCATCGGGGCGCTGGCCAGGACGGTGTCCACAAGTTCCTTGTCCGTGGCGCGGACGGCATCGCCGGAGAAGATCCCGGCGCGCATGGTCTTGTGTTCGCGCAGGTGCCGGGTGATGGCGCGGGTGTCCACGCCCTGGATGCCGACGATGCCCTGCTCGGCCAGCTCGGAGTCGAGGGACCGCTCGGAGCGCCAGTTGGACGGGCGGCGGGCGGCGTCGCGGACGATGTAGCCGGCCACCCAGATGCGCCGGGACTCGGCGTCTTCCCTGTTCACTCCGGTGTTGCCGATGTGCGGTGCCGTCTGCACCACGAGCTGGCGGGCGTAGGAGGGGTCGGTGATGGTCTCCTGGTAGCCGGTCATGCCGGTGGCGAACACCGCCTCGCCGAGGGTGGTTCCGGTGGCGCCGTAGCTGGTGCCGCGGAAGATCCGGCCGTCCTCGAGTACGAGGACGGCGGGGGTCGACGTGGCTGCGTCAGGTGCGGTTTTGCTCGTTGCTGTCACTGCGGTGTCTCTCACTTCGGTATCTGTCACTGCTGTTTTCTTCACTGCGTGAGGGTCCGTCACTTTGTTACTTTCCACTATCGGCATCTGCCTGAGGGGCTGCGGAGATCAATTCTTGCAAGGCGCTGAGGAGGATTGCCTTGTCTTCGGCACGCCGGGTGCGGAACCCAGAGTCCAGCTCGCGGGTGCCCAGCATCCAGCTGAGCACCAGGAGCCCGTCCTTTTCCACGAATTTGCCGGCCATGCCGCTGTCCTGGCGCACCCCGGTCAGCCTGCCGGCCGGGATGAACACCGGACCCGCGCCGGAGCGCTCGAAAAGCACTCCTTCCGGATGAACGCTGAGTTCGGCGTTGGTGCGGAGCCCTAAGTTGTGGACGGCGATACGGTCCAGCCAGTCACCGGCGGTGGTGGAAGCGACGTACTGGCCGTCCGCCGCGGCCAGCGGGGCGCCAAGTTCCGCGGGGACCGCCGGCAGGGGGTCGACGTCGGACTGGCGGCGCAGCCGGTTCCGCCAGCCGATCGCCAGCAGGGCGAAGACGATCACGGCGAGGGACAGCATCAGCAGTCCCGGGAGCAGCCTGTCCATCAGCGCCGGCCCGGCGTCGGGGTCTCGGGCGCGTCCGCCGGATAGCGGTAGGGGGTGTTCAGCTTGCCGTCCAGGACGGTGGGATGGCCCCTGAAGAACGTCGCCACCACCCTGCCGGGAAGTTCCCGGCCGGCAAACGGAGAGTTACGGCCCATGGTTGCCATCTTAGAAGGGTCCACCGTCCAGCGCGCAGCCGGGTCCACCAGTATGACGTTGGCCGGTTCGCCGGCTTCGAGGGGCCGGCCCTGGTCGTCCAGCCGGCCGATGGCGGCGGGCGCGCTGGAAGTGACGCGGGCGAAGTCGGCCCAGCCCATCAGCCCGGTCTCAATCATCGTGTGCTGGACCACCGAGAGCGCGGTTTCCAGACCGGTCATGCCCATGGCGGCCTGCGCCCACTCGCATTCCTTGTGCTCACTCGGGTGCGGGGCGTGGTCCGTGCCGACGACGTCGATTGTTCCGTCGGCCAGCGCGGCGCGCAGGGCCTGCACATCGGCGTCGGTGCGCAGCGGCGGATTGACCTTGTAGACCGGATCGTAGCCGCGGGCCAGATCGTCCGTGAGCCACAGGTGGTGGGGCGTAACCTCGGCCGTGACGTTGACCCCGCGGGACTTGGCCCAGCGGATGATCTCCACGGACCCGGCGGTGGAGACGTGGCAGACGTGCAGCCGGGAGCCGACGTGCTGGGCGAGCAGCACGTCGCGGGCGATGATGCTTTCCTCGGCGACGGCGGGCCAGCCGGTGAGCCCGAGGACGGCGGAGACCTCCCCTTCGTTCATCTGGGCGCCGGCGGTGAGGCGCGGTTCCTGCGCGTGCTGGGCCACCACGCCGTCGAACGCCTTCACGTATTCGAGGGCGCGGCGCATCAGCACGGGGTCGTGCACGCAGATGCCGTCATCGGAGAAGACCCGCACCTGGGCACGCGAATCCGCCATGGCACCGAGCTCGGCCAGCTGCTCTCCCGCGAGACCCACGCTGACGGCACCGACCGGCCGCACGTCCACCCAGCCGGCAGCACGGCCGAGGGTGTGCACCTGCTCCACGACGCCGGCGGTGTCCGCCACCGGCGTGCTGTTGGCCATCGCATGAACGGCCGTGTAGCCACCCAGGGCGGCGGCGCGGCTGCCGGTTTCAACCGTTTCGGCGTCCTCGCGGCCGGGCTCGCGCAGGTGGGTGTGGATGTCCACCATGCCGGGCAGCGCCACCAGTCCGGCGGCCTCAAGAACAGTGGCACCGTCAGCTCGGAGGTTCTTGCCGCGTTGGGCGACGATGCCGTTCCGGATCAGAAGGTCCTCGGCGGCTCCGCCCAGAATCGCGGCACCCCGGATGAGGTAGGCGCCGTTGTTGACTGAATCCTGTTGCTGTTCGGCCATCAGTGGTTCTCCTGCTTGGCATAGGGGGCGTTCGGATGGGCGGCTGGCCCGCGGGTGTCCCCGGAGAGCAGCAGGTACAGGGCTGCCATCCGGATGGAGACACCGTTGCGCACCTGCGCGAGCACGGTGGAGCGGGGCGAGTCCGCGGCGGCGGCCGAAATTTCCAGCCCCCGGTTCATGGGACCGGGGTGCAGAATGATGGTGTCCTTCATGCCCAGGCTGTCCAGGGCGCGGAGCCTGTTGTCGTCGAAGCCCCAGCGCCGCGAGTACTCGCGTGTGGTCGGAAAGAAGGACGCATCCATCCGCTCGCCCTGGAGGCGGAGCATCATGATGGCATCCACACCCTTTTCGAGGGTCTCATCGAGATCGTAGCTGACGCTGCAGGGCCACTTCTCGACGCCGACAGGCAGGAGAGTGGGCGGCGCCACCAGGGTGACTTCGGCGCCCAGGGTGCGGAGCAGCCAGACGTTGGACCGCGCCACCCGGGAGTGGAGCACGTCCCCGGCGATGGCGACCCGCATGCCCGCGAGGTCTGCACCGGCGGAGCTGGTGCCGCCCAGCTTCGACCAGTGCCGGCGCATGGTGAACGCATCCAGCAGTGCCTGGGTGGGGTGTTCATGGGTGCCGTCACCGGCGTTGATCACCGCTGCGTCGATCCAATCGGTGGCCGCCAGCCGGTGCGGAGCCCCCGACGCCCAGTGCCGGATCACGACGGCGTCGGCGCCCATCGCGGCCAGCGTCTGCGCGGTGTCCTTGAGGGACTCGCCCTTGGAGACGGAGGATCCTTTCGCTGAGAAGTTGATGACGTCGGCGGAGAGTCGCTTGGCGGCGGCTTCGAACGAGATGCGGGTCCGGGTGGAGTCTTCGAAGAACAGGTTGACCACGGTGCGGCCGCGCAGCGCGGGCAGCTTCTTGACTTCGCGCTCCCCCACGGCCGCCATTTCTTCGGCGGTGTCGAGGATGCGGATGGCGTTGGACAGGCTCAGGTCTTCGGTGGAAAGCAGGTGCCTCATGCGGCCGCCTCGATAACCACTTCGTTGACCGCCTGGCCATCCGCGGTGTCGGTTTCCTCGAGCCGGACACGCACTTTTTCGGAGGAGGAGGTGGGGAGGTTTTTGCCAACGTGGTCTGCGCGGATGGGCAGTTCACGGTGGCCGCGGTCGATCAGCACCGCCAGGCGGACGCTTCGCGGGCGGCCCAGATCGACGATGGCGTCCAGGGCCGCGCGGATGGTCCGTCCCGAGTAGAGGACGTCGTCGATCAGCACGACCACCTTGTTGTCGATCCCGGTGCGCGGAAGCTGCGTGGGGTACGGCGGACGCGTGGGCTGACGCGAAAGGTCATCGCGGAACATCGTCACATCCAGCTGGCCGACGATGGCGGCGGCGTCCACGGTGGGATCGGCGGCGGCTATTTTGGCGGCGAGGCGGACGGCGAGGGGATAACCCCGGCGCGGGATACCGAGCAGGACCAGGTCCTGGGAGCCCTTGTTGGCCTCGAGAATTTCATGGGCGATACGAGTCAGAGCACGGTCAATGTCGGCCTGGTTGAGGACAACCCTGGTGAGTACAACCTTGGCCGGAACCGGTGTTTCTGGAACAGAAGTCAAAGCTCGCCTCCCCTTTCCCCGCCTCACGGGACGGAATTAAAAAAGGATCATTTGTGCTTTCAAAATTACCACAGGGGCTGCAACGGACTCTCCCCCCGCAACGCGGCGTGCGTCACAGCGGCCCGCCCCGATGGAGCGCCCGGCAGGAAGCGCCCGGGCCGGCTGGCAGCCGGCGGCAGCGATTTGCCGGCCCGGCGATGTACGCGGCAGGGCGCCTTGACCATAGGCTTTTGTCCATGACGATCAACGGACCCGTACCGGAACAACCTGGCCGTTACTCCACCGGCTGGCAAGCGCCGCTTCCGCAGCAAGCCAACCCCAGCTGGATGGGGCACGTGGAGCAACAGCACTACCGGCCGGCGCCGGCCAGCAGCCACGGCCGCATCCACAGTGTTTTGCCTGCGGGACTGCCCCCGGCGGTTCCGGGAGCACGCCGCCGCCGCGCATCCGCCAGCGCGATCGGGCTGGTAGCGGCCGGCGGTGTCCTCGGCTTTCTGGGTCTGTTCCTCGTGCTGCCCTTCCTCCTGAACACCACGGGCGTGGCCGGCTTTGCCATCGGCTTCGCGGCGTCGCTGTTTCCGCTCACGGCGGTTCTGCTCGCGGTGAGGTTCATCGACCGTTGGGAGCCGGAACCCAAGCGGCTGCTGGTCTTTGCCTTCGTCTGGGGCGCCGTCGTGTCCATCGCGGTGACCATGCTGATCCAGCCCGTCTTCTCCACAACCGTGGGGCCTGCCTCGGGGCTGGACTACCGGACGTTCGCCGTGACCGTCCAGGCCCCGGTGGTGGAGGAGTTCGCCAAATCCCTGGGGCTGCTGTTGCTCCTGCTGTTCGCACGGAAACATTTCGACGGGCCGGTTGACGGCGTCGTGTTCGCCTTCACGATTGCCGGCGGATTCGCTTTCACCGAGAACATCCTCTATTTCGGCCGTGCCATCGCCGAATCCAGCACCCCGGGCACGGACCTCGCCGTGGTGTTCTTTATGCGCGGCATCATGTCGCCGTTCGCCCACGCACTCTTCACGGGAACCACCGGGCTCATTATGGGGCTCGCCGCCCGGCGCTGGCACAATGGCCTGTCAGTGGTGGCATTCCTCGTCGGGCTGATCCCCGCGATGATGCTGCACAGCGGCTGGAACAGCATGGGCCCGAACTTCCTGGCGCAGTACCTGTTCGTCCAGGTGCCGATCTTCCTGGCTGCGGTACTGGTCATCGTGCTGCTGCGGGTCGCGGAGAACCGGCTGACCCGGCAGCGGCTCAAGGAGTACGCGGCCGCCGGCTGGTTCACTGCACCGGAGGTGGAAATGCTGGCCACCGCGGGAGGCCGCCGGGCGGCGCGGCGCTGGGCGACCTCGGTCGGCCGGGGTCAGCAGATGAAGGAGTTCCTGCGGGCCGCCACCCAGCTCGCCTTCACCCGGCAGCGGATCCTCAGCGGCCGGGATGTGCCCGCTCACCAGCTCGACGAGCAACACCGGCTGGAGGACATCGTTTCCCTCCGCGACGGCATCACGCGCTGACCCGGCTTGAGGCAGGTCCGGGCCTCGAGCCGTGCCGCAACTCCTCAACGGGCGCCAGGGCCGCCACCCGATGGCCGGAACGACGGCTACCGGCCGGCCGCGGTCAGTTCCTTCAGCAGGGCGAACCCGGAGCGGTCCACCGGGACTGATGACGCGGACAGAATCACGACGCCGGTGCCGGCGTTCCGGTCCAGGCCCAGCCAGCTGCTGAATCCGCCCGTGCCGCCGTTGTGCCAGGTGATGGAGCGGCCTTTGGCGTCGAGAACGAGCCAGGCGGCTCCGATGCGCACCGCCGGACCAGCGAAGTGTGCCACCGGATCCAGCGCGGAGATGCCCGGAGCGGACCCGTCCAGGAGCGCCTGGGTTAGCCGGGCCATGTCGCGGATGGATGCCCGGATGCCGCCGGCGGGGGCCAGCGCTTCTCCGGTCCAGGGCTGCTTCGGGCGGCCGGAGCGGCTGCTGCCGATGAGGGCGCGGGGGCCCAGCTCGCCGGCAGTGGCCGGCAGATATACCGAGGTCAGGGCCAGGGGAGCGCTGAGGCGTCCTGCGACCAGATCCCGGAAGCGCATCCCCGCAGCGGACGCGATCGCATGGCCGAGCAGTTCGAACCCGAGGTTCGAATACCGCGGACGCGGAGCCTGGAGGCGAACGGTGCGGGCCTGGGCCAGCAGTTCTTCCAGGTTCTCCCCGTAGGGATTCGTGCCCTGGAGGCAGAACCGGACCGTGCGCCGCCACGGGGCCACCGAGCCGGGCGAGCCAGCCGGCAGTCTCGGCAGTCCCGAGGCATGCCGGCTCACGGAGGAGAGCCTGAGGCCTGCAGCCTCACACTTGCCCAGGGGCAGCCAGTCCCCCAGGGTGGTGTCCGGGCCGACCTCCCCCCGTGCGCACGCATCGGCGTAAAGCAGGCCGGTGATTCCCTTGGAGATCGATCCAATCTCGAAGTCGGCGTCCAGGGAAACCCCGATGCCCGCCACCGTTGCCTCTCCGCCGGAGACGGTGCCCACCGCAACCCGCGGATGGCGGACGCCCAGCTTGTTTCGCAGCTTCGTGGCCAGCGCGGCGTCGGTGTTCATCCGCCCACGATATCCCTGCCGGAACAGTGCGGACAACGAAAGAGCCCCGTTCAGGCAGTCCTGAACGGGGCTCTTAGGACCCGGGCTCTGAGGAGCCTAGGCGAGCAGCGACGGCTTCAGCTGCTGCAACCTGCCCAGCAGTCCGTTGATGAACGACGGCGACTCGTCCGTGGAGAGCGTCTTGGCCAGCGCCACGGCTTCGCTCACGGCGACTCCATCCGGCACGTCGTCGTTGTACAGCAGCTCCCAGGTGCCGATCCGCAGGATGATGCGGTCCACCGAAGGCATGCGCTCCAAGGTCCAGCCCTGCGAATAGGTTTCAAGGAACTCGTCGATCGCCGCCTGGTGCGACACGACGCCCTCGACGATTTCGAGGGTGTACGGGTTGACGATCTGGTCCGTCTGTTCGCGACGGGACCGCAGTACGTCGAACGCCGAGACGGAACGCTGCTCCGCCTCGAAGAGAACATCCAGGGCCCGGTTACGGGCCTTACCGCGTGCACTCACTAGTCGTTGACCCGGCCGAGGTAGCTGCCGTCGCGGGTGTCGACCTTGACCCGGGTGTTGTTCTCGACGAACAGGGGCACCTGGATCTCATAGCCGGTCTCGAGGGTGGCGGGCTTGGTGCCGGCCGAGGAGCGGTCGCCCTGCAGGCCCGGCTCCGTGTAGGTAATCTCGAGCACGACGCTCGGGGGCAGCTCGATGTACAGCGGGTTGCCCTCGTGGATGGCGATGTTGACCATCTGGTTTTCGAGCATGAAGTTGGTGGCGTCGCCGACGGTGGCACCGGAGACGGTGAGCTGGTCGAAGTCGGCCGTGTCCATGAACACGAAGTCCGCACCGTCCTGGTACAGGTACTGGTAGTCACGGCGGTCGACCGTGGCGGTCTCGATCTTGAGTCCGGCGTTGAACGTCTTGTCGACGACCTTGCCGGACATCACGTTGCGCATCTTGGTGCGCACGAACGCGCCACCCTTGCCGGGCTTGACGTGCTGGAACTCAATGATGTTCCACAGCTGGCCCTCAAGCTTAAGAACGGTTCCGTTCTTGATGTCGTTAGTGGTTGCCACTGTATCCTCTGGTTTCTTATTTGGCGGGTTCTAGCTGCCAGCCGTTTATGCCAGGCAGGCATGCCAAGCGGCCCGCCAGCGCGTATTTATCAAAAATCCAAGATCCATTCTAGCGGTTCCGCCGGAAGCCTGCCCGGCGGCCTCCAGAACGCGGGTCGGCGGCCGCTCAGGAAACCAGGTCCAGCATGTCCCTGGCGCGCTGCAGTGCCACCGTAGAGCCGTAAATCAGCGCCGCGTCGGCGGACCGGGCCACGCGCAGGTCCAGGGCCTTGGCGAACGATTCCACCGCGGCGGCGAAGTTGCCGCTGGCAAAGTAGGAGCGGCCGAGCTGCTGGCGGATGACCGCCTCGTCTGCAGTGCCCTGGGTTTGGGCCAACAGCTGCCGGAACAGCTCCACTGCCCTGTCGAAGCGGTTGGTGACCCGCAGCACGTCGGCTTCGAAGATGCGCAGCCGGAGGGAGTCTGGATCCTTGTACCGGGCCTCGGCGAGCAGCTCCGCGGCCTCGGCCGCGTGCCCCTGGACAAGCCGCACGAAGATCATGTCAGCCGGATCGATCGAGGCTGCCAGCGCCACGGCACAGGTCTCCTCATCGACGATCTCCGGCATCAGGCTCAGCGGATTGATCCGGATACCGGGGAACCCCCCGTCGGGCCAGTCGCTCGTGCCGCCCCCGCTGTGGTTCATCAGGAAGCGATCTCCTGGTAGGCGGCAAACAGCAGTGAGGTGTCCGGGACGTCGAGGATGCCGGGGCGTCCGACGCCGTCGAGCACTACGAAACGCAGCAGGTCGCCGCGGGACTTCTTATCCCGCCGCATGCCGTCCAGCAAAGCCTGCCAGCGGTCCCGCCGGTAAGTGATGGGAAGCCCCAGGCTTTCCAGGATGCTGCGGTGCCGGTCGGCCTCGGCGTCGCTGAGGCGGCCGACGCTGCGGGCCAGTTCCGCGGCGAACATCATGCCCACGGAAACGGCGGCGCCGTGGCGCCAGGAGTAGCGCTCCGCAAGCTCGATGGCGTGGCCGAGGGTATGGCCGTAGTTGAGGATCTCGCGCTGGCCGGTTTCCTTGAGGTCCTCGGAAACTACCTTGGCCTTGACGCTGATGGCGCGTTCGATCAGTTCCCGCAGGACACCGGACCGGGGATCGGACACGGCGGCCAGATTCTTTTCCACCAGGTCCAGGATGGCCGGATCGGCGATGAACCCGCACTTGATGACCTCGGCCATGCCGGAGATGATCTCATTCCGGGGCAGCGTGTCCAGGGTGTCCAGGTCCACAAGGACGCCTGCCGGCGGGTGGAAGGCCCCGACGAGGTTCTTGCCTTCGGCGGTGTTGATGCCGGTCTTGCCGCCGACGGAGGCGTCGACCATGCCGAGCAGGCTGGTGGGCATGTGGATGACTTTGA
>JAODMS010000027.1 GCA_025464925.1 Arthrobacter sp.
GGGACATGTACTCGGCGAAGGATTCGTTGAGCCACAGGTCGTTCCACCAGCGCATCGTGACGAGGTCGCCGAACCACATGTGGGCGAGCTCGTGCAGCACGGTGATGGCGCGGCGCTCCACCTGGGCGTCGGTGACCTTGCCGCGGAAGATGTAACCCTCCAGGATGGTGACCGCCCCGGCGTTGAACTCCGGAACGAAGAGCTGGTCGTACTTCTCGAACGGGTACGGGCAGCCGAACTGCGCCTCGAAGAACTCGAATCCCTGCCGGGTGAGTTCGAAGATGTTGTCCGCGTCGAGGTACTGCATGAGGGACTTGCGGGCAAAGATGCCCAGGGGAATGACGCGGCCGTCGGTGGAGGACACCTGGCTGCGGACGGACTGGTAGGGCCCGGCGATGAGGGCCGTGACGTAGGAGGACAGCCGGGGCGTGGGAGGAAATTCCCACACGGAGCGGGCTCCGCCGTCGGTGCCGGGAATGGTCTCGACCGGCACCGGGGTGGGCGAGTTGGACACCACGTCCCAGTGCGAGGGGGCGGTGACGGTAAACGTGAAGCTGGCCTTGAGGTCGGGCTGTTCGAAGACGGCGAACATGCGGCGGGAGTCGGGGACCTCGAACTGGGTGTAGAGGTAGACCTCGTTGTCCACCGGGTCCACGAAGCGGTGCAGCCCTTCGCCGGTGTTCATGTACGGGGCTTCGGCCACGACCAGCAGCTCGTTGTGGGCGGAGAGCTCCGGCAGCTGGATGCGGATACCGTCGGAGACCTCCGCGGGGTCAAGCTCGCGCCCGTTCAGGGTCACGCTGTGCACGGCGTGCGTCACGGCGTCGATGAAGGTGGAGGAACCAGGCACAGCGGTGAACTTCACGGCAGTGGTGGAGCCGAAGACATCCTCACCCCGCGTCAGGTCCAGGCTGACTTCGTAGGATTCGACGGCGATCAGGGCGGCGCGTTCACGGGCTTCGGTGCGCGTCAGGTTCATACCGGGCAAGTGGGGCCTCCAGGAAGAGTTAGGGATCGCCGGCCGCCGCAGCTGCCGGCGGCACAGTTCGGTACTGTGAAATTATTCTTTCACGTCAGCGGGCTGTGGCAAGTTGCCTGGATCACGGAAAGTCCCGCAGCGGTAGCGTTGGAGTATGGAAAAGTTTTGGGATGCCGTTGACACCAAGGCCCTGCGCTTTGCGGTGGGCTTCCCTCTGGTGCTGGCCGTGGGCTTCGTGGTCTGTGCCTTCCTCGTCCGGTCCGATTTGCCCGAGCCGCTGGCCGTCCGCTGGACCGAGCACGGGGCCGCGGCCTTTGCGCCGTTTCCTGCCGTGGCCGGAGTCGGCGCCGCGCTGATCGTACTGGTGGGGTGGGCCGTCCTGGCGCAGGCGGTGCCGCTGTCCCGGCCTGCGGTGATGCGCCGCATCATGATGGGGGCGGGACTGTCCCTGAGCCTCTTCGTGACGACGGTCCTCGCCGCCTTACTGGTGGGCCAGGTGGGCCTGGACAACGCGCGGGACTCCCGGCTGGACGGGTCCGTCCTGGCCCTGGGCAGCGGGGCAGCACTTGCTCTCGGGGTAATCATGGGCCTCGTCTTCAAGGCTGACGAACGCTGGTCCGTCGATGATGACAGGGCCCTGCGCGAAGCCCTCGAGCGCGAACTGGACCCGGAGCTTGCCCTGGACTCCGTCAGCCTGTGGGTCCATGCCCGCAGCTCGGTCTTCGTCATGATCGGGATCGCGTCGCTGTTTCCCGCGGCCCTCATCACCATCGCGGTGCCCTGGCTGGCTGCACTCCTCGTGGTCATGGCCCTGCTGGGCGCGGCCTCCCTGTTCGCCCGGATCCGCGTCGACCGGGGCGGCCTGCGGGTCTTCGCCGCGGGAATCCTGCGGGTCGTCGAGGTGCCGGCCGCGGCCATCGACGCCGCCACGCCCAAGGAGGTCAAGGCGGCGGATTACGGCGGCTGGGGCTACCGGAGCCACGGCACCACCACGGCGCTGCTGGTCAGCAGCGGCCCCGCCGTCGCCGTCGACCGTTTGGACGGGCGCCGGCTGGTAGTGAGCGGCGGCAGCACCGCCTCGGCGGACAACGTGGCGCAGGTCCTGTCCCGGGTGGCGGCCCGGGCGCGCCGGAACGACGACACGGCGGGCCTGTGAGCGGCGGGCCGGGAAGGGATGCAGTCCAGACACCCGGCCGCCCGCACCCTAGTACGCTTGGAACAGCCCCCACCCGCAGCCCCGCAGCCCAGCGGGGCCCCGACCGAACGGATACGCCGTGACCACTTCTGACCTGCCGCGCGTGCACATCGCCACCGACCATGCCGGGATGGAGCTCAGCGCCCACCTGGTACGCCACCTCGGCGCCCAGGGCTACGAAGTGATCGACCACGGACCCCAGGCCTACGACGCGCTGGACGACTACCCGTCCTTCTGCATCGACGCCGCCCGCGCCGTCGTGGCCGACCAGGAAGCCGGCACCAACGCCCTGGGCATTGTCCTCGGCGGCTCCGGCAACGGCGAACAGATTGCCGCCAACAAGGTCAAGGGCGTGCGGGCCGCGCTGGCCTGGAACCTGTCCACGGCGCAACTTGCCCGCCAGCACAACGACGCCAACGTCGTCGCCGTCGGCGGCCGCCAGCACAGCGTGGAGGAGGCGGCCGCCATCATCGAGGCGTTCCTGACGGAGCCCTTCAGCGGCGACGAGCGACACCTCCGCAGGATCGGCCAGATCGCCGCCTACGAGCGTGCCGGCGAGGTTGCCGAGTAGTGCCGGAAGGCCATTCGGTCCACCGGCTGGGGCGCCAGTTCGGGGACGTCTTCGTGGGCGAGCACCTCGCGGTCTCAAGCCCGCAGGGGCGGTTCGCCCAGGGTGCAGCCCTGCTGGACGGACACGTCCTGACGGGGTCCTACGCGCACGGAAAGCATCTCTTCCTGGAGTTCGACCACGGGCTGGTGCTCCACGTCCATCTGGGCCTCTACGGCGCCTGGGGCTTCGGCGGGGACAGCACCTTCCGTGGCGCCTCCAGCATCGGCGCGCCCCGGAAGGTGGGGGAGCGGGAAGTCTACGACGGCGGTCCCCCGGACGCTGCCGGGGCCTATGCGGGGCCGCCCGACCCCGTGGGCGCCGTCCGTGTCCGGCTCGCGAGCGACCACGGCTGGGCCGACCTGCGCGGCGCCACCACCTGCGAGGCAATCACGGAGGCCGAAGCAGCGGCGGTCTCGGCCAGGCTGGGGCCGGATCCGCTCCGCAACCTCCCCGGCGACCGGAACACCTTCGTCGCCGGGGTGCTGGCCAAACGGAGGCACGTGGCGGCACTGTTGATGGACCAGACGGTGATTGCCGGCGTCGGCAACGTCTACCGGGCGGAACTGCTGTTCCGGCAGCGCCTTGACCCCTGGGTGCCGGGAACGGCGCTGCCCGCGGAGGCAGCGCGGCGGCTGTGGGATGACACCGTGGCTCTGATGTCCGACGGCGTCCGCGACGGCCGGATCATCACCACGCCTCCGCGCTACTGGAACGAATCCGCCGGCGGCGAGTCCCCAGGCCATCTGCCGGCCCCCGACGAGGCGCACTTCGTCTACCGACGGCACGGCCTCGACTGCCGGGACTGCGGGTCGGCGGTGGCGCTGTCGGAGCTGGGCGCCCGGAAGCTGTACTGGTGCCCGAGCTGCCAGCAGGCATGAAAAAAGCCCCTCCGGAGAGGGGCTGCTTTCGTCTTATCGGCGTTCTGTTGCTCTGTTCTGGAGGGGACGACGGGAATCGAACCCGCGTAATCAGTTTGGAAGACTGAGGCTTTACCATTAAGCTACGTCCCCGGGGATCTGCTGACGGTATCTGTTCTGGGAACCAGGCCAGTCGGGCAATCTTCCGGGCGGCTGTTGAAGCCGGATACAACTAAACCTAATTCAGGGCCCCGGTGTCAAATGTGCAAATCGGCGCAGTTTGACCGTAGACTGTTCTGTGCACTTACGGGGTGTAGCTCAGCTTGGCTAGAGCGCCTGCTTTGGGAGCAGGAAGTCGCAGGTTCAAATCCTGTCACCCCGACTCTGCAGGTACTGCCAGAACGTGGCGATGCAGACCCCCATCCCCCAATACCAGGAGTACTTAGGCTGTGAAGAGCGCTGTCGAGAACCTCACCCCCACGCGGGTCAAGCTCAATGTTGAGGTCCCCTTCGAGGAACTGAAGCCCAGCATCGCAGAGGCATACAAGACTGTTGCTTCGCAGATCCAGGTCCCCGGTTTCCGCAAGGGTAAGGTCCCCTCCAAGCTCATTGACCAGCGCGTTGGCCGCGGCTATGTCCTGGAGACCGCCATCAATGAAGGCCTCAACGGCTGGTACCAGGCCGCTGTCCAGGAAACCGGCATCCGTCCCCTGAGCCGTCCCGAGGTCGAGATCACCGAAGTTCCGGACCCCTCCGCCACCGACGGGGAGCTCAAGTTCCACGCCGAGGTCGACGTCCGCCCCGAGATCGAACTGCCCGACTACGCCGGCATCAAGGTCGAAGTTGCAGCAGCCGAATCCAGCGACGCTGACGTCGACAAGGCCCTGGACGAACTCCGCGGCCGCTTCGGCACGTTGAAGTCCGTGGACCGTCCGGCAGCCGACGGTGACTTCCTGACCATCGACATTGCCGCCTCCATCGACGGCGCCGAGGTTGACTCCGCCTCGGGCCTGTCCTACCAGGTCGGCGCAGGCACCATGCTCGAAGGCCTCGACGAAGCCGTCACCGCCCTCAGCGCCGACGAGGACGCCATCTTCGGCACCACCTTGGTGGGCGGCGAGCACGCCGGCGAAGCCGCCCAGGTCAAGGTGACCGTCAAGTCCGTCAAGGAGCGCGAGCTGCCTGAGGCTGACGATGACTTCGCGCAGCTGGCCAGCGAATTCGACACCCTAGCTGAACTCCGCGAGGACCTCGCCAAGCAGGCCGCCGGATCCAAGGTCGTCGAGCAGGGCGTAGAGGCCCGCGACAAGGTCCTCGACAAGCTCGTCGAGCTCGTCGAGGTTCCCGTACCGGAATCCGTCGTCGAAGAGCAGCTTGAAGCCCACTTCAAGGAGGAGAACTCCCACGGTGAGGGCGAGCACGACACCGAAGAGCACCGCGCCGAGGTCAAGGCCAACACCCAGCGTGCCTTCCAGAACGAGGTCATCCTGGACGCCATCGCTGACAAGGAAGAAGTCAACGTCAGCCAGAACGAGCTGATCGACTACATCGTCACGACCGCCGGCCAGTACGGCATGGACCCGAACCAGTTCGCCCAGATCATCGACCAGAGCGGCCAGGTCCCCATGATGGTCTCCGAGGTCCGCCGCCGCAAGGCACTGGCCGTCGTCCTGGGCCAGGCCGAGGTCACCGACTCCGAGGGCAACACCGTTGACCTCAGTGACTTCGTCCGCCCCGGCGACGAAGAGGCTCCCGCCGCAGGCGGGGAAGAGGCTTCCGAAACCGCCGTGGAGGACGCTGCGTCCGAGGACGCAGCAGCCACCGAGGCCACGCCGAACGAGGACACGGCAGCCGCGAAGTCCTAATAATCCCTGCCGGCAGCCCCTGGATCACCGATCCGGGGGCTGCCGGTTTTAAGCCGCGCGTTCTCCCTCCTGTCGTCCCTCCGGGGGCGGGCACGCGGGCGTCCGGCAATCGTGCGCCGTCAGCGAACAGCCCCGCGGCTGAGCACAAAGCGGCTGCGAAAACCGTTAGTGTCCAAGTAGGAAAGTTCAGTGACGTCGTCCAGTGACGTCACCGTCGCCAGCGAGAGGTAAGTACACATGTCACAGCAAGCAGGGGCCCCCCGGATGGCTACCGTCGATCCGGCAGCCCAGGATAACTACATTTACAACCGCCTGCTGAAAGAGCGCATCATCTGGCTCGGCTCCGAGGTCCGCGACGAAAACGCCAACGCGATCTGCTCGCAGTTGCTGCTCCTCTCGGCCGAGAATCCCGAAAAGGACATCTACCTCTACATCAACTCACCCGGCGGCTCTGTCACCGCAGGGATGGCCATTTACGACACCATGCAGTTCATTCCGAATGACGTCGTCACCGTGGCAACCGGACTCGCCGCGTCCATGGGACAGTTCCTTCTGTCCTCCGGCACCAAGGGCAAGCGCTACGCCACCCCCAACGCCCGCATCCTCATGCACCAGCCTTCCGGCGGCATCGGCGGCACGGCCTCGGACATCAAGATCCAGGCCGAGTTGATCCTGCACATGAAGAAGGTGATGGCCGAACTGACCGCCGAGCAGACCGGGCAGTCGGTGGACACCATCCTCAAGGACAATGACCGTGACAAGTGGTTCACCGCGGCGGACGCCCTGGAGTACGGCTTCTTCGACAAGATCGCGGCGCATGCGGGATCCGTGGCTGGCGGCGGCGGAACAAACGCCAACGGCAACGGCACCGGCACCGAGATCTGACCGGCACCTAGATAGAAATGAATTCAGGAGCAATGAACATGAACTACAATTTCGGATCGACTGCCGGTAACCTGCCGAGCAGCCGCTACGTGCTGCCGCAGTTCGAAGAGCGCACCCCCTACGGCTTCAAGCGCCAGGACCCGTACACCAAGCTGTTCGAGGACCGCATCATCTTCCTGGGCGTCCAGGTCGACGACGCCTCGGCCGACGATGTGATGGCGCAGCTGCTCGTACTCGAGTCCACCGACCCGGACCGCGACATCACGCTCTACATCAACTCTCCCGGCGGCTCCTTCACCGCCATGACCGCGATCTACGACACCATGACGTACATCCGGCCGGAGATCCAGACCGTCTGCCTGGGCCAGGCCGCCAGCGCCGCTGCCGTGCTCCTCGCGGCAGGCACGCCGGGCAAGCGCCTGGCCTTGCCCAACGCCCGCGTCCTGATCCACCAGCCCTCGCTGTCCGGCGGGCAGGGCGGCCAGGCCTCCGACCTGGAGATCCAGGCAGCCGAGGTCATGCGGATGCGTTCCTGGCTCGAGGACACCCTGGCCAAGCACTCCGGCCGGACGCCCGAGCAGGTGAACAATGACATCGAGCGCGACAAGATCCTCACCGCGGCCGAGGCCATGCAGTACGGACTCATCGACCAGGTCCTCGATTCACGCAAAATGAAGCCCCAGGCGATAACCGCCAGGTAACAGGCAATTCCCGACGCCGGTGCGGCCCAGCTTAAAATAGCCGCACCGGCGTTTGCTTTCCACCCAAGAGGCCGATTGTGACCTAGAGTGGAACTTGTCACGGCTGTCCTCTCCTCAGGAACGACCGTGATTTCAACACCAATGCAACGCTGGGCAGGACACAGCCAGCAGCAAGATACTAAAGGGGTTCACATATGGCTCGGATTGGCGAGAGCACGGATCTGCTGAAGTGTTCTTTCTGCGGAAAGAGCCAGAAGCAGGTCCGGAAGCTCATTGCCGGGCCCGGCGTCTACATCTGCGACGAGTGCATTGAACTCTGCAACGAGATCATCGAAGAAGAACTCGCAGAAGTAGCTGACCTGGGCAGTTTCGAGCTGCCCAAACCCCGCGAAATCTTCGACTTCCTGCAGGAATATGTGATTGGCCAGGAGCCAGCCAAGCGTTCGCTCGCCGTCGCGGTCTACAACCACTACAAGCGCATCCAGGCCGGCCACGCCCCCAAGAGCGGCAGCCTCGCCGAGGGCGTCCACCACGACGACGTCGAGATCGCCAAGTCCAATATCCTGCTGATCGGCCCCACCGGCTGCGGCAAGACCTACCTGGCCCAGACCCTGGCCCGGCGCCTCAACGTCCCCTTCGCCGTCGCCGACGCCACGGCCCTGACCGAGGCCGGCTACGTGGGCGAGGACGTCGAGAACATCCTCCTCAAGCTCATCCAGGCCGCCGACTACGACGTCAAGAAGGCCGAACAGGGCATCATCTACATCGACGAGATCGACAAGATCTCGCGGAAGAGCGAAAACCCCTCGATCACCCGGGACGTCTCGGGCGAAGGCGTGCAGCAGGCCCTGCTGAAGATCCTGGAGGGCACTGTCGCCTCCGTCCCGCCGCAGGGCGGACGCAAGCACCCGCACCAGGAATTCATCCAGATCGACACCACCAACGTATTGTTCATCGTCGCCGGCGCCTTCGCCGGCCTCGAGGAGATCATCGGCTCCCGCTCCGGCCGGAAGGGAATCGGCTTCGGTGCCCCGCTCAACGAGGTCAAGAACAACGCGGACTCCTACGGCGAGGTCATGCCCGAGGATCTGCTCAAGTTCGGTCTCATTCCGGAATTCATCGGCCGGCTCCCGGTCATCACCACGGTCTCAAACCTTGACCGCGCGGCACTGATCCAGATCCTGTCCACGCCCAAGAACGCCCTCGTCAAGCAGTACCAGAAGATGTTCCTGCTCGACGGCGTCGAGCTCCTGTTCGAGGAAGAGGCGCTGAACACCATTGCGGACCAGGCGCTCGAGCGGGGCACCGGCGCCCGCGGGCTCCGTGCCATCATGGAGGAAGTGCTGCTTCCGGTGATGTTCGACCTGCCCAGCCGCGACGACATCGCGAGTGTCGTCATCACGGCGGACGTCGTGGCCAGCAAGGCCCCGCCCACCATGCTCGCGCACGACTCCGTCAAGCGCCGCAAATCCGCCTGATCCGGAATAAATCCGCGGTTCCGGTCGCTGCCACCTGTTGACGCGCCGGGTACCGCACCGGCCCGTCGACTACCTTGAGGAGAACACCCGTGTCCGAAGCCATCACCAATAAAGCCGACTTCTGGTTTGACCCGATGTGCCCCTTTGCCTGGGTCACCTCCCGCTGGATCGGCGAGGTTGAAGAGGTCCGCGACATCAAGACCGAGTGGCACGTCATGAGCCTTGCGGTGCTCAACGAGGGCCGCGACGAACTCCCGGCAGAGTACCAGGAGTTTCTGGCCAAGGCCTGGGCCCCGGTTCGGGTCATCGTCGCCGCCGCCGAAAAGCACGGGACCGAGAACATCAAGGCGCTCTATGACGCCATGGGCACCAAGATCCACAATGAGGGCAACGGCGACATCGCCGAAGTCATCTCCAAGTCACTGTCCGAGGTCGGCCTGCCGGCGGAGCTCGCCGCAGCGGCCCACACGGACGAATTCGATGCCCAGCTGCGCACCAGCCACGAGTCCGGCACCTCCCTGGTCGGCCAGGATGTGGGCACTCCCGTTGTCGCCTTCAACGGCACGGCGTTCTTCGGTCCGGTCCTGACCCGCATCCCGCGGGGCGAAGACGCCGGACGCCTCTGGGATGCCGCGGTGGCGCTGGCATCGTTCCCGTACTTCTTTGAAATCAAGCGCAGCCGGACCGAACGCCCCGTCTTCGACTAGGCCGTTCCAAGTGCCCGCAGGTGCCAGGTCAGGCGCCGCGGAGCAACGAATGAGCCCCGGAAGAACTACATCCATGTAGTTCCTCCGGGGCTCTTGTGCATTCCGGAGCCGAGGAGAACAATTGAATCTACCCACTTCGAAAGATCTGGGACGCAGGAACCAAAGATTCAGTGACACTCATCCGACGCAGCCTACGGCAAAGTCAGATGATGGCTACCAGTGACGAGGTAGGAAGACCTGAAAGTCCGAGGATCCTGCCAGATTGCCAAAGACGTCACCAGGCAATCGACAAAAGTCGAAGCCCCACCAACGGCTAACGCTGATGGGGCTTCCCCTTTGCCCAAAATCTGCGCGCACAACAGTCCGGCGCGCACAACGGTCCGGGCAGGGAGGCGCCCATGAGCAACGACCCCATTGCCGACTACGCCCTGCTGTCCGACTGCCGCTCCGCTGCCCTCGTGAGCGCTTCCGGCTCGGTGGACTGGCTGTGCTTTCCGCGTTTTGACAGTCCATCGGTCTTCGGCCGGGTCCTCGGCCCCGAAGCGGGGTCCTGGTCGATCCGTCCCGCCACCGGGTACTCCTCCGCCCGGCGCTACCGCGGACCGACAATGGTGCTGGAGACGGTCCATACCGCTCCGGGGGGAAGCCTGACCGTGACGGATGCCCTCGCGCTCGGCACCGGCAAGAGAGGCCACCAACTGGGCGCGGCGGTGCCGGGAGCCCTGCTGCGGCAGGTCCGCTGTACCGAGGGAGCCGTGCCGGTGGACATCGTGCTGTCCCCGCGGCCGGAATACGGGCTGATCACGCCGCTGCTGCAGGACGCCGCCGGCGGCGTCCTTGTCCGCGGGGGAGCGGATGTCCTCGCCTTTTCCACCCCGGTCCCCTTCGAGTTCAGCGGGGACGCGGCGCACGCCAGGCTGCTCCTCCGGTCCGGAGAGGTCCTGGGCTTCGCCCTGCACCACCGCAACAGCTGGCAGGACGCGCCGTCCTTCTGGACCCAGGCGGACATCGCCCGGATGCTCGCCGACACACTGGAGGGCTGGACCAGCTGGTCGGAAATCCACCAGGGCTACCGGGGCCCTTGGGAAGACCTGGTAGCTGCCAGCGGCCGGATCCTGCAGTCCCTCAGCTACTATCCCACCGGGGCGATCGTCGCCGCGCCGACGACGTCCCTGCCGGAAGTTGCCGGCGGCACGCGCAACTGGGACTACCGGTACACCTGGATCAGGGATGCCAGCATGACCCTGCAGGCGCTGTGGGTGGCTGCCTGCCCGGATGAGGCCGGAAAATTCTTCCGGTTCATGGCCTCGGCGGCTGCCAGCCAACTGGCCAGAGGCGCCGACCTGCAGATCATGTACGGCGTCGGCGGCGAGCGGGACCTGTCCGAACGGGAGCTTCCCCGCCTTCCGGGGTGGCGGGGAAGCACCCCGGTCCGGGTCGGCAACGGTGCGTGGAACCAGCGGCAGCTCGATGTCTACGGTGAGCTCCTCGACGCCGCCGCGACCCTGCCGGGGGACCTCGCCGAGCTGGAACCGGAGATCCTGCGGTTCCTTGCCGATGCCGCGGATGCCGCCGCAGCGGGCTGGCAGTCCACGGACCAGGGCATCTGGGAGGTCCGGGGGAACCCGCGCCACTATCTCCATTCAAAGCTCATGTGCTGGGTCGCCGTGGACCGGGCCATCGACCTCGCCGCTGTCCTGCACGCCTCCGACAGGGTGCCGTCCTGGCAAGAGGCGCGGGGCCGGATTGCCGATTCCATCCGCACGAACGGCTGGAGCGAAGCGGCGAACGCGTACACCCAGTCGTACGGCTCCGAGGAACTCGACGCATCGGCCCTGATGCTCGCCATTGTGGGGTTCCTCCCGGCGGATGACCCCCGCATGCTCGCCACGGTCGAGGCGATTGAACAGCGGCTCACGGACAGCAGGGGGCTCGTGTACCGCTACCGAGGCGACGATGGGTTCCCCGGGCAGGAGGGCACGTTTCTGCTGTGCACTTTCTGGCTGGCCCAGGCCCTCGCCCTCGCCGGGAACACCCAACGCGCACGCGCTGTCTTCGAGCGGGCCGCCGGGTTCGCCACCGATCTGGGCCTGATGGCCGAACAGGTGGCCGCTGACAGCGGTGAACTGCTGGGTAATTTCCCGCAGGCCTTCAGCCATGTCGGTCTTGTCAACGCCGCCTGGGCCATCAGCACCGCGGAGGACAAGGAACGGGGAAGGGCTCCGTCCAGGAACACCTGAACGAAGCCCTCCTTGGCTCACCCTCCGGATCCGTACCGTTAAGCCTGGGCGGGTTCCTCGGCCGGGGCCAGGACGACGTCGCTGACGGTCAGTTCGCCCTCCCCGGCCACGAGCGTCAGCTCACGGGCATTGGCGGCGGCCTTGAGGTCGGCCAGGCCCGCCTTCAGCTGGGTGGTGAGGGATTCCGAGGCCGTGATGGTCGCGGACAGGACCTCCGTGCGCTGCTTGACCTTGGCCTCGGACTTGGCCTTGCGGATGCCGCTCAGCGCGGTCCCGACGGTGGCCAGCAGCGTGGTGTCGCCGTCGATCTCCACGGCGGACGGCCACGCGGCGCGGTGCACGGAACCTGTGCGCCACCAGCTCCATACTTCCTCCGTGGCGAAGGGCAGGAACGGGGCGAACAGCCGCAGCAGCGTGTCCAGGCTCGTCGCCAGCGCCGCCAGCACGGAGGCCTGCTGGGCCTCGCCGGCGGCACCGTAGGCGCGGTCCTTGATGAGCTCCACATAATCATCGGTGAAGTGCCAGAAGAAGCTCTCCGTGATCTGCAGCGCCCGGGCGTAGTCGTAGTTCTCGAACGCCTTCGTGGCCTGCACGACAACGTCGGAGAGCTGGGCGAGCACGGCCCGGTCCAGCGGGTTGGCCAGCACCGACAGCTCGCCGGAAACCACGGAGTCCTCGGTGGCGCCAAGGTTCAGCACGAACTTGGAGGCGTTGAGCAGCTTGATCGCCAGGCGGCGGCCGATCTTCATCTGGGCGATCTCGTAGGCGGTGTCCGCGCCGAGCTTCGCGGAGGCGGCCCAGTAGCGGACGGCGTCGGAGCCGTA
This sequence comes from Arthrobacter sp., assembly GCA_025464925.1. The sequence goes on from JAODMS010000027.1 coordinate 12,342, forward strand.
TTCGTTGAGCACATCGGTGGGAACAATCACGTTGCCCTTGGACTTGGACATCTTCTTGCGGTCCGGGTCGAGAATCCAGCCCGAGATGGCCGCGTGCTTCCACGGTGCGGTCTGCTGCAGGGCGTCGGCGCGCACCACTGAGGAGAACAGCCAGGTCCGGATGATGTCGTGGGCCTGGGGCCGGACGTCGAAGGGGAAGACCTTGGCGAAGAGCGCCTCGTCCGTGCTCCAGCCGCCCACTATCTGCGGGGTCAGCGAGGACGTGGCCCAGGTGTCAAGCACATCGGCGTCGCCGGTGAAGCCGCCGGGCAGGTCGCGCTGGGCTTCCTCGTAGCCTGGTGCGGCGTCGGCCGCGGGATCCACCGGAAGCTGCGCGTCGGACGGCACGATCGGTGCGTCGTATTCCGGGTTGCCGTCGGCGTCGAGCGGATACCAGACCGGTACCGGCACGCCGAAGAAGCGCTGCCGGGAAACCAGCCAGTCACCGTTCAGGCCGGAGATCCAGTTTTCGTACCGGGAGCGCATGAAGGCCGGGTGGAACTCGATCTCGCGGCCGCGGGCGATCAGGCGTTCGCGGCGGTCTTCGTCGCGGCCGCCGTTGCGGATGTACCACTGGCGGGAGGTGACCACTTCGAGGGGCTTGTCGCCCTTCTCGAAGAAGTTGACCGGATGCAGAATCTTCTTGGGTTCACCGTCCAGCAGCTCCGCGGCGGCCAGCTGCTCCACCACGGTTTCCTTGGCGCTGAAGACTGTCTTGCCGGCAATGGCCTTGAAGTTCGACTGGCCGTCTGCCGTGCTGATCCAGTCCGGGGTCTCGCCGAGAATGCGGCCGTCGCGGCCCACGATGGCCCGGGTGGGCAGCTGGAGTTCCCGCCACCAGGTGACGTCGGTGAGGTCACCGAAGGTGCAGACCATGGCGATGCCGGAGCCCTTGTCCGCCTTGGCGAGCGGGTGGGCCTTGACCTCCACCTCGACGCCGAACAGGGGAGAGGTGACCTTCTTGCCGAACAGCGGCTGGTACCGTTCGTCGTCGGGGTTCGCCACGAGGGCGGCGCAGGCGGCCAGCAGCTCCGGGCGGGTGGTCTCGATGTAGATTTTCTCGCCGTCTTCGGTGAAGAACGGATAGCGGTAGTAGGCGCCCGCCACTTCGCGGTCCTCCAGCTCGGCCTGGGCCACAGCGGTCCGGAAGGTGACGTCCCACAGCGTGGGGGCTTCGGCCATGTAGGCGTCCCCGGCGGCGAGGTTGGCCAGGAAGGCGCGCTGGGAGATGGCGCGGGACTTGTCATCGATGGTGCGGTACGTCAGGTCCCAGTCGACGGACAGGCCGAGGGTTTGGAACAGGTTCTCGAAGACCAACTCGTCCTCGACGGCGAGTTCCTCGCACAGTTCAATGAAGTTACGGCGCGAGACGACGTCGAAATCGCGCTGGTTCTTGGCGGGCTCCGCCGGCGGGCGGTAGCCGGCGTCATAGGGGATCGCCGGATCGCAGCGGACGCCGTAGTAGTTCTGGACGCGGCGCTCGGTGGGCAGGCCGTTGTCATCCCAGCCCATGGGGTAGAAGACGTTCTTGCCGGTCATGCGCTGGTACCGCGCCAGGACATCCGTCTGGGTGTAGGAGAACATGTGGCCGACGTGGAGCGATCCCGATGCGGTAGGCGGGGGAGTGTCGATCGAATAGACCTGCTCCCGGGTGGTCTCCGGGTTGAACTTGTAGGTCCCTTCGTCAAGCCAGCGCCGGGTGAGGGCGGCTTCCAGCCCCTCCAGGGCGGGCTTGTCCGGAACGTTGATGGGGGCAGTGGTGGGCGTGTCTGTACCCTGAGTGTCTTCAGCCATGAACCAATTCTTTCACGGCCCGCACCCGGAGCCTGCCGTGGCCGGGCGGCCCGGGCTGCAGTAGCATGCGCAGATGGAGAAATCTTCCGGACGTTTTGCCATCAAGCGCGTGTATGACGAAGCCGCCGACGACGACGGCTGCCGCGTCCTGGTGGACCGGCTCTGGCCGCGCGGGGTCAGCAAGGAGCGCGCGCAGCTTCAGTTGTGGCTCAAGGAGGTGGCGCCGTCGCCGCCGCTGCGGAAGGAGTTCGCCCACATGCAGGAACGGTTTCCGGATTTCCGTGCGGCGTATGAGGCGGAGCTGGAGGGCAATCCGGCGGTCGGGACGCTGCTGGACCTCGCCGCGGAGCACGGGAAGGTGACGCTGCTGTTCGGTGCGAAGGATCTGGAGACCAACCACGCGCGGGTGCTGATGGAATTCCTGAGGCGCTAAATCCAGGCCCGACCGCCCGCCGATTCCGCCCTGCGGTCATTCCGCGCGGGATCACGGCCGTGAGGTTAGGGTGGTGCCATGACTGAGGGAATCCAGAATAAAGCAGCAGTAGTCACCGGAGCCAGCACCGGAATCGGCGAGGCCACCGTCCGCGCCTTGCGGGCCGAAGGCTGGAACGTCTTCGCGGTGGCCCGCCGTGCGGACCGGCTCGAGTCGCTCGCCGCCGAAACCGGCGCCGTCGCCCTCCCGGCAGACGTGACCGACGACGCCGATGTCGCCCGGGTCGTGGCCGAGGTGACCCACGCCGGCGGCATCGACACCCTGATCAACGTCGCCGGCGGGGCACGCGGCGCCGACCGGGTGGCCGACGCCAAGACCGACGACTGGGAATGGATGTACCAGGTCAACGTCCTCGGGACGATGAAACTGACCCGGGCCTTCCTGCCCATGCTGCGGGCCTGCGGGAAAGGCACCGTCCTGAACCTCACCTCGACGGCCGGACTGTCCGCCTACGAGGGCGGCGGCGGCTACAACGCGGCGAAGTTCGCCCAGCACGCCCTGACCGGCGCCCTGCGGCTGGAAGAGGCCGAGCACAATATCCGGGTGATCGAGGTGGCTCCCGGCCTGGTGCAGACCGAAGAGTTCGCGCTGAACCGGCTCGGCGGCAACGAGGAGGCGGCCGCAAAGGTCTACCAGGGCGTCGAGAAGCCCCTGACGGCGGCCGACGTCGCCGACGTGGTGCGCTACGCCGTCGTGGCGCCGCACCACGTCAATCTGGATCAGATCGTCATCCGGCCGGTGGCGCAGGCCGCCAACTACAAGCTGATCCGCAAGAGCTAACCAGCCGGACCCCGGCGCTACGCTCAGCCGCCGGCCGGGACGGAAATCGTGGCCAGAACGGCCGCGTGGTCGGTCCCGGCCACGGCCTGCACGGAATATCCGCTGCTGCGCAGGAGCGGGCTGGTCACGATGTGGTCGATCACCACGCCGGGCAGCAACTGGCCATCCTTGGGCCAGGTTGGAGTGAGGCGGGCCCGTGCCGCGACCCCCACATCCACGAGACCGCCGGAGCCGGCAGCGCCATCCGGGCCGCCGGCCAACAACTCACGGAACTCGGCATGGTCGAACGTGGCATTGAAATCCCCCAGCAGCAGCAGGTTGCCGGGACGGGCGGCAAGGCCGCCCACCGCGGCGAGATCGCTGCGCCACCGTGCGGCCTGTCCCTCGACCGGAGCCTGCGCGTGCACATTGGTCACCGCCAGCGGCACCGGCTGCCCGCCCGCGTCCAGGCTCAGCTGCAGGGTCGGCATGTGGAACGCGGTACCCTGCACGGAGTCCAGCGGAACCAGCGGACGGGCGGCATACACGCCGCCGCCGCCCGCGCCGTTCAACGGGTGGCTGAACCGGTGCGGCAGCAGCGCGTCCAGCCCCTCGGCGTCCAGCCGCTGTTCCAAGTCCGGCGAGAGCTCCTGGAGGGCCAGCAATCCGATCGCGTTCTCCCGGACCAGCCGGACTATGGCGGCCGGATCCGCCTGGCCCAGTCTGGCGTTGAGGCTCATGATTTTCAGTTCCGCCGCCGGAGCTTCGGGGGACGCGCCCGCCCCTTGGTCCCGCCGCGCTTCGCCGGGCCAGTCCAGCAGCCGGTCCGGCGGGAACAGCCAGACGAGCTGGAGGGCCAGGAGCCCGGCGGCTGGCAGGACCGCCCAGGGACGGCGGCTCGGCAGGGCCAGCAGCAGGGCAGCCGTGGCGGGGAACACGAGCCACGGTGTAAAGGCGACCAGCTGCACCACCGGCGTCGGCCACGGCGACGGGACCGCACGGAAGAACGACAGCACCGCCACCGGAACGGCAAACAGGACCGACGACAGGAGCCAGCTGCTGCGCGCACGGCGGCCCGTCACGCAGCAGCCTGAATCGCCCAGGGGACTGTCATGGCACGAGTCTAAGCAGTCCCCGCCGCGGCGTCGCCGTTGATTTTTTCGCCGTTGCCGGAACGCCCAACATTCACCCTCCCGTTGTGGGCCGGCCAGCCCGCGGTGGCCGGCAGTTGGCCGCGGAACGGAACCGTGGCAGGCGCAACTGCACACCACCAGAGGGGAGACCCTTTCCCATGCGAACCCCGACGAAGCTTGGCGCTGCCGTACTCAGCGCAGCCCTGCTCCTCGCGGCCTCTGCCCAGGCCCAGGCCGCCGGCAAGAACGCCAACGGCACGGACAACCGTTTCGAGCTTCAAGCCCACCGCGGCGGAATCGGCCTGACGGTCGAATCCACCCTGGCTTCCTTCGCCAAGGGCCTTGAGACCGGCGTGTCGACCTTGGAGCTTGACCTCCAGATCACCAAGGACGGCCGCGAGGTCATTACGCACGACCGCAAGGTCAGCGACAAGAAGTGCCTCGATACGGCGCCGGTCACGCCCAACGACCCGGCGTTTCCCTATGTGGGCAAGTACGTCAAGGACCTGACCTTCGAGCAGGTCCGCAGCCTGGACTGCGGTTCGCTCACCCAGCCCCAGTTCCCGGGCCAGACGGCGTCTCCCGGTGCCAAGATGCCGACCCTTGCCGAAGTCTTTGCGCTCGCCGGCTCCCACCGGGCCGGCCAGGTGAAGTTCAACATCGAAACGAAGGTCGAAGCCGGCGCGCCGGAGGAAACCGCCCCGCGCGAGCAGCTCGTCGACGTCGCACTCCGGGAAATCAAGGCCGCCCGTATGCAGAGCCGCGTCTCCATCCAGAGCTTCGACTGGGGCTCCCTGCGCCTGGTCCAGCAGCGCGACCCAAAGATCCGCACCGTGGCCCTGACCAACAAGGACTTCCTCCAGGCGGGCCAGCCGGGCAGCTCGCCGTGGCTGGGCGGGATTGACGCCGACGACTTTGGCGGCGACCTCATCGCGGCAGCGGCGTCCCTCGGTTTCGACGCCGTCTCTCCCGTGCACGGCACTCCGCAGAACGGCACGGTGACGGACCCCGGCTACGTCCCCTACGTCACCGCGGACATGGTGCAGCGTGCGCACGCCGCCGGGATGCAGGTCATCCCGTGGACGGTCAATGACCAGCCGACCATGCGGGCGTTGATCGGCACCGGCGTCGATGGGATCATCACCGATTACCCGGACCGGCTCCGCGAGGTTCTGGCCGATGCGGGCAGAAAACTGCCGTGCAGCGTCAAACTCCAGCCCGGGCGCTAAGACGGTGCTACTGCGTTTCGCTGCCTGGCGGACCGGCCAGGCAGTGAAACGCAGGAACTTCTCCGGTAACATCGACATATCAGCTTTGACCCGGCCATCACCGGCGAGCTTCCGGAAGAACGCCCGACGCAGCATCAGCACGCGCCGGGCCGGTAGAACCGGACGGGTAAGCCCGTCACAGCAGTAATGAGCGGCCGACGCCGGAGCTCCTGTTCGTTGGGGGCCGGTGGCGGTAAGTGAGGTGGTACCGCGGTACCGGTGCTGGAAACAGTGCACGGGCCGTCCTCGCATCCTGAATGATCCTTTGTTCACCAGCTCAAGCCAGGATGTCGAGATGACTTATTACCCGAAGGCCTCCGCCGCGCTCTCCGGCGCAGGCGGCTCCGCCTCTCCTTCCAATACCTCTGGCGTGTCCGCCTCCGTGAAGTTCCCGGAGATCGAAGAGCGGATCCTCAAGTACTGGGACGCGGACGGCACCTTCCAGGCCAGCATCGACCAGCGGCCCTCCGAGTTGCCCGGCGGAGAGCCCGGCAGCAACGAATTCGTCTTCTACGACGGCCCGCCCTTCGCCAACGGCCTGCCGCACTACGGCCACCTTCTCACCGGTTACGCCAAGGACCTCGTGGGCCGCTACCAGACCCAGCGCGGGCGCCGCGTCGAGCGCCGCTTCGGCTGGGACACCCACGGCCTGCCCGCCGAGCTCGAAGCCATGAAGCAGCTCGGCATGACGGACAAGACCCAGATCGAGGCCATGGGCATCGACAAGTTCAATGACGCCTGCCGCGCCTCCGTGATGAAGTACGCCGACGAATGGAAGAGCTACGTCACCCGCCAGGCCCGCTGGGTGGACTTCAAGAACGACTACAAGACGCTCAACGTCGACTACATGGAATCCGTGCTGTGGGCCTTCAAGCAGCTGCACGAAAAGGGCCTGACCTACAACGGCTACCGCGTGCTGCCGTACTGCTGGAAGGACGAGACGCCGCTGTCCAACCATGAACTGCGCATGGACGATGACGTCTACAAGAACCGCCAGGACCAGACGGTCACAGTGACGTTCCCCATCACGGCGGGGGAGTCGGAGCTGTCCCGCCAGCTGGCCGGTGTGCAGGCGCTCGCCTGGACAACTACCCCCTGGACGCTGCCCACCAACCTGGCGCTCGCCGTCGGGCCTTCCATCACGTACGCCGTGCTCCCCGCCGGTCCCAACGGCATCAAGGCCGCTTCGCCGGACGCGCCCGTCACTGGCAGTTTCCTCCTGGCCGCGGACCTCCTGGCTCCTTACGCCAAGGACCTGGGCTACGAGGACGTGGATTCCGCCGAGGCCGCCGTGTCGTCAACCCACACCGGGGCGGAACTCGAAGGCCTCCAGTACCAACCGCTCTGGAACGACTTCAGCGACACCGAAAAGTACGGCACCCAAAACGCCTGGCGCTTCCTCGTGGCGGACTACGTCACCACCACGGACGGCACCGGCATCGTCCACCAGGCCCCCGCCTACGGTGAGGACGACCAGAAGGTCTGTGAAGAGGCCGGCATTCCGGTGGTGCTGTCCGTGGACGAAGGTGCCAAGTTCCTGCCGCTGTTCAGCCACGGCGACCTGCACGACATTGTTGGCCTGCAGGTCTTCGAGGCTAACAAGCCCATCACCCAGGTGCTCCGCGCCCAGGGCCGCCTGGTCCGCCAGGCCAGCTACGAGCACAGCTACCCGCACTGCTGGCGCTGCCGCAACCCGCTGATCTACCGCGCCGTGTCCTCCTGGTACGTGGAAGTCACCAAGTTCAAGGACCGGATGTCCGAACTGAACCAGGAGATCAACTGGATCCC
>JAODMS010000035.1 GCA_025464925.1 Arthrobacter sp.
CAGCCGCCGCATGATCTTGCCGCTGCGCGTCTTCGGCACATCCGGGACCACGACGACGTCGCGCGGCTTGGCGATCGGGCCGATCTCCTTCGCGACGTGGTTGCGGAGTTCGGCGGCGATGTCCTCGCGAACCGAATCCTTCAGCACCACGAAGGCGACGATGGCGTGGCCGGTCTTGGGATCGGCGACCGGACACACCCCGGCCTCCACCACGTCCGGGTGGCAGACGAGGGCGGATTCGATCTCGATGGTGGAGAGCAGATGCCCGGAAACGTTGAGCGTGTCATCCACCCGCCCCAGGATCCAGATGTCGCCGTCGTCGTCATACTTCGCGCCGTCGCCGGCGAGGAACCAGCCCTGCGCGGCGTACTGGCGCCAGTACGAATCGAAGTACCGCTGCGGGTTGCCCCACACGGTCCGGGCGATGGCGGGGCCGGGGGCGTCCACCACGAGAAAACCCTGGATGCCCGGCGGCACGGTGTTGCCCGCCTCGTCCACGATCCGGGTGCCCACCCCGGGCAGCGGCCGGGCGGCGCAGCCCGGCTTGAACTCGGTGTCCGTCGGGGCGGGCGAGAGGATGGTGGCGCCGGTTTCGGACTGCCACCAGGTATCCACCACCGGGGCGGTGCCGGCGCCGACGTTCTCCCGGAACCAGCGCCAGGCCTCGGGGTTGACGGCCTCGCCGACGGTGCCGAGCAGGCGGATGGAGGAGAGGTCGTAGCCGGCCGGAACGCCGTCCGGGAACCAGCCCATCAGGGAGCGGACCAGGGTGGGGGCGGTGTAGTACTGCGTCACGCCGTAGCGCTCGATGATCTCGAAGTGCCGGCCCGGGTGCGGGGTGTTCGGGGTGCCCTCGAAAATCACCTGGGTGGCGCCGTTGGAGAGCGGGCCGTAGATCTCGTAGGTGTGGGCGGTAACCCAGGCGAGGTCGGCCGTGCACCAGTGGACGTCCCGGTCCCGGAGGGCCGGTTCCGGGTTGCTGAAGAGGTGCTCGTAACTCCAGGACGCCTGCGTCAGGTAGCCGCCGGAGGTGTGCACCAGGCCCTTGGGCTTCCCGGTGGTGCCGGAGGTGTACATGATGAACAGCGGCGTCTCGGCGTCGAACGCCTCCGCTGTGTGGTCCGCGGAGGCGCGCCCGACGGCGTCGTGCCACCATACGTCGCGGCCCGCGGTCATCGGGACGGTATCCAGCAGTTCGGGTGCGGTGGTGCGGTTGACCACCAGCACGTGCTCGATCGCGTTGTCGCCGGCGACGGCCGCGTCCGCGTTGTCCTTCACGGGCACCGCGGCCCCGCGGCGGAACTGCCCGTCGGTGGTGACGAGCAGCTTCGCGCGGGTGTCCTCGACCCGGAACTTGAGCGCCTCGGCGGAGAAGCCGCCGAAGACGAGCGAGTGGATGGCTCCGATGCGGGCCACGGCCAGGGTGATGATGATGGTTTCCGGGATGACCGGGAGGTAGATGACCACCCGGTCGCCCTTGGTGATGCCGAGTTCCAGCAGGGCGTTGGCGGCCTTGGCGACTTCGCGCCGCAGTTCCGCGTACGTGATGGAGCGGCGGTCGCCCGGTTCGCCCTCGAAGTGGAGGGCCACCTTGTCTCCGCGCCCCGCGGCGACGTGGCGGTCGACGCAGTTGTGGGCGACGTTGAGCCTGCCGCCTTCGAACCAGCTGATTGCAGGTCCCAGGCCCGCCTCGACGTCGGCCGGGACGCGGCGGTGCGCGGTGTGCCAGGGCTTGCTTCCCGGCGCGCTGCCAGCCGGCGCGTCCTCCCAGTCGAGGCGGAGGGCGGCTTCCTCCCAGAACGCGATGCGTTCTTCCTCGGTGACGGGGGCGGTTCCGTTGCTTGCGCTGGTGGCGGTGACGCTCAGGCCCATCGTTTTACCGCCCATTTCTCCGCAAGCCCCAGCAGCGCATCGGTGATCTTGCCGATGACGGCAAGCAACACGATGGCGAGCAGGAGCCGGTCCGTGCGGCCGTTGTTTTGCGAATCGGTCAGCAGGAAGCCGAGTCCCATGGAGGATGCGATGAGTTCGGCGGCGACCAGGAACAGCCAGGCCTGGGCCAGCGCCAGGCGGAGCCCGGAGAAGACCGCCGGCACCACGGCCGGTAGCTGGACGGTGGTCAGGAGCTTCACGCCCTTCAGGCCGAACGCCCGCGCCGCTTCCACGAGGTTCCGGTCCACGTGGCGCAGGGCCAGGGAGACGGTGGTGAAGACGGGGAAGAACGCCCCGATCAGGATCAGTGTGATCTTCGAATCCTCACCGATTTTCATCCAGAGGATCAGCAGCGGCACCCAGGCCAGCGAGGGGACCGCGCGGAGGGCGCCGATGGTCGGGGCCAGCAAGGCGTCGGCGAACTTCGAGAGTCCCACGAGGGAACCGAACACCAGTCCCAACGCCGCGCCAGCGGCGAAGCCGATCAGCACGCGCTGGGTGGAGATCGCGATGTGCTGGCCCAGCTGCCCGGCCTGAAGGAGGTCGACGCCGGCTTCGAGCACCATGCCCGGCGGCGGGAGCTGCACGACGCTGAAGACGCCGGCCGCGGTGGACAGCTGCCATGCCGTCAGCACCGCCGCCGGAATGATCAGCCCAAGTAGCAGACGCGCCCAGCCGTTGGCCAGGATCCCGGCGGGGGACCATCCGTTCGCCGGGGAGCCGCTCGGACCCGATTCGGGCGAGCCCGGCTGGGCGGCGTCTGCTGGGGTTGCGGGGACGGCTGCAGCGCGCCCGTCCGCAACACTGTTGCCGGTGAGGTAAGGATTTCCGAGATGGGTCATCAGGAATCCTTGACGGCGGAGGGATCCGCCTTGGTCACCAGCGAGTCATCAAGAATGGTGGCCACTGCGGTGTCGATCTGCTGCTGGGTCTTTACGTCGCCGGTCTCAACGAAGGTCGGGCCGATCTTGGCCAGGACCTTGCGCTGCGCTTCGCCCGGTGCCGGGTCGACGTCGAGGTTGCTGCGCTCCAGGACCACGGTCTTGGCGACGGCGAGGTCCAGGCCGGCTACCTCGGCCAGGATCTGCGCGGTCTCGTCCGGGTTGGCGGCGGCCCAGGCGCGTGCCTTCTCATAGGTGTTGACGACCGCCTGCGCGGTCTTCGGCTTGTTCTTGAGGAAGGATTCGGTGGCGTTCAGGAAGCCGTAGGTGTTGAAGGAGAGGTTGCGGTAGAACAGCTTCGCGCCCTTCTGCTCCGCACCGGCCATGATCGGGTCCAGGCCGGACCAGGCGTCCACGGATCCGTTCTCCAGCGCGGCGCGGCCGTCCGCGTGCTGCAGGTTCTGCACGGTGACGTCCTTGGCCGACAGGCCCGCTTCCGAGAGGGACTGCAGGAGGAAGAAGTACGGGTCCGTGCCCTTGGTGGCGGCCACGGACTTGCCCTTGAGGTCGGCCACGGTGGTGATTCCCGCGGAGGGCTTCGCCACGAGCGCGGCCCACTCGGGCTGGGAGTAGATGCTGATGGCCTTGATCGGTGAACCGTTGGCCCGGGCCAGCAGGGCGGCGGAGCCGGCCGTGGAGCCGACGTCGATCGCGCCGGAGCGGAGGGCTTCGTTGGCCTTGTTCGAGCCTGCGGACTGGACCCAGTTGACCGTGACGCCCTGGTCCTTCAGCGTGGCCTCCAGCCAGCCCTTCTTCTTGATAACGAGGCTCAGCGGATTGTAGGTGGCAAAGTCGATGTTCAGGGTGCCGCCCTCGGCGGCGCTATTCGCTGCCGGAGTGCCTCCGGAGCCTTCACCGGCGACGCAGCCGGTGAGGACGAGGGCGGCGGAGACGGTGGCGGCGGCCAGGAGGGAGCGGCGGGTTGTCTTGCGAGGGGACGGCATGGAGATCCTTTGGAAAACGGTGCGAACGGGTGGAAAGGGCGGTGTGAGGGACGCTGCTGCGCGCGTCCGGCTGATCGGGGAGAGGCTAGTGGGCGTCGACGCCCAGGCTTTCCAGGAGCGAGGCCCGCATTCGGGCCAGTTCCACAGACGCGCGGTTCCGCGGGCGCTCGCCCGGGACGGCGACGGTGCGCACGATCGTCGCACCGGAGGCTGTGGCGCCGCTCCGGGCGCCGTCGACTGCAGCCTGTTTGCCCAGGACAATGATGCGGTCCGCCAGCTGGAGGGCCTCGTCGACGTCGTGCGTCACCAGCAGTACCGTGGTGGGCTCGGCGCGGTGGATGTCCAGCAGCAGGTCCTGCATCTTGATGCGGGTCAGGGCATCGAGCGCGCCAAACGGTTCATCCAGCAGCAGGACGCCGGGATTGCGGGCCAGCGCCCGGGCCAGCGAGGCCCGCTGGGCCATGCCGCCGGAGACTTCCCGGGGGCGGTGCTTGGCGAAATCCTTCAATCCCACCAGCTCCAGCAGTCGGGCGACCTTGGCTTTGCCTGACCTGGCGCTGACACCGGCGGGGAGGCCGATTGCGACGTTGGCCTGCAGGGTGTGCCACGGCAGCAGTCGCGGTTCCTGGAAAGCGAATGCGCAGCGGGGATCGATACCCTGGACCGGGGTGCCGTCGATGTCCACGCTGCCGGAACTGGGCGAGTCGAGTCCGGCGGTGGCACGGAGCAGGGTGGATTTGCCGCAACCGGAGGTGCCGAGGATGGCCAGGACCTCACCGGCCCGGACCTCGAAGTCCACGTCCCGGAGCACGGTGTGGGCCGCCGGGCCCGAACCGAAGGTGCGGCGCAGGGAGCGGAAGGACACGGGCAAGGCGGAGGCGGAGCCGCGGCCTGCCATGGTGGTGGAGGCCTCGGCCGTGGCGTCCGGGGACGTCCCGGGCGCGGAGGTGGGCAGGACAGCAGTCATAGGAATACTCCATCGGTCCTGGCAGTAGCACCCTACGGAACGAGCCTCCGGGCCGGGTGGTCAGTCCGGCCGTTCCCGCGGCTCATCACCTTGCTATCGCCGGATTCCAGGGAGGTTTCCGACGACCAGGGTTGCTGCGGCTTCATCGATCCAGGTCTCTCGGCCGCTCGGGATGGTCGCTTCCCACTAAACCGGATTCGCATCTTTTCCTCAAATTAAGGCTCTTTGCGCCGTAATATTCGGTCACCCGGCGGCATTTCTGAGCACACCAGCCATTTGTTCGGAAACGCTTGCCTCGCGGCGGCGTGGCTGCCGGCCGGAGGTGCGGAGGCTCGGCGGCGCGGCGCGTAAGCTGTGCTTATGGCGCACCTGAACGATCCGGCAGTCCTCGAAAGGCTCATGCGCACCAAGGGCAGGTGGGCCATCGTCGGACTCACCACCAATGAATGGCGTGCCGCCTACGACACCTCCCGGTTCATCCGCGACCGCCTCGGCATGGAGATCATCCCGGTAAACCTTCCCGGCGATCCCGTCCACGGCGAAACGGGGTACTCCACGCTGGCCGAGATTCCGGCGACCAAGCAGCCCATCGACGTCGTGGACTGCTTCGTGAATTCGCAGAAGGTGGGCGCCGTCGTGGACCAGGCGATCGCCGTCGGCGCCAAAGCCGTCTGGCTGCAACTGGGTGTCATCGATGAAGCGGCGGCCGAACGGGCGAAGGCAGCAGGCCTGGACGTAATCATGAACGCCTGCCCCGCGCAGCACGCCGCCCGCCTCGGCCTATAGCCGCGGTACTGCCGGGGTCGAATGCCGGTGCAGGGCAGTAGGCTCGAAGCATGGATGCAGCTGCACTCCGGATACTCTGCCTCGGTTTTCCCGGCGTTTTCGAGGACTTTCCGTTCGGTCCGGAGACGTCCGTGTTCAAGGTGCGGGCCGCGGTGCCCGGGGGAACCCGGCACGAAGCCAAGATGTTCGCCCTGTCCTCGATGGACGACGCCGCCCTGTCGGTGAGCCTCAAGTGCGAGCCGGCGCTGGCCGAACAGCTGCGTGCTGCCCACCCGGAGATTACCGGAGCCTGGCACCTCAACAAGACTCACTGGAACGGCGTCCGGCTGGACGGCTCGTTGCCCGATTCCATGATCTGCGACCTGGTCGAGGACTCCTACGATCTCGTCGTGGCCACCTTGAGCCGGCGCCAGCAGGAACAGCTCGGATGGGCCAGGCTTGCACAAGGGGCACCCCGGAAGGAGCGGACGTGAGCGGTCTCCGGATTGCACCCGGCCAGTTGAACTATCAGGGCATCGGATCCACCGAGCACGGCCCGGTGCCCGCGGAGGTCGAGTGCCTCATCTCGCGGGCATACGTGGGGGAAGGTGGAGCGGCGTACCGGCGCGCTGTCCAGGGCATGCTGACCTGGCAGCTACAGAAGGGGGCCGGGCTGCGAGTCCGCGCGGAGTCTGACGTCGTGGTCCTCGGCACGCGCGTGGTGAGCGGTTTCGGCGTCGGACCGCTCCGGATCAACGCGCCCTGCGAGGTCGTCTGGGTCCGCCCCCCGGCACCCGGGGACGGGCCCCAATCGGCAGGATTCGGTTACGGCACGCTGCCGGGCCATCCGGTCCGCGGTGAAGAGGCTTTCGAGATCTCGATAGATGAGATGGGCAGCGTGGCCATCGAGATCACGGCCTTCGGTGTACCGTCCAACCTGTTTTACGCCGCCGGCAGCGCCCTTGCCAAGCCGATCCGCAGACTCATCACTTCCCGCTACATTAGGAGTGCGCAAGAACTGGCCGCAGGTGCGAGCTGAGCAGGAGCAGGCAGATGCTGGATCAACAGACTCTGGACCGATTGTGGGACTTCGACAATCCGGACCTCTCGGAAGCCCGCTTCCGGGCGGCAGCGGCGGACCCTACGTTCGATGCCGACGAACAGGCCGAACTTGCCACCCAGTTGGGCCGGGCCATCGGACTGCAGGGCCGCTTCGAGGAAGCCGACGCGCTGCTGGATTCAATCGACGCCGACGAACCGACCGTGGCCATCCGGGTGCTGCTGGAACGCGGCCGGGTGCTGAACTCCAGTGGCCACTCAGCGATGGCCGTACCGTTGTTTGAACAGGCCGCGGAACTCGCGGACCATCTGGTCGAGGAATTCCTGGCGGTGGATGCGCTCCAGATGCTGGCCGTTGCGGACGCCGCCCACGCCGGAACGTGGAACCGCAGCGCCCTGGAATACGCCTCCACGGCGCACGACGCCACGACCAGGCGGTGGATGCCGGCGTTGCATATCAACCTGGGCCGGGTCCTGCATGCCGCCGGCCGCTGCGCCGAGGCGTTGGTGGAGTTCCAGCTCGCCGAGCAATGGGCGGATCGGGCTGGTACGCCGCGGCAACAGGAACTGGCGCGGGACGCCATCAACGGCTGCTGACCACCCTGTCCGGCACTTCACGTCATCGGCGACAATGGGGTTATGTGGATCGGCTGGATTGAATTCGACCTGCTCCTCGGCGACGTCCACACCCTCAAAGAGAAGCGTTCCGTGGTGCGGCCCGTGCTCGCCGAGCTCAAGCGCCGTTTCGATGTCTCCGTGACCGAAGCCGGGATGCAGGACCAGTACCGGCGGACCATGATCGGGGTCGGGCTGGTGGCGGCGGACCGGGCCCATCTGGTGGAGGTGCTCGCCGCCGTCGAACGCTTCGTGGCCGCACGCCCGGAGATGGAGCTGCTCAGCGCTCGCCAGCGCGAACTCCGCAGCGACGACTAAGCAAAAAGCGCGGCGGTTTCAGACCTGCGCCCCCGGGATCCGGGGTGCGCTGGTCTGAAACCGCCGCGCTTTCGCGGAACGGCTAGCCGAAGTATTTCGGCAAGGTGGCCTCGTGGGCGTCGCGGAGGGCCTCGAGGGACATGGTTTCGACGCCGTTGATCTCCAGCTGGCCGCTCTCAGCGTCCACGACGCCGATCCGGAGGTGCGCGAAGCCGCGGGCGGTGCACATGTCCTTGAAGCGGATTTCCTCCGAGCGCGGGACCGCCACGATGGCACGGCCCTGGGACTCGGAGAACAACGTCGTGAAGAGGTCCACGCCGTCGCGGTCCAGGACATCCTGGAGGGCGATCCGGGCCCCGACGCCGTAGCGCAGCGAGGATTCCACGAGGGCCGCCGCGAGGCCGCCTTCGGAGAGGTCGTGGGCGGCGTCCACCATGCCGTCGCGGGAGGCGTTGACCAGGATCTCGCCCAGCGCGCGTTCGGCGGCAAGGTCAACCTTGGGCGGCAGCCCGCCGAGGTGCCCGCGCATGTTGGACCATTCGGAGCCGTCCAGCTCTGCCGCCGTCGTCCCCAGCAGGTAGATGGCCTGGCCGTCCTCGCGCCAGCCCGACGGCGTGCGCCGAGCGACGTCGTCGAATTTGCCCAGCACGGCCACCACCGGGGAGGGGTGGATCGGGGTTGCGCCGGTCTGGTTGTACAGCGAGACGTTGCCGCCGGTGACCGGGATGCCCAGCACCATGCAGGCGTCCGAGAGGCCTCGGATGGCCTCGGCCAGCTGCCACATCACATCGGGGTCCTCGGGCGAGCCGAAGTTCAGGCAGTCGCTGACGGCCATCGGCACTGCGCCGGAAGTGGCGACGTTGCGGTACGCCTCGGCCAGTGCCAGCTGTGCGCCGGAGTACGGATCGAGGTAGGTGTAGCGGCCGTTGGCGTCGGTCGCCAGGGCCACACCCAGGCCGGTTTCCTCGTCCACCCGGACCACTCCGGCGTCGTCCGGCATGGCCAGCGCGGTGTTGCCGCCGACGTAGCGGTCGTACTGGTCGGTGATCCAGGACTTGTCGCACATGTTGGGCGAGGCAATGAGCTCGGCAATTGCGGCGGCCAGTTCCTCGGGGGTGGACGGGCGGCCGGCGTCCTGCACGGATCCGGTGAAAACATCGGCCTGCAAGGAGTCCTGCCACTCGGGGCGGGCATACGGACGGTCGTAGACCGGACCGTCGTGGGCCACGGTCCGCGGGTCCACGTCGACAATGATTTCGCCGTCCCAGGTGATGATCAGGCGGCCGGTATCCGTCACCTCGCCCAGCCAGGAGTACTCCACAGCCCATTTGTCCATGACTGCTTCAAAAGCGGCGACGTTTTCGGGGGTGACCACGGCCATCATGCGTTCCTGCGACTCGGACATCAGGATTTCGCCCGGGGTCAGGGTGGGGTCCCGCAGCAGGACGGAGGTCAGTTCAACTTCCATGCCGCCGTCGCCGTTGGAGGCGAGCTCGGACGTGGCGCAGGAGATGCCTGCGGCGCCCAGGTCCTGGATACCCTCAACCAGTGATCCCTTGAACAGTTCGAGGCAGCACTCGATCAGGACCTTCTCGGCGAACGGGTCGCCCACCTGGACGGCGGGGCGCTTGGATGGCTTGGTGTCGTCGAAGGACTCCGACGCCAGCACGGAAGCGCCGCCGATTCCGTCACCGCCGGTGCGGGCACCGAACAGCACCACCTTGTTGCCCTTGCCGGAGGCGTTGGCGAGGCGGATGTCCTCATGGCGCATCACGCCGACTGCCAGCGCGTTGACCAGCGGGTTGCCCTGATAAACGGAATCGAAGACCATTTCGCCGCCGATGTTGGGCAGCCCCAGGGAGTTGCCGTAGCCGCCGATGCCGGCCACGGCGCCGTGCATGACGCGGGCCGTGTCCGGGTGGTCAATGGCACCGAAACGCAGCGGATCCATCACGGCCACCGGGCGGGCGCCCATCGAGATGATGTCCCGGACGATGCCGCCGATGCCGGTTGCGGCACCCTGGTAGGGCTCCACGAACGACGGCGAATTGTGGGACTCGATCTTGAACGTCACGGCCCAGCCGTCGCCGAGATTGGTGACGCCGGCATTTTCGCCGATCCCCACCAGCATGTATTTATTCATCTCTTCGGTCACCTTGTCGCCAAACTGGCGCAGGTGGTTCTTGGAGGACTTGTAGGAGCAGTGCTCGCTCCACATCACGGAGTACATGGCGAGCTCGGCGCCGGTCGGGCGGCGGCCCAGGACCTTAACGACCTCGTCGAACTCGTTCTGCTTCAGGCCCAGTTCGGCCCAGGGAAGCTCGGTGTCCGGGGTCTTGGCCGCGTTTTCCACGGTGTCGATGTTGAATTTCTTGGTGGTGTCGATGCTCATTTGGCGCCTCCCACAATCTTGTTCAGGACGGAGGTGAAGAAGCCGAGGCCCTCGGTATCGGAACCGCCGACTCCGTCGAGGGACTCCGGGCCGAACCCTGCCTCGACCGCGTGCTCCGGGTGCGGCATGAGGCCCACCACGTTGCCGGCGGCGTTGGAGATGCCGGCGATGTCGCGGCGGGAGCCGTTCGGGTTGAAGCCCACGTAGCGGAACACGACACGGCCCTCCGCCTCGAGGGCGTCCAGGGTCTTCTCGTCCGCGATGTACTGGCCGTCCTGGTTCTTCAGCGGGACGGTGATTTCCTGGCCCGGCTGGTAGTCCCCGGTCCAGTCCGTGCTGTTGTTCTCCACCCGGAGGATCTGGTCACGGCACATGAACTTCAGGTGGTCGTTCTTGATCATCGAGCCCGGCAGGAGGTGGGACTCGGTCAGGATCTGGAAGCCGTTGCAGATGCCGAGCACGGGAAGCCTGGCGTCCGAGTTGGCGGCATCGATGACCTTGGCCATCAGCGGCGCGAAGCGTGCGATGGCGCCGGCGCGGAGGTAATCGCCGTAAGAGAAGCCGCCGGGAATCACGACGGCGTCGACGTCGCCCAGGGTCGTGTCGGCGTGCCACAGCGCCACCGGGGTGGCGCCCGCCAGGCGGACAGCACGGGCGGCGTCGCGGTCGTCCAGCGTGCCGGGGAAGGTAATGACGCCGATTCGCGCGCCCGCGAGGCTGCGGGCGTCCGGGGCGCCGGCGAGGGACTCGCCGATCAGGGGGAGTTCAGTCATCTCAGGCCTCGACGACCTCGACGTTGACGACGTCCTCGATAACCGGGTTGGACAGCAGGGTCGCCGCGGCATCGCGGGCCTGGGCCAGGATTTCCTCGGTCACCTCGCCGTCGACCAGAAGTTCAAAGCGCTTGCCCTGCCGGACGGCGCTAAAGGCGGTGAAGCCCAGCCGGGGGAGTGCACCCACGATGGCCTTCCCCTGCGGGTCCAGAATCTCGGGCTTGGGCATGACGTCGACAACGATCCGGGGCATCCGGCAACTCCTGTGCGTGAGCATTGGGTAAGGGCGCAGCGGAGTGGTGCCGTCTCACGCCGGTCTTCTGCCTGGCTTTGAACATCAACGTGAACATTAGACAGCGTGAACGGGCGCTCCGCGAGCTTGCATGCCCATTCTACCGGCCCCGGCCCGTCCCGCCGCATCGACGGCGGTACGGTGAAGCTGTACCCGGGAAACGGCACGGCAACCGGCGCCTCGAACAGGGCGGGAGACGGCAACGGCGGCTATGGTCCCGGAGGTGCGCCGGAAGTAGGATGTGCGCATGTCTGGGAAATCAAAATCCGTGCTGTTGCCCGTAGTCGCTGCCGCCGTGTTCACGGGCCTTGGCCGCATGGTCCTGCAAAAGATCAAGGCGGACCGCTCCGCCCGGCACGGCAATGTGCCGGGGCCTCTCGATGACAAGACCCGCGCCTGGATCAGCGAGGTAGTTCGCACCCCGCGGCAGTAGGACGAACGCGCGCCTGGGGGAGACCGGAACCGCGGGGTCTGGCCTCTCCGGCGCGCCCGTAATCACCATAAGTCAAATTGCGTGACAAATTTGATTTTGCTCTTGGTTTTCTATGTCATATACCACTCTCAGTCTGTACTGTTTGAATCGGCTGGTATCCCGTCGGGGCTGCACCTGTCACTGCAGGTGCAGCCCCGCCAGCTTGCTTGTCCCGGCAATGTCGCTGGGCCCGTTCCTTATGAAAGGTTCAAACCACTCGTGAAATCACCAGGAAAGAGCTTCCTTCGAAGCGGGGGACTCCGGAGGGCCGCGGCACTGACCCTGGGCTTACCGGTTCTTCTGTCCACAGTCGCCATCGCACCCGCCAGCGCAACCCCGACCCAGGGCACGCCACTGGCCGGAGTTGCGCAGAAGAATCTGAATCCGAACAACTACAAGGACGGCCGCTACATCGTCGTCCTGGCCGAGAAGCCGGCGGCAACCTACGACGGAGGCACGGTGGGGCTGCCGGCCACCAAGCCGGAATCCGGCCGGAAACTGGACGCCAACAAGGCTGAAGTCAAGCAGTACCAGGCGCACCTCGAGCACAAGCAGACCGAGGTCGCCGGGCAGCAGAACGTGCAGATCCAGCGCCAGTTCACGGCGGCGATCAACGGCTTCAGCGCCAAGCTGACGGCCGACCAGGCCATCAAGCTGGCCAAGGACCCCGGCGTGCTGGTGGTCGCTCCGGATACGGAAAACGCGCCTGACTATTCCAGCACCGAGTTCCTGAAGCTCAGCGGCGCCAACGGCACCTGGAACACCAAATTCGGCGGCCAGGCCGCGGCCGGCAAGGGCGTCGTCGTCGGCGTTATCGACACCGGCTACACACCGTCCAACCCCTTCTTCGCCGGCGAACAGGTCAAGCCGCTCGTCGGCGAGCCCGTCGTCGGTGAGCCCTACCGCACCGACGACGGCAAGATCGCCATGCTCAAGTCCGACGGCGACACCTTCGTGGGCGAATGCCAGAAGGGCCAGGACTTCGACGGTTCCGCCTGCAACTCCAAGGTGCTGAGCGCCCACTACTTCGCCGACGACTTCGAGAAGTATGTTCCGCCCGAGGACCGCGCCCCGCAAGAACTGCTGTCCCCGATTGACGTCGACAGCCACGGCACGCACACGGCCAGCACCGCCGCCGGCAAAGCCAACGTCGAGACGGTTGTCGACGGCCGCAGCTTCGGCGTGACCAGCGGCATTGCGCCGGCTGCGAAGCTTTCCATCTACAAGGTCTGCTGGGAAGACACCAATCCCGATTCCGGCGGCTGCTACTCCTCCGCCGCCATCGATGCGATCAACCAGGCAATCCTCGACGGAGTGGATGTCCTCAACTACTCCATCTCCGGCGCCACGGACACCACCACTGATCCGGTTTCGCTGGCGTTCCTGTCCGCCGCCTCGGCCGGAATCTTCGTCGCCGTCTCGGCCGGCAACTCCGGTCCGACGGCCAGCACGGTCAACCACGGCGCGCCGTGGCTCACTACGGTTGCCGCCAGCAGCTTCTCCCAGGAGTTGCAGGGCACGGCCGAGTTCTCCGACGGCAGCAAGTTCCGCGGTGCCAGCATCATGAACAGCCAGGTCTCGAACACCGGCGTCGTGCTGGCCGCCAGCGCGGCTGCCGCGGGAGCAGCCGACGCGGCACTGTGCGGTCCTGACACCCTGGATCCCGCCAAGGTTTCCGGCAAGGTTGTGGTCTGTGACCGCGGCGTCATTGACCGCGTCGCCAAGAGCGCCGAGGTTAAGCGTGCCGGCGGCGTCGGCATGATCCTGGTGAACCTGAGCGATTCCTCGCTGGACACGGACAAGCACGCCGTTCCGACCGTCCACGTGAACCCGCCGGCCACCGAGACCATCAAGGCCAAGGTCACCGCCAACCCGGCCCTCAAGGTTTCCCTGGTCAACAAGGACACCACCGGGCTGCCCGCCGAGGCCCAGCCGCAGATCGCCGGCTTCTCGTCCCGCGGCCCGCTGCTGGCCACCGACTCTGACCTGCTGAAGCCGGATGTTGCCGCTCCCGGCGTCGCAGTTCTGGCCGGCGTCTCGCCGATCGGCACGGGCGGGGACGACTTCGGCTTCCTGTCCGGCACCTCGATGGCAGCCCCGCACGTTGCCGGCTTCGGTGCGTTGATCCTCGGCAAGAACCCGACATGGTCCCCGGCCACGGTGAAATCCGCAATGATGACCACTGCCGGTGACGTCAAGCTCGCTGACGGCAGCAAGAATACCGATGTCCTGGCCACCGGTGCCGGCCACGTGGACCCGGCCCGGGTGCTGGATCCGGGCCTGGTCTACGACGCCAACGAGGCCGATTACCTGGCGTTCATGCGGGGCACCGGCTTCGAGCTGGGCATCCCTGGCATCGGCACCACCAAACCCCGCGACATGAACGTTCCGTCCTTCTCGCTGGGCAACCTGACCGGCAAGATCGAGGTCACCCGCACGGTGACGGCGCTGACCCCGGGCGTCTACCGGGCCAAGGCTGATGTGCCGGGCGTGAAGGTCAAGGTGACCCCCAGCGTCCTGAACTTCAGTGCCGCCGGAGAGAAGCGCACCTTCAAGGTGTCCTTCGAAAACCAGCGCGCTGCCCTCGGCGAGTTCGCCATGGGTTCGCTGACCTGGCAGGGCGCCAACAAGAATGTAACCTCCCCGATCGCGGTCCGTCCGCAGTCCGCTGTGGCCGCGAAGGATGTCGCCTTCACCTCTGAAGGAGGCACCGGCTCCGGCGCCATCAACGTCGTCTCCGGCACCGATCGCCCGATCGATATGACGCTCGACGGGCTCTCCAAGGCTGATTCCACGGCCGTGGAGCTGATTCCGGGGCAGTTCACCGGCGTTACGGACGCCTCGAACCACGTCAAGACGGTCCAGGTTCCGGCCGGCAGCCCGCTGGCCAAGTTCTCGGTCCTGTCCTCGGATCCGAACGCCGACTTTGACATGTTCCTCATGACACCCGAGGGCCCGCTCACGGCGGCCACGAGTTCCGCCAGCGAGTCGGTATCCATTCCCAACCCGGCCCCGGGCGAGTACACGATCTACGCAAACCTGTATGCCAGCCCCAACGGGCAGGCCACCAAGGGAAGCGTCGATGCGTCCGTGCTGGGTCCGAACGTGGGCAACGCGACGCTCACGCCGAACCCGCTGCGGCTGGCCAACGGCACCTCCGGAAAAGTCACCCTGAACTGGAAGGGCCTGGCCGCCGGTTCCTACGTCGGCCGCGTCACGTTCGCCGGAGCAAGTGATCCGACGTTCGTCAGCGTGCTGGTTACGCCGGCCGGCGTCACGGTGGTTCCGCCGACGTCGGAGGACCAGGAGAGCGATGATGGTCCGGGGCACGATTCCGGCGAGGACGACCACGGTAAGAAGGACGACCACAAGGACACGAAAGAAAAGAAGGACAAGGGCAAGAAAGTGAAGAAGGAGACAGGCAAGATCCAGAACGGCGAGCTGGGCGACGCCCCGGACAACGCAGTCTAGGCGGCACTCCGGAACGCAGCAACGGCCGGCGGGCTCTCCCCGCCGGCCGTTGCCGTTTAAGCCGTCTTAGTCCGGGTGCCCGGATCCGGGCGGGTTCAGATCGCGCCGGTGGAACCGGCAACCCCGCCCAGCAGCGGCGCCATGGCGCGCCAGCGGGCGATCTCGCAGCCGTCGGTGCGGCTGAACCGGCTGCGCACTTCGCGCCCCAGGAACCAGCCCGTCACCACGGCGGTCTGCGGGCCGCCGTACTGCTGAGTGCAGATCCTGCCCGGCGCCGGCTTGGGGAAAAAGAGGCCTTCCCCGTGCCGCTGCACGGCCTCGAGGGCGGCGGCGGGATCCGGCAGCGTGGACGCGCTGGAGACGATGCCGTCGCTGGCCACCAGACGGAAGGTGTACCCCGGGGCTCCCGGAGACTCCGTCAGGCGGACGGTGAGATCGACGTCGTTCGGCGCGTGGATGGCGGTCACCGCTGTCCTTCCGGGCCTTCTTGAGACTGCGGCGCCGCGGCCCCGAGGGCCTCCGCGCCCAATGCCTGCAGCAGCGGCGTCAGCTCCCGCAGGAGCCGGTGCCGCAGTTCCTGCGACTCGGCGGCGAATGCCCGCTGGTATGCAACGTACTCGGCCTTGCCGTCCGGCGTCTCGATCCTGATGGCGGGATAGCCCCACTCGCTCAGCTCATAGGGGGAGGCCTGCATGTCCATGGCCCGGATCCGCCAGGAGAGCTCGAAGCAGTCCATCACGAGTTCGCTGGGCAGTGCCGGCGCCAGCTTGTAGGCCCACTTGTACAGGTCCATGTTCGCGTGAAGGCAGCCGGGCTGTTCCATGGCCCGCTGGTTCTCCCTGCTGGGCTCGAGGCTGTTCAGCGGAACGGCGTCAGGGGTGTAGAAGCGGAAGGCATCGAAGTGGGAGCAGCGGATCCGGTTCTCCTCCACCACCTGGTCCGTGCGGGCGGCACCGAGCCGTAGCCGGAGGTATTCGTGGCGCAACTCGAACTTGTCCTGCCGGTACACCATGGCCCACTCGTGGAGCCCGAAGCAGCCGAACTGGGCGGGCCTTGCGGCGGTCCCGGAGAGAATGATGCCTGCAAACCGGAGCGCCTCCCGGCGGTCGCGCAGGAAAGCAGCGACGTCGACGGTGACGGCCGCGGCGCCCGCCGGCAGCCCGGCGGCGGCGAGTTCGCCGTCGTCGGCGCCGCGGTAATACTTCCAGCCGGTCCGCTCAGCCGCAACAGGTCCGGAGAGCACGACGCCGGCGCCCGGGTGCCAGCGCAGCAGCTGGCCGGGCTTCTGGGTGTAATAGGTGAAGAGGAAGTCCTCAACCGGGTGCTTATGCCCGGCGGACCGCCGGGCAAGGTAGGGATCCGCGTAGCGTCGGACGCGCTGCTGGTAGGCCGCCTGGTGCTGCAGCCAGTCTTCTTGCGGAAAGTGCAACAGCTTAGACAGCTCCACCGGTAGCGCCCAGTACGTCCTTCGCGGCGTTCCAGGCGGCGATTTCGCAGCCGTCGCGCAGGCTGAACGTCACCTCCACGGACCTGCCGTCGACGACGCCGGTCACGATTGACTGTTGCGGACCGCCGTACTGCTGCGTGCAGGCCCGGCCCTTCGCCGGCCAGGCGCTGATGATGGCCGGGTTGGTTTTCAGGGCAGCGCATGCGGCGGCGGCGTTGGGGTGCTGGCTTTCGGCCGCCGGAACCCCGTTCTGGCACACCAGGGTGAAGTTGCTCGGAGCCGCGGTGTCGGAGGGCTTGACCATGATGGCCAGTTCGGCGTTGCCCTGCCCTGGTCCGGAAGTGAGGGGGGCCGCGGAGGGGGAGGGGGCCGGCGAGGTCGTTTCGGTGTCCGGGGAGGGGGTGCCGGCGGAGGGACTCGCGGCGGTGCCCGTCGGGGAGGGGGACGGGCTGGTCCCGCCGCCCGGGGTGCAGGCCGCCAATCCGGCGACCGCCATCAGAACGAGCGCCGCGTGGCTCAGCTGCTTGCGCATCAGCGTCCTCCTCTGTTTCGAACCAGTCTACCGCCGGGGCGCAGCTTCGGGCGCTGTCCTCGTGGCGGCGATCAGGTCCATCATGGACGCGTGCAGCTGGCCGACCTGGTCCCGGGTCAGGCCCAGCCGGGCCATCATCGCGGCGGGGACCGCCGCCGCCACCTGGCGAAGGGATTCGCCGCGGGGGGTTAGCCGCACGTCGAGGGTGCGCTCGTTGCCTTCCATGCGCTGGCGGGTGATCAGGCCGGCCGTTTCGAGGCGGCGCAGGAGGGGCGAGATGGTCGCCGGCTCCTGGGCGAGGGCCTCGCTGATGTCGCGGACGGAGCGCGGGCTGGATTCCCAGAGGCACAGCATGACGAGGTATTGGGGGTGGGTCAGTCCGAGCTTGTCCAGCACCGGTTTGTACGCGCCCACCACGCTCCGGGAGGCCACCGTGAGGGCGAAGCAGAGCTGCTGTTGCAGCAGGAGGTCGTCCTCGGCGGTGGGGTCTCCGCTGGGTTTCGTTGTCACATCGGCCATGCCCGCTCCTCCAAATAGTTAGTGCACTAATGATTAGCGTACACTGGTGTCATTGTCTTGTTCGTAGGAAAGGATAGCGATGGCCAAGGAAAACGGCGCCCAGAGGTTCATGCGGGCAACCGGGAAGCTCCGTGCAATCTTCGGGCCGGCCAACCGCAGTTCCCTTGTTCATGAGATGACGGAGCAGAACAAGGAACTGCTGGAGCAGCGGCAGGCCGAGACCCAGCAGTGGGAGACGGTCCGGCGGCCCGACGGCAGCACGTATGTCGTGCCCCGCAACCCTGACGACAAATCCCTGCGGTAGAACGTCTTCCGCCCGCCCGGAACGGTCCCTGACGACCCGCCTTGGCTGGGTCGTTTCGGCGCCTTCAGGCGTAAAATGAGGGCACAGGAACCATCCTGCCAGCGCAGAACTGCTTGACCTGTAACCAGGGAAGGGGGTGGGAATTGTGGCGCAATATGCCATCCGCTTCATGCAGCGGACCGACAAGCTAAGGTTCTTTTTCGGACCCGCGACTCGGGGTGACGCCGAAGCGCCGGTGGTCCATCGGCACGATGACTTCGAGCACGCCTCGGAAGAAGACCTGGCGTCTTTTGAGGTGGAGACGGACTCGCAAGGCCATCACTACGCGGTCCGCCGGGAAGACCTCTGGAAGGAAGAGATCTGACAGCCCTTTCCGGCCTCGCGCGTGAAAGGGAGAGCATGAAAAAGGGAGCGGCATCTGCCGCTCCCTTTCGCGTTGTCAGGTTCGTGCGGGCCGCGGGATTAGCGGCCGGTGCCGCCGTAGACCGTCGCCTCGTCCTCGCTGTCCAGATCGAAGGCCTTATGGATGGCGCGCACGGCGTCGTCGAGCAAATCCGCGTGCGTCACCACGGAGATGCGGATCTCCGAGGTGGAGATCATGTTGATGTTGATCCCCGCCGCGGACAGCGCCGCGAAGAACCGTGCGGAGACGCCCGGGTGGGAGCGCATGCCGGCGCCGATCAGGGACAGCTTGCCGATCTTCTCGTTGTACTCGATGTTCTCGAAGCCGATCTGCCCCTGGGCGGCGCGGAGGGCGGCCAGCGCGTCGGCGCCCTCGACGATCGGCAGGGTGAAGGAGATGTCCGTCCGGCCGGTCCCGTGGGTGGAGACGTTCTGCACGATCATGTCGATGTTCGAGTGCGCATCCGCGATCACCTGGAAGATCGCCGCGGCCTTGCCCGGGATGTCCGGTACGCCGACAACCGTGACCTTGGCTTCGGAACGGTCGTGTGCAACGCCGGAGATGATTGGCTGCTCCAAGGCAACTCCCTCTTGGGTCTTGATCTTGTCGTCGGCGCTGGGCAGGACCCAGGTGCCTTCGTTCTGGC